>NZ_JAGSOG010000119.1 GCF_018139695.1 Actinospica durhamensis | reverse complement strand
TGACACGGAAGGCTCCTGAGACCGGTGTTGCGTAGAGAACACCACCAGTAACAGGAGCCTTCACACTGCCGCCTGACTGACCATCAGGCGAGACGAGCCGAGCCACGGAAGAAGCGGGACACCTTCTGAGCCCCGCGACGGCGCCGGGGTCGAATCGCCGGCCTCGCGTGCCGCGCCGAGTTCGCGGATAGCGTCGAGCAGATCGGCGTGCCCGGCGGACAGCCCGGCGAGATAGCCGGTCCAGTACGCCTCGAGCAGCGCCCGGCGCCCATCGGTATCGGCCTCATCCCCGCCGGCGACCTCCAGGGACAGTTCGTGCCCGCGCTCGAGTTCCTGCTCGGCGGCGTCCTGGCTGATCGTGCCCTTCTTGCTCCACTTCCGGGCCAGCGCGGCGCGCGTCTGCGTCCACCCCTCGGCCAGGATCGTGCTGACCAAGGACTGGGTGCCGGGGAGCAGGAACGTCAACGGGTCCACGGGGTGGCCTCTCTCTCCGATCCGGCGGCACCGGTGTCGCAGTACCCGACACCGCGCTCGGCCGCTCGTTCAACCGAGTTTTTCAGATTTCTGATGCCAGCGCCAACGCCAAGCCAAGGCCCGCGCCACCATCACGCCCGCGGAGCACGCCTTTATAGGTGCGTACGCGCCTGCGGCGACGGTGAGGCAGTGCGAGCGGAGTGCCAGTCTCGTTGACCCAGGCGGTGGAAAAGCGCGCGACGGCCGCAGCAGGCCCCTGCCACCATAGGCCGATGCCTGCCCCCACGCCCAACCCCGCCACCGCCCTGCCCGCCTTCGCGCGATCACGCCTGAGCGGACGGATGCTGCGCGGATTGGCCGACAACCCGGCCGCGCCGCCGGAGGTGCTGTCGCGTCTGACGGCCGCGGAAGACAGCATCCGGTTCCTCCTGGCCCGACGCCGCGACCTTCCCCCGCAGATCGCGGCGCTGTTCGCCGCGGACGACGACGTGCGTCTGCGGAGAGAGCTGGCGCCGAACCCGTGCCTGTCCGCCGATGTGCAGGCCGTGCTCGCTGCCGACGCCGACCCGCAGGTGCGCGCAGGCGTTGCGAAGGGCGCCCAGTACTTCACCACCGTCGGCGTTCACGGACGCAAGATTCCGCCGCCGCTGACACGTGAGGTCTACGCACTGCTGGCCCGCGACCCTGAGCCGGAAGTGCGCCAGGCGCTGGCCCGCAACCGCCACCTGCCGCTGGACCTGCGCGTTGCGCTCCTCGATGATGACGACGCGCACACGGCCGCCATCGCGGCCGCGCAATGGCATGCGCCACCCCTCGACTACCTCGACGCGCTGCTCGACCGAATCACCGACGCCTGGGAACGCAGCCTGCTTCTGCAGTTCCTTGATGCCCCACTGCCAACACACACGGCGCACGCATTGCTGGCCGGCATCGACGACACGCCGGCGGACGAGAGCGGCCGAGCCCTACCTCTACTCGAGCAGATCTCTGCCGTCGCCGACCTGGACGCCGATCTGACCAGCCGTTTCCTGGCCTCCCCGAAGCTGCGCGCGGCCGTCGCGGCCAACCCCACGCTCCCGTCCGTGCACGTGGCCGCGCTCGCGCACGATCCGCACAACGAGGTGCGCGCGGCGGTCGTGGCACGCCGGGACCTCGATCCGGTGCTGCGCGAGTCGATCCCCGTCGAATACGACGACGGCAGTTACGAGATTGTCCGCTGGGTGGCGGACGCCGACCTGCCCGAACGCGACAGGCTGGACATCGCCCGGAGTCGCCATCAGATCCTGCGCAAGAGTCTGACGCTGCGCTCCGACCTGTCCGATGAGATCATCGCGATCCTTGCCCGCGACGAGAGCTTCGCGGTGCGGCTGTTCGTGTGCGAACGCCAGCCCTCCGCGCCCGGATGGCTGCTGGCGGAAATCGTCGGACAATGGCACAGCTTCAGCCGCTGGGACATGATCGCGCACGCGAACTTTCCCGCCGACGCCGCGGCCGCGCTGGCCCGCTCGGCCGACTCCACCCACCGTGAGCAGGTCGCGGACCACGCTGGACTGCCGGTCGCGGCGATCGAGGCACTGCTGCGTGACGACGATCCCGGCGTGCGGCGCCGCGCAGCAGCCAACCGCGCGCTTCCTGCGGACTGTCTGATCGTACTGCTGGGTGCCGACGACGCCACGCTGGTCGCGGGGGCCGCCGCCAATCCGAGCCTGCCCGTGCCCGTGATGGGTCACATCCTCGACGCGACAGGGCTCTAGTTGTAGTGGCCAAGAGCCAGAGCTGTCGCGGCGTCAGGAGACCGCGATGATCTGGCCGGTGACGTGCCGGGCCTGCGCAGAGGCGAGGAACGTGATCACCTCGGCGATGTGGTCGGGCTGCGCGACGTGCCGCAGCGGGCTGGCGTCGAGTGCGGCGCGCGCGACGGCCGGGGTGATCCAGCCGGTGTCGGTCGCCGGGGGCTTGACCAGGTTCGCGGTGATCCCGAACCGGCCGAGCTCCTGCGCCGCGGACATCGTGTAGTTCTCCTGCGCCGCCTTCGCCGCGCCGTAGGAGACCTCCTCCGGGAACCCGCCCGCACCGCCGGACGTTAACCCGATGACACGTCCCCAGTCCCCGCCCCGCTCGACGTGCCGGCGGGCGAACTGTGCGATCAGCAGCGCCGGTGCGCGCACGTCCACGGCGAACTGTTGCTCGTACCCGGCCGCCTCCACCGGGCGCAGCCGCCGCCCGAACCGGTCGGCCGCCGCGGGCAGGAAGGTGTCGGGGAGCCAGCCGCTGGCGTTGTTCACCAGGATCTCCACCGGGCCGAACACGGACTCGGCCCAGTCGAACAGCCGCGCCGGCGCCGCCGGATCGGTCAGGTCCGCCTCCAGACATGCCGCGCGGCCCCCGCCGTCCCGGATCCGCGCGACCACCTCGTCCGCGCTCTGCGCCCGCGCCCGGCCGTACTCGGGCGGATACGCAGCGCCCTGATGGGCGGCCGGGTCCAGCCGCAGATAGGTCAGCGCCACCGCACAGCCCTGCGCGGCCAGTGCCTCGGCCGCCGCCGCACCGATGCCGTGGTTCGCACCGGTCACCAGCGCCACACGGCCCTCAAGCCCAGGATCGATCACGGGCCGATCCTGCCGAACCACGCCGCCACAGCACCACCGGTTTACGCCGAACGCAACCGACGCGCGGCGGCGGCCCGGCCGCGTCTGCTTGGATGGCGCCGTGAACGACGTACCCCTCCTGCGCCCAGGCACGACGGCCGTGCGCCGCGACGTGTTCCGCGACCGTGTCTGGACCGAGTCCCCGATGCGGGTGCTGGAGTCGGGCCCTGACGGCGTGTTGACGGCGCTGTGGCCGGGCGTGGTCGTCCAGGCCGCGGCCGACATCGCCGCCGCCCGGCGCGGCGGAGAGCCGGTGATGCGCACCGCGGTCCTCGAGGCGCTCGCCGCCGGGACCTGGCAGCTCGCCCCGTGGGTCTGGGAGATCAACGCGCTCGTCACCCAGCGGTCGAGCGGCCGCTGGTTCACCGTCGGACGCCACTACGGTCCCGACGGCGCGCTACGGGCCTGGTACGTCAACTTCGAGCGCCCGCCGCTGTGGCACGCGACCGGCTGGGACACCTTCGACCTGCTCGTCGACCTGGTCGTGGACCCGGACGGCACGTGGCGCTGGAAGGACGAGGACGAATACACACACGGCCGACGGCTCGGCCTGATCGACGACGTCGAGCACCGAGCCGTCCAAGCCGCCCGCGAGGAGGCGATCGCGCTCATCGAGTCGCGCTCCGGCCTGTTCGGCGAGGCTGCGGCAGGCCCCTGGCTCCCGCAGCCGGCCTGGCCGGACCCCACCCTGCCGTAGCTCAGCCCCGGTTGCCTGCCGCGGCGCCGCCGGTGCCAGTGCTCTCGCCGTCGCCGACGCCTTCGAGCGCGGCGAGATCCTCGCCGCTCAGCCGCAGCCGACCGGCCGCGATGTTCTGCTCGAGATGCGCCAGATCGCCCGTGCCGGGAATCGCGAGCACGTGCGGGCCGTGCGCGAGCGTCCACGCCAGGCGGACCTGCGCCGCGGTGACACCGTGCACACGGGCGACCTGCTGGATGCGTTCGTCCTGTGCGCCGGCCGGGTCGGCGCCGGCCTCGCGCTTCGAGCCGGCGATCGCGAAGTAGGGTACGAACGCGATGCCCTGCGCGCCGCACGCCTCGAGCACGTCGCAGCCCGGGTGCACGTCCACGCTGAACCGGTTCTGTACGGCCACGACCGGCGCGATGGCCTGCGCCTCGGCGAGGTGGTCGAGGCTGACGGAGGAGACCCCGAGGTGGCGCACGAGCCCGGCCTCGCGCAGCTCGGCGAGCGCCCCGAAGTGCTCGGCGATCGAACTCTGCGTCATGCGACGCAGATAGACCAGGTCGAGGTGGTCGCGGCCGAGCTGGCGCAGGTTCGCCTCGACGTGCCCGCGCAACTGGTCGGGCCGGGCGGCGTAGGACGCGCCCGAGGCATCGCGGGCCGGACCGACCTTCGTGGCGATCAGCAGGTCGTCGGCGTAGGGGGCGAGCGCCGAGTTGATCAGCTCGTTCGCCGAGCGCAGGGGAGAGAAGTAGAAGGCGGCGGTGTCGATGTGGTTGACGCCGAGTTCCACCGCGCGCCGCAGCACGGCGGTGACCCGGGCCCGGTCGCTCGGTACGGCGTCGCGGTCGTCGAAGGCTGTGCTGCCGGTCAGGCGCATCGCGCCGAACCCGATCCGCGAGACTGCCATATCCCCGAGCATCCAGGTGTCCGACTGCATACGGTTCTCATCCTTCCGCGTGACATCAGGGGGCACGGCAGTATGCGCAGGTGGCGGGCCGTTCTGCCAGCATCTGCGACAGCATGAAATCTCACATGCCGTCAGGGAACTCGCGCGGAACACGGGTCGTTGATCCATGTGTAGACACCCGGTGCACCTGCCTCGTCCGCACGCACACCGCGGCCCGTCTCCGTACAGGCCATGCAGAGCACAACTGAACAACTCAAGAGTGAAGACGCCTGAATACGTGTCAAATCCGCCGGCGCCCCGGAACCGGCGGGCGTGTCGGCACCTGCCCGTAGGCTCGGGCGGGTGGAGACCGCGAACATCGTGAACACCGGCACCGACCGCTATGACGGCTACCTCGCCCGGCTGGGCCTGGCCCCCCGGTCAGGCCACCACCCGAGCCTTGAGGCGCTCTTCGCGCTGCACCGCGCGCACGCGGAGCGGGTGGCGTACGAGAACCTGGAGATTCAGCTGGGACGGGCCACGAGCGCGGATCCGGACGAGTCGATCGGGCGGATCGTCCGGGGTCGCGGCGGGTACTGCTTCCACCTCAACGGGGCGTTCGGGACGCTGCTGCAACACCTCGGCTACAGCGCCACGCGCCACCTCGGCGAGGTGTGCGGTCAGTCCGCGCCGCCGGAGCGGACGGAACTCGAGGTCAACCACCAGGTGCTGGTGGTGGCGTGCGAGGGCGAACGGTGGCTGGTGGACGTCGGGCTCGGCGACGGGCTCTACGAGCCGATGCCGCTGCGCGAAGGCGCGTCGGTGCAGGGGCCGTTCACCTACCGGCTCGAGCCGTGGGCAGAGCGGCCGGGCGGCTGGCTGTTCCTGCACGACTCGAAGGCGAGCGTGCCGGCGATGGTGTTCGCGCCCGAGCCGGTGCACTGGAGCGCGTTCTCCGCTGCACACGAGCAGCTCTCGACGAGCCCTGACTCGGGGTTCGTGCGGGTGTGCCTCCTGCAGCGGCGCGCGCCCGACGCGACGCTGACCCTGCGGGGCCTGGTCTACGAGCGCGTGGACGGCGAAGGCAGGCAGAAGCGGACGCTCGAGACGGCAGGCGAGTGGTTCGCGTGCGCGGCCGAGGAGTTCGGCCTGCCGCTGACGGACGTCGACGCCGCCGCCCGGGAACGGCTCTGGGGCCGCCTGGCGTCCTCGCACGCCGCATGGCTCGCGGCGGCGAGCGGGCGGAGCGAGGAGTCGGACGCTCCGGACGACTCGACGGCTGAGTGATGCGGGCCACGGTCTGACGCCGCTGTTCTGATGCCGGGCTGATGGCTCGCCGTTCCGTCGTGCGTCGGAGGTCGGTTCCGTCGTATGCCGAGGGTCGTGCGATGCAGGCGGCGCGGCACACGGGAGTGGGCTGTGCCTGAGGCGGTGGTGGCGCCCGCGTCTGACCCGAGGGTGTGGTTGGGCGGCGTGGTTGCGGTCACGGCGGTGCGGGTGCGGACGTCACTGTGCCTGCACCTGCGGGACCTGCTGCACCGCTCATCTGCGTCTGCTGGCGGCTGCGGCTGCGGCTGCGGCTGCGGCTGCGGCTGCGGCTGCGGCTCGGGCCGCGTCCGCGAGTGGGCAGGTGAGTGGGTGCAGCAGGGGCCGCCGGTGCCGCGGACGTCTGTGGGTGAGGCGCGCGCGGTTATGCCGGACGTGGGTAGAGGACGTCGTAGCCGATGAACTCGAACATGCTCTGTGCGGGTTCGAGCACGGTGGGCTCCTCGGTACGGCGGTGCGCGGCGACGGCGAGGTCGATGTCCTCGGGGGTGACGAAGACCTCTTCGAAGCCCTCGCGGGCGAACCATCGCTCGATGTGGGGAAAGAGCGCGGGGTCGGCCTTGCGTCCGCGAGTCCAGATCACCGTGCCGCCGCGGGCGCACAGGGCCGAGCAGATCCGTGCCGTGCGTTCGATGTCGGCGGGCACGACGTTGCCGAAGATGCCGCACAGCAGCACCAGGTGTGCGGGGGCGAGGTCAATGTAGTGGTCGGTCAGGGCGGCGTCGCCGGTGACGACCTCGACGTCGGTCAGTCCGGCCTCGGCGGCAAGTTCGCGGGCGTGGTCGGCGTTGTCGGGGTCGAGCTCGACCAGGCGGGCGCGTACGTCGCGGCCTCGCGGGTGCTCGGCGAGCACGGGGATCAGGTCTAGGCCCCGACCCGCGCAGGCGCTGACCGCGCGCAGCGGGCCGGGCGGGGCTTCGTCGAGGGCGATCCGTATGCACGTGCGGATGGTCTCGAGGCGGCCGACGAACGGGGAGTCGGGATTGTCGTACCGGTCGTGCCAGGTGTTCCAGTCCATGGCGGGATCCTAGGCTTGAGGCGGGTCCGGCTCGCGATATTTTTCCGGCGGATCGGCCGGATCGGGTAACGTCGCTGGCATGGTCGAGAACGTCGGGGCATCGGGCAGCGTGCGCCTGGATGCGTGGATCTGGTCGGTGCGCCTGGCCAAGACCCGCTCCCAGGCCTCGGACGCCTGCAAGGGCGGGCACGTGCGCGTGAACGGGGAGAAGGTCAAGCCCGCGCAGTCGATCAAGATCGGCGACCAGATCCGGGTGCGCCGCTCGGACGGCTGGGAGCGCGTGGTGACCGTGACGCGGCTGATCTCGAAACGGGTGGGTCCGCCGGCTGCGGCCGAGTGCTACTCCGACCAGAGCCCGCCGCCCCCGCCACGCGAGTTCGCCGGCCCGGTCGCGATCCGTGACCGGGGCGCGGGACGCCCGACCAAGCGCGAGCGGCGCGACATCGACCGTCTGCGCGACCGGTGATGCCCCGGGATCGGGCCACGGCCGGGGATCGGGGCATGGCGGCGTCCGCCTCGCCATCGGCCTCGGCCTCGGCCTCCGCGTCGGCGGACATGTTCAGTCCGGTGGCGGCTAGCTGGCTCTCCCAACTCGGGACGCTGCGCCAGACGGTGCGTCAGGAACTGGTGGCACGTCAGCTCGCCGCACATCTGCCTGCTCCGGACGTCCGGCCGGACACGCTCGGCCTCGCGCGCGGGGCCGAGACGGCAGCCGCAGCCACTGAAGAAGGCGGGGCAGCTACCGTCTTCGGGGGAACGACCGGGCGGGCTGGAATTGGTCCTGTGGGGGCGGACGGCACCCTCCCTGCGGCCACGGCTGCGGATGCGTCCGAGGCTGAGGCTGACGGGGTACAGCGGGTGCGGGTGCTTGATCTCGGGTGCGGGCAGGGCACGCAGGCGCTGCGCCTGGCGCGGGCGGGCTACGCGGTGACGGGCCTCGATGGCTCCGAGCCGATGCTCGCGGACTTCGCTCGTGCCTTGGATGCCGAGGACGAGGCCGTGCGCACTCGGGTTGCGCTGGTGCGGGGCGAGGTGACGGAGGCGGCCGACCGCTTCGGGCCGGGTGCGTTCGACGTGGTGCTGTGTCACGGCGTGCTGATGTACCTCGCCGATCCGGGGCCGCTGCTCGACTCGGTCGCACGGGTACTGGTGCCGGGCGGGCTGCTTTCGTTGTTGGTACGCAACGGAGACGCGACGGCACTGCGGCCTGGGTTCGCCGGGGACTGGACGGTGGCGGCTGCGGCGTTCGACGGGTCGGGCTACCGCAACCGGCTCGGCGTGGACGCGCGGGCGGACCGGCGTGAGGAGTTGACCGCGCAACTCGCCGAGCGCGGTCTGGACGTCGAGGCCTGGTACGGCGTCAGGGTGCTGACCGACTACGCGGCCGACGACGCGCCGGTGCCTGCAGACCCGGATGAGCTCGCGCTGCTGCTCGAGTGCGAGGAGCGTGCGGGCCGGACGGACCCGTACCGAGCCATCGCGGCCCTGACGCATCTCATGGCCCGTCGCCGCAGCTCAGGCGATAGTGCAGAAGGCGGGTAAGACCGCAGATCAGATGGCCGGTCAGGACGCGAGTGACCGCGGCGTCAGCCGAAGTCGGTCGAAGTCTGTGAGCGAAGCCGATGGTGGCTGACGCGGCCGCGGGCGCGCTCGACGGTGATGGTCGGCGGTGTGCAGGCAGGACGACAGCAGCGGCGGGTCGAGCGGGCCCCGGGCGAGCCGGGTCTGGCATCAGAGGGCAGCGGGGCGGCTGAGGGGCATCTGTGGGGCGGCTGGGTGCCGCATGCGGGCCGACGGACGGAGGAAAGGCGCCGGCGCGACGATGCATCAATCCCGACCCATCCGGCGAGGAAACGGTGCCCGTGGGCCCGGAGCGCGTAACGGCACGCGCGGGGTCGGGCGGCGTCGGCTACCGTCGGAGGCATGAGCGAGTCCGAGTCCGTGCGCCACACCACCGTCGTCCCTCCGGTTCCGCACGTGCCCGCGTCGGGGCGGATGCCCGCGCTGTATCTGAGTCACGGGGCGCCGCCGTTGGCCGACGATCCGGTGTGGCCGGGGCAGTTGGCGGCGTGGTCGGCGGCGTTGCCGCGGCCGAGGGCGGTGCTGATGGTCTCCGCGCACTGGGAGGACGCGCCGCTGGCGCTCGGGGCGGTGCGCACGGTGCCGCTGGTCTACGACTTCTGGGGCTTCCCGCGGCACTACTACGAGGTCGAATACGCGGCGCCAGGCGCGCCGGAGCTGGCCGAGCAGGTGCGGGCGCTGCTGCGTACGGCGGGGCAGCCGGTGCAGGACGTGCCGGACCGGGGGCTCGACCACGGGGCGTACGTGCCGCTGGTGGAGATGTATCCGCACGCGGACGTGCCGGTGCTGCAGATCTCGCTGCCGAGCCTGGACCCGGTGGCGCTGTTCGAGGTCGGGCGCAAGCTCGCGCCGTTGCGCGATGCCGGGGTGCTGATCGTCGGCAGCGGGTTCTTCACGCACAACCTCAGGGCCCTGTCCCGGGACGGGCAGGTGGCGTCGGTGATGACCGAGTTCGACGCGTGGGGCCGCGAGACGCTGGACGCGGGTGAGATCGACGCGCTGCTCGACTTCGAGCACCGGGCTCCGGCCGCGCAGGCGGCGCATCCTCGCACGGAGCATTTCGCGCCGCTGTTCGTCACGCTCGGGGCCGGGGAGGCGGACTTGGGGACGCAGCGCAGCGTGATCGACGGGTTCTGGATGGGGCTGGCCAAGCGCTCGATCCAGCTCGGCTGATCGGTTGATCCGCTGAGGTAGCCGCGGCACTCATCCCGGAGGCGGTCGCCCCAGGGGCGGTCACGCCGGGCCGGCGCGGAGCCGCGTCCGTGCCGTGCGGCGGCGGCCCGCGCCGAGGGCGGGGGTGTTGCGGCTGGCGCTAGGGTGGGCGGGTATCGCCGCCCGCCGTGCGCGTAAGGGAGCCTGGAGACCGTGACCGCCGACCGTCCGCTGCTCAACCGCCGTCTCGCCGAGTTCGGTACGACCATCTTCGCGGAGATGTCACAGCTCGCGGTGGAGACCGGCGCGATCAATCTGGGGCAGGGCTTTCCCGACACCGACGGGCCGGCTCCGGTGCTCGAGGCGGCGCGGCGCGCGATCGCCGAGGGGCGCGGGAACCAGTACCCGCCTGGGCCGGGGATCCCGGAGCTGCGCCGGGCCGTCGCGGCGCACCGGGAGCACTGGTACGGGCTGGTCTACGACCCGGACCGGGAGGTGCTGGTGACGGCCGGGGCGACGGAGGCGATCGCCGCGGCGATGCTGGCGCTGCTCGAGCCGGGCGACGAGGTGATCGCGCTCGAGCCGTATTACGACTCGTACGCGGCGTGCATCGCGATGGCCGGGGCGCGCCGGGTGCCGGTGACGCTGCGTCCGGTCGGGGACCGGTTCGTGCTCGATCTCGACGAGCTGCGCGACGCGGTCACTCCGCGCACCCGGCTGATCCTGCTCAACACCCCGCACAACCCGACCGGCGCGGTGCTGCCGCCGGAGCAGCTGGCCGAGATCGCGCGGCTGTGTGTGGAGCGCGACCTGCTCGCGGTGACCGACGAGGTCTACGAGCACCTCGTGTTCGACGGCGCGGTGCACCAGAGCCTGGCCTCCCTGCCCGGGATGCGGGAGCGCACGGTCGCGATCTCCTCGGCCGGCAAGACGTTCTCGGTGACGGGCTGGAAGGTCGGGTGGGTGTGCGCGAGCCCGGCGCTGACCACGGCGGTGCGCACGGCCAAGCAGTTCCTCACCTACGTCAGCGCCGGCCCGTTCCAGTACGCGGTGGCCGAGGCGCTCGCGCTGCCGGACGCCTACTTCACCGCGTTCACCGCGGACCTTCAGGCCAAGCGCGACCTGCTGGCCGCGGCGCTCGCGGACGCCGGGTTCGGGGTGATGCGCACGCAGGGCACGTACTTCCTGACCGCGGACATCCGCCCGCTGGGCCTGCCCGGGCCCGAGGGCGCGGACGGCGAGGCGTTCTGCCGGGCGCTGCCACACCGCGCGGGCGTGGTGGCGATCCCGAGCCAGGTCTTCTACGACCACCGCGCCGCGGGCGCCCCGTACGTGCGCTTCGCGTTCTGCAAGCGGCCCGAGGTGCTGGCCGAGGCCGCCTCGCGGCTCAAGGCGCTCGCCCACTGAGACCGCTGGGCCTCAAAGCCCAGGCACGGGCGCGGGCCGGATCACTGCCGCAGCCGCAGCCCGACTCCGGCCGGTGCCTCGTCGACCGCCATCAGGCCGTCGGTTGTCCGGTCATCCGCGCTCGGCGAACGCGGCCTCGATCTGGTTCCGGTCGGCTCCGCCCGCCAGCAGGACGCGCAGCAGGATCCGCGCCTTGTACGGGTCGAGCCGTCCGCCGTTGATCAGGCCTCTGCGTTGCAGGTCGGCTTCCGCGCCGGGTGCGCCGTAGGTGTTGCGCAGTACGGGCCCGGCGCCGGTGCGGGAGGTGAGCACGACCGGGATGCGCTCGGCCAGCTCGCCGAGGGTCGGGGCGATGCGTCCGGGTACGTGTCCGACGCCGCATCCGGCGACGACCAGGCCCTGCACGGTCGGGGCGAGCGCGGCCAGAGCGAGGTCGTCGTCCTCGTCGAGCACGACGGTGTGCACCGCGACGCGTACCGCGGCGAACGCCTCGGCCAGTGCGTCGACACCTAGCGCGTCACGGGGCGGCGCGTCGGTGCCGGGGGCGGGCAGGGGCTTGTGTCGCGGCGGGTGGGTGAGGATGCGTACGCGGTCTTCCTCGAGGTGTCCGACGGGTCCGGTCTCCAGGGAGCGGAAGGTGTCGGTCGCGGTGGAGTGGGTCTTGCGGACCCAGCGGGCGGCGTGCAGGTCGTCGTTGAACGCGACGAGCACGCCCAGGTCCCGGGCGGCCGGGGACGCGGCGGCGCGCACGGCCGCGAGCAGGTTCGCCGGGCCGTCGGCGCCGGCGAGCGTCGGGTTGCGCATCGCGCCGGTGAACACCAGCGGCGCCTCGTGCGCCCAGAGCAGGTCGGCGAGGAACGCGGTCTCCTCCAGCGTGTCGGTGCCCTGCGTCACCACGATCCCGCGAGCGCCGGCCGCGACCGCGTCCCCGCCGCGGCGTACCAGGTCGGCGATCTGGGCGAACGTCAGATCCGAGCTCGGGGTGCGCGAGACGTCCTCGATGCGCAGCGTGGCACCGTTCTCCTCCAGGGACTGCGCCAGCCCGGGCACGCCCGCAGCCAGCTGCTCGCCGGTCAGCCGCGCCACCACTGTGCTGCCGACCCCGGCTCCACCGCCGTCCGTGGCACCGTCTGCCGGGCCGCGGGTCGTCCCGGCCATGGCGATGGTGCCGCCCAGGGTGTAGAGCACGATCTCGCCTGGCATCGCAGACCTCTTCCGTTTCCGTCCGTGTTCAGAGCCTCCCGCGCCGCGTGGGCGCGGGTTTAGGATCACCGTATGCGTATCTCCGTGGCCACCGACAGCCGCGATGGCGTCGCCCCGCTCCTGCCGGCGCTGCTCGAGCAGTTCGGGCACGAGGTCACCGTGCACGGCGCGCTCGCCCCGACCGCCGAGAGTCCCGCCGAGAACGCCGCGGCCGAGCGTGAAGCCGCTGAGGCGGCGTCGGTGTGGTCGGCCTATGCGCGGGCGGCCGCGTTGGATGTGGCCGAGGGGCGGGCGGAGCAGGCTGTGGTGGCGTGCTGGACCGGGACGGGCGTGTCGATCGCGGCGAACAAGGTCCGGGGGATCCGGGCCGCGCTGTGCACGGACGCCGCCACCGCGGCCGGTGCCCGCCGCTGGAACGACGCGAACGTGTTGGCCCTGAGCCTGCGTCTGCTCTCGGGGCCGGTGCTCGCCGAGATCCTCGAGGCCTGGTTCGCGGCCGGGCCGAGCATCGACCCGCAGGACCTCGCCGCCATCGGCCTGCTCGAACCCACCCCCGATACCGCGGACACACCCGACGCCGCCGACGCGCCCGGCACACCTGACGCTCCGTAGCCCGGCCCGTGCTCGGCGGATCTGCTCACCGTGCCCCGGTTGGACCGATGCGCATCCAGGTGGTGCCGCGGGCGCGGATCCACAGGAACACCAGGCGCGCGAGCGTGAACATCCCGATCGCGCCCCACAGCCCGGCCAGGCCCCAGCCGACCCCGAGCACCAGCGCGACGGCGCCGAGGAACAGCGCCGTGCACGCGAGGGACGCCCACGCCAGGTACGTGGCGTCGCCGGCGCCGATCAGGACTCCGTCCAGGACGAACACGACTCCGGCGACGGGCTGGAACAGCGCGGCGATCAGCAGGGCCGGGATCAGGGCGTGGCGCACGGCCGGGTCGTCGGTGAACACTCCGGCGAGCACCGGGCTGAGCGCGAGCAGCCCGAGGCCCGTGATCATGCCGAACCCCAGGCCCCACCGGTTCATCCGCGCCACCACGACCCGCACCTCCTGAGTGCGCCCGGCGCCGAGTTCGTGGCCGACCAGGGCCTGGGCGGCGATGGCGAGCGCGTCGAGGGCGAGCGCGAGGGTGGACCACAGGTTCGAGGCGATGGTGTGGGCCGCGAGCGCGACCGTGCCGAGCGACCCGGCCGCCCACACGCCGGCGAGCAGGTAGATCCGCAGCCCGATCGTGCGGGTGAGCAGGGCCGCGTTTGCGGAGAGTGAGGCGCGCAGCGACTGCCACTGCGGGCGCGGGGTGACGTGTTCGGCCCGGCAGGCGCGGCGCGCGGAGCGCACGTAGACCAGGGCCATACCGGTCTGCACGGCCGCGGTTCCGGCCGCCGAGCCCGCGATGCCCCACCCGGCCGGGTAGACCAGCAGCCAGTTCAGCACGGTGTTCGCCACCGCGGCCACGCCCGCGACCACGAGCGGGGTGCGCATGTCGTGCAGCCCGCGCAGCAGCCCGGTCGCCGCCAGCACCACCAGCATCCCGGGCAGACCGGCCGAACTCACACGCAGATACGTCTCGGCGGAGGGCGCGGCCGCCGCGGTGGCGCCCAGAACCCGCACGATCGGGCCCGCGGCCACGGCGCCGATCACGCCGAGGACGAGTCCGAGGCCGGCCGCGAGGTACATCCCGTCGACGCCGCGCGCCAGCGCCTCGCGCCGCCGCCCGGCCCCCATCAGCCTGCTGACCTGCGCGGTCGTGCCGTACGCGAGGAAGACGCAGACGTTGACCAGGGTGCTCAGGGCGGCGCCGGCGGTGCCGAGGCCGGCCAGCTCGGCCGGGCCGAGGTGCCCGACGATCGCGCTGTCGGCAAGGACGAACAGCGGCTCGGCCACCAGCGCGCCGAGCGCGGGCAGCGCGAGCGCGAGGATCTCCCGGGCCGAGACGTGGGCCGCGTCCGCGAGGGCCGCGGCGCCCGCCGGGCTCTCGGCCCCACCCTCGGGCAGCTCGGCCGTAGGCGGTCCGCCCGACGAAACGGCGCCGCCAGGAGCCTGGCCCTGAGGTGTTGCATCGGGCGCGGTGTCATCGGCGTCACGGCTGCCGTGGGCGCGGGCCGCGTCGTGCGACCCGGCCTGCGCGGGCGGCGGCCGGCGGGCGGGGTCAGGAGTGGGGGCCACGATTCCGGATCATCCCATACCGAGCAGTCCGGAGGCCGTGGCCTGCCGGACCGTCAGCCCTCGCCGCACCCGCGGCCTGCCGCCGGGCTGCGCGGGCTCACCGCGGTGCGCTCACAGCTGCTCGCGGCGGTCCGACTCGAGACCCTCGATGATCGAGGCGATGTGCTCGGGGTCGGGGTAGATGTCGGTGTACTCGTATCCGGCGATCGTGCGCGGCCGGTCCACGCCCAGATCCACCCGCAGCAGGTCGTCTCCGGCGACGCCGTGGCTGATCCAGTTCCCCGTCACCCGCAGCCGCGACCGCATCGAGGGCATCGCCATCACGTGGTAGCCGCGGGTCGCGATCTGCGCGGGCACGCCCGAAAGCGGGATGCCGAGGGGCTTTGCGACCGCGCGCGGCCCGCCGAGGTCGACGACGAGGCCGAGGTCCTTGTGGTAGTAATCGCGCGGCGGCCGGCCCTGCATCGCGGCCACGACGTTGTCCGCCGCGACCTTCCCCTGCCGCATCGCGTGCTGCGCGGTCGGCGGGCACACCGCGTTCTCCACGCCCTCGCGCTGCTTGGCCAGGTCCGGCACGGCCGCGCAGTCCCCGAGCGCGAACACGCCCTCCCAGGCCGGCAGCCGCAGGTCCGCGCCCACCACGACCCGGCCGCGCACGCTCTCGCCGAGCCCGCGCACCAGCGGCGAGGCGGCCACCCCGGCCGTCCACACCAGGGTCTCGGTCGGCAGCACCGACCCGTCGGTCAGCTTCACCTCGCCGTCGGACACGGACGCGACCGACGTGCCGAGCCGGAAGTCGACACCCCGGTTGATCAGCATGTGCTGGGCCTTGGTGCCGAGCTCGTCGCCGAGTTCCGGCATGAGCTTGTCGGCCAGGTCCGCGAGCGTCCAGCGGATCATGTCCGGGTGCAGGCCCGGTATCTTGCGCGCCGCGGTCTTGGTCAGCTCCAGCAGGCACGCGCAGGTCTCGGTGCCCGCGTATCCGCCGCCGACGACGAGGAACGAGCAGCGCCGCCGCTTCTCCTCAGCCGTGCCGGCCGACGCGGCGAGTTCGAGCTGCGCGATGACGTGGTCGCGCAGGCTCAGCGCCTGCTTGAGCGTCTTCATGCCGCGCGCGTGCTCGGCCAGGCCCGGGATGTCGAAGGTACGGGTGACCGAGCCGGGACTGAGCACGAGATAGTCGTAGCGCAGCGCCTCGTCCTCGCCGGTGATCTTCTTGACGTAGAGCGTGCGCGCGGCCAGGTCCACCCCGAGCGCGCCGCCCGGCACCCGCACGGTCCGCTTGAGCAGCCGGGCGAGCGGCGTCGCGACGGAGGTGGCGCCGAGCACCCCGGAGGCCACCTGCGGCAGCAGCGGCAGATAGAGCGAGTGCGAGGTGGGGTCGACCAGCATGATCCGGGCCTCGCGCGGCCCGAGCCGCCGTTCAAGCCGGCGTACGCAGGCCAAGCCCGCGAACCCGGCCCCCACCACGACGATCCGCGGCACTCTGGCCGCCTGCGCCTGCGTCATCGCTCCCGCCGCCTAACTTCCGCCGTGATGTGGTCCCTACGGCTTCAGCCTCGCCCGCCCCGCCCCGGCCCGCACCTCGGGGCGCGCCCCGGCTAGGCCGACGGGGGAGAGCCGTGCACCCGGGGAACCCGCAGCACACACAGCACACACAGCACACACGGCATCGACGCGCAGACTCAACGCAGGCTCACGCCGACGGCGGCCACGCTCGCCGTGACGGGCGTGCGTCGCCAGCCCCGGCGCGCCTGCCGACCCCCGCCCGGCTCTGCCCGTTCACACGTCCACCCGTCTCCCCGTCACTCCGCCGTGGCGCCCGCGCCCTCCGCTCCCACCCGCACGGCGACTCCGGCGACCTGCCGCAGCGCGCGCGAGGTGCGTGAGGCGCGGATCGCGGCGCGCTGTTCGCGGGCGGTGGCGTCGATGTAGTTCTGGCTCGTGGTCAGCGACGCGTGGCCGAGCAGCCGCATGATCTCCACCGCGCTCGCGCCGTCCTCGGCCAGGCGGGTGGCGAAGGTGTGGCGCAGCGCGTGCACCGACGCGCCGGTCGGGACCTGCCCCGACACCCCGGCCTCCCGGTAGGCCCGGCCGACGAGGTACTGCAGGGCGCCGCGGCCGAGGCGTTCGCCGTCGGTGCCGACGAACAGCGGCTCGTTGCGTGCCGCCTCCCGCCCGGCGCGGCGTGCGGCCCGGGAGGCGAGGTAGTCCTCGATGACGGCTTCGAGTTCCGGTTCGATCGGGACGGCGCGTTCCTTGCCGCCCTTGCCGCGCACGGTCAGGATCCGTTCTCCGCGCCGGCCGCCGAGGCTGGAGACGGCCAGTTCCAGCAGTTCGCTCGAGCGCAGGCCCGCGCACAGCAGGACCGCGAGCACCGCGAAGTCGCGTTCCGGCCAGGGCGCGCGCCGCCGCTCCTTGTCGACCGGCGCCGCGGCCGAGGCCAGCAGCAGCTCCGGGGTGTCCTCGCCGCGCAGCGGCTTCGGGTACCGGTGCGGCGCCTTGGGCCGGCCGACCGAGCCCATCGGGTTGCCCGGCGCGAGCTCGTCGGCGACCAGGAACGTGAAGAACTGGTTCCACACCGACCACGCCCGCCCGACCGAGGAAGCCGCGCGCGGCTGCGCGAAGTCGGCGAACGCGGCCCGCAGCGCCCGCCCGGTCACCTTCTCCAGGCCCAGCCGGTCCGCGTCCTCGTATCCGCCGTGGCGCGCGAGCAGCTCGCCGACGCCCTCGAGGTCGCGCCGATACGCGGCGAGCGTGTTCGCGGACTGTTTCAGTGCGACCCGGGAGCGCAGGAACTCCGCTATGGCCTCCCCGAGCGACATGCCCCCGGCCACCGACGTGCCCGTCCCCGACCCGCCGGCTTCGGCGGGCTCACCGCGCACGTCCCGGCCATCGCCGTCGTCCATGCCGTCACCTCTTTCCCCGTTGATCCCCGATTCCCGTGCCTGGGTTCGCGTTCATGTGCCGATTGTGCCCGCGGGTTCCGACAATTCCGGCGTCCGCTGTCTCTGACGGCGCGTCACCGCACGTCAGAGGCCTTCCGTACCGTCGATCGCGGCGTTCCCGGCCCCTGTGTCCGTCGCCCTCGTGTCGGGCGCCTTCGTGTCCATCGCTTCGAGGTGGGCGATCTCGTTCATGAGCAGCCCGTGGATCCACTCCCACCGCCCGGCGAAGGAGACCGGGTCCATGCCTCGGCTGGGCATCTCCACGTACATCAGCAGCGCGAGGTGAAGCCGGTAGAGGGCGAGTCGGCGCAGCTGGGCGTCGGTGAACCGGGCCGGCTCGCCGCTGGCCGCGCGGTATCCGGCGAGGAACGGATGGTCCGGCTCGTTCTCGATCCGGCGGCCCAGGGCGGGGGAGACGAAGTCGACCAGCGGGTCGCCGTACAGGAACCGTTCGCCGTCCACGATGCCGGTCAGCTGCAGCGCGCCGTCGGGCCCGGGGGCGGCGAGCACGTTGCCGTCCCACAGGTCGAAGTGCACCAGCGCCGCACGCTCGACCTGCGCAAGCACGTCCCGGTTGCGCCGCACGAGCGCGCGGATCCGCTCGGGCGAGGCCGGCAGCTGCACGCCCCAGGTCGCCGCGTCCTGCAGCAGCGACTCGATGATCGCGGTGAACGCCTCGGGCCAGGTTGCGGCCTGCGGCCGGACCCCGCCGTCGTACCCGAACCGGCCGTCCGGCGAGGTGATCGTGTGCACGCGCGCGAGCAGCGCCCCGAGCTGTTCACGCACCGGCGCGCTCGGATCGGCGGCGGCTGACGCGTCGGCATCAGCTGCGTCCGCGGGTTCGGTATAGAGGTGCAGGTTCTTGCCCGGCAGCAGCGACGTGAGCATCCACTCGCCCTCGAACGAGAGCCCGTCCGCATACTCGTCGCCCGTGGGCGCATCCGCGCTGCCGCCGTGGGCCAGGAGCGTGGCCAGCGGGGCGTCCGGCAGCGCGCGGCCGATCTGCGCGAGGTACCGGGCCTCGGCGCCGATCATCCCGTGTTCGTAGCGCAGCAGCCGGACGGAGGGGGCGGGCCCGACCTTGAGCACGACCTCGTTGCCGTCGCGCAGCGAGACGCGCACGACCGCGGCGAACTCCCCGCCGCTGAGCCGCTCCCACCCGGCCACCTCGGCGCCCGGCAGTCCCGCCGCGACCAGGCGCGCCACCACGGCGTCGTCCAGGGCACGGCGGGTCGGGCTCACGTGTGCGCTCGCGCCGCTCTTGGGCACCTCAGCCGTCTGATCCGTCTCACCCGCCGCGTCCGCCTCGACGCTCGGCTGCTGTCGCACCGTCATACCGTCAGGCTAGCGTCAGGCCCGGGACAAGGGCGCGGGCCGCATCTCCTTACGCCGCAGAACCGTCGCGCACACCTGGCGGCCCCGTGCGGTTCACCCGCGCGTGATATGCGTGGAGCGCACACGTCCACGTACAGGTATTGCGGGCAGCACAGCGAG
This sequence comes from Actinospica durhamensis, assembly GCF_018139695.1. GTDB lineage: Bacteria > Actinomycetota > Actinomycetes > Streptomycetales > Catenulisporaceae > Actinospica > Actinospica durhamensis. The sequence goes on along the minus strand of NZ_JAGSOG010000119.1, from coordinate 5,386 downwards.
GGAGATCACATGGGCGCCACGGACTGGTTCACGCGGGCGCGGCTCGCCGAGTTCGCGCGGTACTGCGCCGTCGGGCTCGGCGTCTTCGGGCTCGACACCGGGACCCTGATCCTGCTGCACAGCCGCGCCGGCATGCCGCTCGCGCTCGCCACCGCGCTCGCGTTCGCCCTCGCCTCGCTGATCAACTTCGCGCTCAGCCGCCAGTGGGTGTTCGCGCAGGCCGCGAACGGCGCCACCCCGCGGGCGGCCCTGGTCCGCTACACCGTCGTGATCGTCATCGGGCTGCTGGCCACCGCCGCGATCGTGCCCGCGCTCGCCGGCGCCGGCCTCGACTACCGGATCGCCAAGACCCTCGCGTCCGGGCTCGTGGGCCTGGGCAACTACCTCGCGTTCCCCAAATGGGTCTTCCGTCGGCCCGCCTGACCTGCCCGTCTCCACCCATACGGTCGCGAACTCAGCGCGCCGCACCGCGTACCTGGCCCCGGCGGGCCCTAGCCTGGTCCCGTGGAGCACGCACCCGCGCACCCGGCCTCCGGGATCATCCGCACCGAGCGTCTGACCAAGGTCTACTCCGGAGCCGACTTCTCCGCCGTCGACCAACTCGACCTCGACGTGCGCCCCGGCGAGATCTTCGGCCTGCTCGGCCCCAATGGCGCGGGCAAGACCACCACCGTCGGGATGCTCACCACCCGGGTGCTGCCGACCTCCGGGCGCGCGTACATCGGCGAGGTCGACGTGGTGGGCCGCCCCGCCCTGGCGAAACAGCTGCTCGGCGTCGTCTCGCAGCAGAACACCCTGGACCGGCAGCTGACCGTCTGGGAGAACCTCTACTTCCACGGCCTGCTCTTCGGCATCCCGCGCCCCGAGTCGCGCCAGAGCGCGGACCGGCTGCTGGAGCGTTTCCACCTGGCCAAGTGGGCCAAGGCGTCGGTGTTCGCGCTCTCCGGCGGCATGGCCCAGCGCCTGATGGTCGCGCGCGCGATCCTGCACCGGCCGGCCGTGCTCTTCCTGGACGAGCCGACCGCCGGGCTCGATCCGCAGTCGCGCCTCGCGCTGTGGGAGATCCTCGGCGAGCTCAACGCCGACGGCCAGACCATCCTGCTCACCACGCACTACATGGAGGAGGCCGACCGGCTCTGCGAACGCGTCGCGATCATGGACCACGGCCGGATCCACGCGCTCGGCACCCCCACCGAGCTCAAGCGCGGCGTGGACGCCGACACCATCGTCACGATGAAGGCCGCCGGGGACCTGCACGCGCTCGGCGAGGCCCTGCGCGCCGAGGTCCCGGGCGTGACCCGGGTGCGCACCGCGGGCGTCGGCCTCGAACTGCACCTGCGCGGCGCGGCCGGCTCGCTCGCCCGGATCGTGACCGCGGCCGAGACCGCGGGCTTCGAGGTGGCCGACCTGTCGGTGGCCGAACCGAGCCTGGAGGACGTGTTCATCGGGCTGACCGGGAAGGAGTTGCGGGACTGATGACCGCGCCCATCGAGGAAACGCAGGACACCCAGACGCAAGACGCGCCGGACACGCAGGGCACCGGCACCCCCGCCCCGAGCCTGCTCGCGCGCCCGATCCGCACCACACCGACGCGCTCGACCGCCGCCGCGTCCCGCACGGCGCTGCGGGCGTTGATCCTGCGTGACCTGACGGTGTTGCGCAAGAACTTCGGCGAGTTCGTCGCGCGCACGCTCGTGCAGCCGTTCCTGCTCGTGTTCGTGTTCTTGTACGTCTTCCCGGCCATCGGCCAGGGTATCGGCGGCGGGGGAGGATCGGCCGGGGAGTCGGCGTTCGCGACGGTGCTGGTGCCCGGCGTCGTCGGCATCACGATCATGTTCCAGGGCATCCAGGCCGTGGCGCTGCAGCTGTCCGCGGAGTTCGGCTACACCCGCGAGATCGAGGACCGGGTCCAGGCGCCCTGCCCGATCTGGCTCGTCGCGCTCGCCAAGGTCCTGTCCGGCGCCGCGCAGGGCGTGATCTCGGCGCTGATCGTCTTCCCGATCGCCGCGGTCGTGCACGCGCGCGGCGTACACGCTGACCTCTCGTTCCACTGGTGGATCGTGCTGACCCTGATCCCGCTGTCCTGCGTCGCGATGACCTCACTCGGCCTGCTGCTCGGCACCAGCTTCGAGGCACGTAACATCGGCCTGATGTTCGGCTTCGTCGTGCTGCCGCTCACCTTCCTCGGCGGCACCTACTACGAATGGACCAGGCTCGCGCCGGTGAAGGTCGGCGGGTTCCCCTGGCTGCAGACCATCGTCCTGATCAATCCACTGATCTACATCAACGAGGGGATGCGCGCGGCCCTGACCGAGGCTCCGCACATGCACCTGTACATCGTCTACCCGGTGCTGATCGGCTTCCTCGTGCTCTTCCTCGGCCTCGGCCTGCGCAACTTCCGCCGCAAGGTGGTCTCCTGACGCGCGGTCTCCCGACGCGGCCCGGCCGGGCCCCCGTCAGCTCCCGGGCTTGGCGTAGTCGGCGTAGCCCTGCCAGTCCAGCACGACGCACGCCTCCGTGCCCTCTACCCAGGCGTCGTGCCCCGGCGGGATGACCATGAGGTCGCCCGGGCCGAACGTGTCCTTCTCCCCGTCGTCCATCACGATGGTGATGCGCCCGGAGACGACGTACCCAGTGTGCGGGGCCTCGCAGCTGGCGGTCTTCGCGATCGGCTTGACGTGCTCGGACCAGCGCCAGCCGGGCTCGAACACGGCGCGTCCGACCGGCGCCACGGGAAGGTTGACGAGGTCGAGGTGTCCCTTGCCGTCCTCGAACGGCCGCACCTCGTCCGGCTCGTCGAGACTCTTGCGTATCAAACCGGACATGAGTGCCTCCCAAGGAGGGTGAGCGTTCTCGATTCCAGCCACTTTCCAGCCAAGTCCGGTCCGACGGCGATGTCCAGGTGGGGCAATCGGCCATTCGGGTGAAATGCGGACACTCTCCGTCCTCTCGGGCCGTCTCGGGCATCAGTCATCAGCGTCCTGGCGATGCGGGGCCGCAGCGAATCAGGGGCCTTCGTAAACTGCCATTTCTGCGTATCTTTGCGGGGGACACATCAACCGACGCATGCTCACTACGGGCTGCCACGAACGAAGAGGGGTTCTCGTGGCCATCGACACCGACAAGCACTCTGCCACCCGACGCCGCGCGCTGTTCGCCGGAGCCGCCGGCATAGCCGGCGCGGCCGCGGCCGTCAGCGCGGCACCGGCGCAGGCGGCCACCGCCGTAGCCCCGGACACCGCCACCCTGGACTGGTACAACGTCAAACTCCTCGGCGCGGTCGGCGACGGACAGGCCGACGACACCTCCGCCATCCAGGCCGTGCTCAACTCCGCCGCCGCGACCGGCGGAACCGTCTACTTCCCGGAGGGCACCTACCGGATCACCCCGGCGGCCCGCACCGGCACCAGCCTGCCCGGCGCGAGCGCGGTGGGCCTGACCGTGCCCAGCAACGTCAACCTCCGCGGCAGCAACCAGTACGCGAGCACCCTGCTCAAGCACTCGGCCGGCACCCTGCTGGCCGTCTCCGGCACCGGACCGAGCCCCGACACGGGCAACAGCACCCACACCCAGTACTGCACGATCAGCGACCTCGGCCTGTCCGGGGGAAACAACACCGGCCTGCTGCTCGAGATGTACTACTGCGACGTGATCACGGTGCGGGACGTGCTGATGCAGAGCAACAACGACATCTGCGTCGACACCGCCGAATGCTGGGACAGCCGCTTCTACAACGTCGTCATCGGCGGCTGCACCGGCACCGCGGGCAGCACCACCCAGCCCGCCATGTGGATCCGTTGCTCGGCCGCAGCCAGCGGCACCTGGGGCTATTCCGGGGACACCAGCAACCAGATCCACCTGCTCGGCTGCCGGTTCGAGGCCTTCGGCACCGGCGCCCTCGCGATCGGCCACGGCACCGGGTCGAGCAGCGGCGTCAACAGCATCTACCTGACCGACTGCAAGTTCGAGTCCTCCAGCATCCAGAGCACCACGCCGTTCCTGTCCGTGGACTCCTCGAGCCGCGCCGTGCACGCCACCGACATCTACTGCTACGCCAACGACTTCGCCAACACCGCGCCCGCCGGCACCAACCCGCCCTCGATGATCACCTGGCAGGCGCAGGCCAGCAGCCTCAGCAACGTCCTGATCGCCAACGGCTCCACCACCGCCTCCATCGCCAGCGGCGTCACCGTCTACGCGGCCGCGAACGACACCGCCGTACTGCGCAACGTGGTCGGCAACTACGCGCTCGCACCGACCGGCGCCCACATCTGGCAGGCCAGTTCCCCCGGCGCGTTCTCCTTCGACAACTGCTACGCCAACTCCCTCGCCGTGGCCTTCAACGGCACGGCCCCCACCGTCTTCGCCCCCGGCAGAGCGGTACCCCAGATCAACGGCACCGTCTCGGACGCCTCCTTTGCCACCACCCCGGCCAACGGCACCATGGCCGTCAACACCACGGCCAAGACCCTCTGCATCCGCGTCAACGGCACCTGGCTCTCGACACCGCTGAGCTGAACGACTGATTCTGTTGATTCGGCTGATTCATCTGATGAGCTGACGCGCCGACGCGCTAACGGCGGGGGAGCTCGGCCGGTGATTCCGGCCGAGCTCTCGTCAGCGCTCACTTCAGTCGAGCACCGGCGCGTCGATCGGCACGCACTCCGCCCACGTCGCACGGGCCGCGACGAGCTGGCGCCAGGGCCGCAGCACCCGCGGCGCCATACCCATGGCCAGCACACCGGCCAGGCATCCGCCGGTGCGGTAGGCCGCGACGAACCGCCGTTCGCCCACGTCACCCTCGACCAGCGCCACCGCGTCGTGGCCGCGCAGGTAGCCGTGGGCCTGGATTCGCAGGTCGAACTGGTCCGACCAGAAGTACGGCACCGGCGCGAAGGGCTTGGGCGCCTGCGGATTCAACACGTTCCGCGCCACCGCCACGCCCTGCTCGGATGCGTTCGTACGGTGCTCGAGGCGCATGTCCACCCCGTAGAGAGGGTTGTGCCACCGCGCCACGTCACCCACCGCGAACACACCCGGGGCCGCCCGGCAGCACGCGTCGCACACGAGCCCGTCCCGCAGCATCAGGCCACTGCCGCGCAGCCACTCGGTGTTCGGGATCGAACCCACCGCCACCAGCACCTCGTCCGCCTCGACGCACTCGCCGTTCGCAAGCAGCACCCCACCCTCGGCCACCGACGCCACCGCCACCCCCGTACGCAGGTCCACTCCGTGGTCCCGGTGTGCCTTCGCGACCGCCTCGCCCACCCGGCGCCCGACCGCATGCGCGAGCGGAACCGCAGCCGGCTCCAGCACCGTCACCTCCACACCGGCCGAACGCACCACGGACGCAGCCTCGGCACCGAGAAAACCCGCACCCACCACG
>NZ_JAGSOG010000118.1 GCF_018139695.1 Actinospica durhamensis | reverse complement strand
GTGTCGGACTTCGTGGTCACGGCGGCCATTGTCCCGGTCACCGGCCGAGACCGGCGAACAGGTCCCCGGCGAGCGCGTCGCCCGCCAGGTCCGAGCCGTCGGCCAGGCGGTAGTACTCGGTACCCAGCGTGCGCATCCCCACATAGTTCGACAGAGCGAAAAACGGGCCGTCGACCAGGATCTGCGTGGCGTGGGCCGCCATCGCCGCGATCTTCGCGTCCAGATACTCCTCGGCCCGCACCGCGACGGCGGCGTATCCGTCGTCCTCGGCGTATCCGAGTTCGTCCACGGTCTCCACCACCTTGAAGCCGGTCTGCGTACCCTGCGTCCGCAGCTCGTCGAGGGCTGCGACGAGCGCGCTGCGCGGCATGGTGTTCCAGTAGACCCGGGCCACCTGCGCGTCGGTGCCCGCCACCAGCTCTACCGCGCGCATGGCGACGCGGTGCGCCTGGATGTGGTCGGGGTGGCCGTATCCGCCGAACGGGTTGTACGTCACCACGACCTGCGGCCGCACCTCGCGGACGATCCCGGCCAGCCGCTCGGCTGTCTGCTCGAGGTCGGCCTGCCAGAAGGAGTCGGGCCGCTCGTTGCCCTCGGTGCCCATCATGCCGGAGTCGTGGAACTCGCCCGGCGCGCCGAGGAACCGGTGATCGGCGACCCCGAGCCGCTCCATCGCCCGGGCCAGTTCGCCCTCGCGGTACTCCCCGAGCCGGTCCTCCCGGTCCGCGGCCAGGTGCGCGAGCTCGGGGACCAGGATCTCGCCGTACTCGCCGCGGGTGCAGGTGACCAGCGTGACCCGGGTGCCCTCGGCGACGAGCTTGGCCATGGTCGCGCCGTTGTTGATGGACTCGTCGTCGGGGTGGGCGTGCACGAAGAGGATGCTGCGGGCTTCGGGCGGCACGTGCGTCTCCTGCGGGTCGGGTACAGGGGCCAGATTAGCCCGTACCCCGGCGACTGGACCTGTCCGGTAAAAGTCCGCTGGCGCGCACTCGCCGGATCGTGTCCAAGTCGCTTCACTGCGTAGTGAGGGGAGTTCTCGCCTCCGCGCCCTTGATCGGACACCGTGTGTCACGAGACAGGCACACCACGCGAACGGCGCGCCACGCCAGCACCGCACGCCACACCACGCACTGCGAACACCGTGTCCAGCAGTACCGGGCCCGCCACGCCCGGCCGATTCGGGGAGAGGACGAGCACGGAAGATGACTGCGGAGGGTCAACGAGGACACAACGCACGCACGTGGCGGACGGCGGTGCCGGTGCCGGCCGCGTCCACGGCCGGCGCCCGGATGGCCGACGCGGCGCCGGAGCCGCTGGGCCCGGTGGCCGAGGCCGCCATGGACTACGCGCGCCGGCTCGGCTGGCCGCTGACCCCCGGCTTCCCGGTGGACGGACGGCACTGCGGCTGCGGAGAGGACCGGTGTTCGCACTACGGCGCCCATCCGATGCCCGGGGCCTGGCGCATCGCCGCGTGCGCCACCCCGGCGCTGGTGCGGGTGGTGTGGCGGATGTGCGCGGACGCGCCGGTGCTCACCGTGCTGGGCCGGCCGGTGCCGGGGGCGGCCAGACTCGGCGCGATCCAGGCGCCCACCCTGGTCGGCGTGGCGGCGCTGGAGCTGCTGGCCAAGCGCTCGGCCGCGTCCGGGCCCGCGGTGGACGGGCACGGACGCATCAGCTTCCTGGTGGACCTCGGGCTCGAGGGCGAGGCCGCGGCCGGGAAGGCCGCCGCGTTCGACTGCTGGCGCGAGGCCGGCCTCGAACTCGCCGTGCTCGGAGCCCTGCCGGTGCAGGAGCCCGGCTACGTCCCGCTGCCCACGCCCGGGTTCACCGGCCTGCGCGGCGTGGTCTGGGCGGTCGAGCCGGTGGACGGGCGCGCGCTGCCGTCCTTCGAGGCGGTCGCGGACGTGTTCGACCGGGCCGTGCGCTCGACCTACCCGAGCCTGTGGAGCAGCGTGCGGGCGCGCCCGGCCTGACGCGGCGACGGATCGCCGCGCGGCCGGGCGTCTTCGCCCCCGACGCAGGGCCCTACTCCACCCCCAGCGCGTCCTTGAGGAAGCCGACCTGCAGCTTGAGCAGGTTCTCGGCGACGACCTCCTGCGGCGTCATGTGCGTGACGCCGCTGAGCGGGAGCACCGTGTGCGGGCGTCCGGCCGCGAGCAGCGCCGAGGACAGCCGCAGGGTGTGCGCGGCCACCACGTTGTCGTCGGCGAGGCCGTGGATGATCAGCATCGGACGGTGCGGCTCGGCCCACTCCCAGGCGCCGGGACCGGCCTCGGGGAAGAGCGAGTTCGCCGCGTAGACCTCGGGCTGCCGGTCCGGGTGGCCCAGGTAGCGCTCGGTGTAGGCGGTGTCGTAGAGCCGCCAGTCGGTCACCGGCGCGCCGACCACCGCGGCGTGGAAGACGTCGGGGCGGCGCAGCGCGGCGAGCGCGGAGAGGTATCCGCCGTAGGACCAGCCGCGGATGGCCACCCGGGTCAGGTCGAGGTCCGGGTACTGCTCGGCCGCCGCGTGCAGGCCGTCGACCTGGTCCTGCAGGGTCGCGCCGGCGAAGTCGTCGCGGATGGAGCGGTCCCAGGCCGGCCCGCGGCCCGGGGTGCCGCGCCCGTCCACCACCAGCACGGCGAATCCCTGGTCGGCGATCCACTGCGCGTTCAGGTAGAGGTTGTGCGCGGCCTTGACCATCTGCGCGTGCGGGCCGCCGTAGGGGTCGAGCAGCACCGGGAGCCTGGTGCCCGGCTTGTGGTTGGCCGGCAGCAGCAGCGCGCCGTGCAGCTCCCGCTCGCCCAGCACGAGCTCGATCGGGCGGGCGGTGACCAGCGGCTTCTCGGCCACCGACTCGATCACGGACAGCCGGGTGGGCTGCTCGGCCGACATGTCCACCACGTAGGTGCGGGAGTTCGGCTCGTCCAGCGTGGCCGAGGTGACCACGCCGAGGTTGCCGCCGACGGACGCGCCGCTCACCCCGGACAGGCCGTTGACGCGCTTCATCGCGCCGTCCGCCCAGGCCACCCGGAGCACGTGCTCGCGGGTCGGGTCCTCCATCGAGGCGGTGACGAAGGCGAACTCGGGGCCGACCGCGAGCAGCGCGCGCACCTGCACGCCCTCGGGGGTGACCGGGTCCTCGCCGAGCAGCAGCCGGTAGGAGTCGCCGCGCGGGGCGATCCTGGCCGGCCGGGCCCGGCCCTCGCCGACCGGGGGCACCCAGGCCGGCGTGCCCGCGGCGAACTCGAAGAAGACCTCGTCGTGCTCCTCGGCGACCGTACTGGTCGAGCCGTCCGCGGCCACGGCCAGGACCAGGCCGGACTTCTGATCCCGGCTCAGCACCGCGATCAGCGCCGGGCCGTGCTCGCTCCAGTGCGCCTTGGCCAGGTACTCGTAGCCGGTCCGGTCCCACTCCACCTGGGTGCGGGTGCCGTCCAGTCCCAGCAGGAACAGCTCCACCACCGCGTTGGGCGTGCCCGCGGCCGGATACCTGACCTGGCGCGGGGCGGTGGCCGGGTTGGCCGGGTCGGCGATGTACTGGATCCGGACCGGGGCCTCGTCCACCCGGGCGACCAGCAGCCGGGCGCCGTCCGGGGACCACCAGTAGCCGCGGAAGCGGTCGAACTCCTCGGCTCCGGTGAAGTCCGCCGCGCCGTAGCAGACCGTCTCCGGGTTCGGGCCGTCCGGCTCGGCCAGCGCGCGGTCGCCGGTGCCGTCGAGGGCGATCACGCGCAGCGATCCGCCGGACAGGTAGGCCACCTGACGCCCGGTCGGATCGATCCGCGGGTCCACCACCGGGCCGGCCGCGGGCAGTTCGCGCACCCCGCCCTTGGCCAGGTCGGCCGTGAACAGCCGGCCGGAGAGCGCGAACACGGCGATGGTCACGGCCGTGTCCACGGCGTAGTCCACGATGCCGGCCGCACCGGTGCGCGAGCGCTCGCGCCGGGCCTTCTCCGCCTCGGTCAGCTCCTCCGCGCCGGTGTCCGCGAGCAGGTCCACCGGGTCGGCTATCAGCGTGAGCGCGCCGGTGCGCGGGTCCGCCGTCCACAGGCAGGTGGCCCGGTCCGAGCCGGTCCGGGTGCGCAGCAGGGCGATGCGCGAGCCGTCCGGGGCCGGGGTGATCGTGCCGGGCGCGCCCAGCCGGAACCGCTGGGTGCGCGCGAACTGCCGCGGGAAGGAGATCTGCTCAGCGTCGGTCATGGGTCCATTGTCGCCGTACGCCCGGGCCCGGGGCAGCCGGGGTGCGTCCGCCGGGCAGGTCACGCCCCGCGCGGGCACCGCGGCGGCCCACCCGGCTCAACCGTTCCCGCGCGCGGGCGTCTCTACCGGGCGTGAACTGCACGGGTGGGCAAAGGGCGACGGGTCGCGGCAGACTTACGTCGGCACGCCGATCGGGCGGTGCCGTGTGAGCGTTCTGTGTGGGGTGGGCGTGGAAGAAACCAGCGGAAGCTGGCCACTGATAGCCGAGGATCTGGCGCCGGGCAGCCGGATGCGGCTGTCCGACGACGCGGTGGCCGCGGAGCTGTTCGCCGCCCACTACAACCGGCTGGCCGGCTGGTGCCGACGACTGGTGGACGACGACCAGACGGCCGGCGAGATCGCGATGGAGGCCTTCACCCGGCTGCTCGGCCGGCTGCGCAAGGTGGAGGACCCGGTCGGCTACCTGTACGTCATCGCGGCGAACCTGGTGCGCGACCACTGGCGCAAGACCAAGCGCGAGCGCGACGGGATGCGGGTGCTCCAGCGCGAGCGTCCGGCCGAGGCGCAGTCGGGCGACCCAGAGCTGCGCCGGCTGGTGGAGGGGCTGCCGGAGCGGCTGCGTACGCCGGTGCTGCTCTATTACTACGCGGGCTTCCCGGTGGGGGACATCGCGCGGCTGACGAATCGGCCGACCGGCACGGTCAAGAGCGACCTGTTCCAGGCCAGGGCAGTGTTGCGCAAGGCACTGGAGGGAACCCGATGAGCGGCCCTGGCGACGAGGAGAACGCGCCGGGCGAGGAACTCGACCCGGAGCACGTGCCGGAACCTGAGCGCACGCCCGGCGACGAGGAGTCCGGCGGCGAGCCGCAGGCGCAGGCGGCGGAGCAGGAGTCCGCGCCCGACGCCGAGCCCGAGCCCGAGATCCGGCCCGAGGCCGGGATCCACCCCGGGTTCGGTGCGGCGGCGCCGTTCGACGCGCGGTCCGGATTCGACTCCTCGGGCACCGACGAGTTCGGCGAGGACTCCCCGACCTGGGGTGCGGCGGACCCGGACTTCGACCGGATGCTGCGCGACCGGATCGGCCACGTCGAGCCCCTGCCCACCCCGCCGTTCGCGTTCGAGCGGGTGCTGCTGTCCGGGCGGCGGCGGCGCGCACGCAAGCTGTGGGCCGGTGCCACCGCGGCGGCGCTGGTGGTGATGGCGGGTACCGCCGGGACCACGGTCGCGCTGCACTCCGGGCAGTCCACCAACCTGGGCGTGGCCTCCGGCCCGAGCAACACCACGGTCCTGGTGCCGACGGACACGGCCTCGAGCGCGACCCCGACCGCGGCGGCCTCGCCATCCCCGAGCCCGTCCGCGTCGCCGAGCCAGTCGAGCACGCCGAGCAGCACGGTCCTGCCGAGCGCGACCTCGGCCGCGACCCCGCAGTGCCACAGCACGGACCTGAACCCCTCGGCCAAGACCGAGTCCGTCTCCGGCACCACGGCGACGCTGCTGGTGGTGCTGACGAACACCTCCGGGCACGACTGCACGACCGACGGCTACCCGGGACTCCAGTTCGCCCCGGCCGGAGGCTCCCCGCTGCAGGCCGTGACCGAGACCCGCGTCTCCACCGGGCTCAAGCACCGGGTCACGGTGCCGGCCGGCGGCACGGTCACCTCGACCGTGACCTACCAGACCCTGACCGCGGACGCGACACCGCAGTCCGTCTGCTACACCCCCAGCGTCTACGTGCTGGTCATCCCGCCGAACGAGCAGGAGCAGGTGATGGGCACGATCACCGGCGGCCCGGTCACCGTCTGCGCCAACGGCGCGGTGAGCCTGACCCCGCTGGTCGCCGGCAGCTGAGGAACACGAAAGAGACCGGGCGCCGCGTGCTGCGGCGCCCGGTCTCTTTCGTTCATTCCCGACTCACGCCGCCCGGCCCCGATCGAGGCCGGCCGGCGTGTCGTCGGTCCTCGTCAGTTGCCGTGCTTGGCCCGGGCGGCGGAGCGGCCGCGGGTGGAGGCGTCGAGCACGACCTTGCGGATGCGCACGTACTTCGGGGTGATCTCCACGCACTCGTCCTCGCGGCAGAACTCCAGCGCCTGCTCCAGCGACAGCTTGCGCGGCGGGATCAGGTTCTCGGTGGTGTCCGAGGTCGAAGCCCGCATGTTCGTGAGCTTCTTCTCCTTGGTGATGTTGACGTCCATGTCGTCCGCGCGCGAGTTCTCGCCGACGATCATGCCCTCGTACACCTCGGTGGTCGGCTCCACGAACAGCGAGCCGCGCTCCTGCAGGTTGATCATCGCGAACGGGGTGACGGCGCCGGCCCGGTCCGCCACCAGCGAGCCGGAGGCCCGGGTGCGCAGCTCGCCGAACCAGGGCTCGTAGCCCTCGAAGTTGGTGTTCGCGATGCCGGTGCCGCGGGTGTCGGTGAGGAACTCGGTGCGGAAGCCGATCAGGCCGCGCGAGGGGACCAGGAACTCCATCCGGATCCAGCCGGTGCCGTGGTTCGACATCGACTCCATCCGGCCCTTGCGGATCGCGAGCAGCTGGGTGATGACGCCCAGGTACTCCTCCGGGCAGTCCACGGTCAGGCGCTCGACCGGCTCGTGCGTCTTGCCGTCGACCTCCCTCACCACGACCTGCGGCTTGCCCACGGTCAGCTCGTAGCCCTCGCGGCGCATCTGCTCGACCAGGATGGCCAGCGCCAGCTCACCGCGGCCCTGCACCTCCCAGGCGTCCGGGCGCTCGGTCGGCAGCACCTTGATCGAGACGTTGCCGATGATCTCCCGCTCGAGCCGGTCCTTGACCATGCGGGCGGTGACCTTCGAGCCCTTCTCCCGGCCGACCAGCGGCGAGGTGTTGGTGCCGATGGTCATCGAGATGGCCGGCTCGTCCACCGTGATCAGCGGCAGCGGACGCGGGTCCTCCGGGTCGGCCAGGGTCTCGCCGATCATGATCTCCGGGATGCCCGCGATGGCGCAGATGTCGCCCGGGCCGGCCGACTCGGCCGGCTTGCGCTCGAGCGCCTCGGTCATCAGCAGCTCGGTGATCTTCACCCGCTCGACCGAGCCGTCGCGCTTGATCCAGGCGACCTGCTGGCCCTTGCGGATGGTGCCCTGCATGACCCGGCACAGCGCGATCCGGCCGAGGAAGTTGGACGCGTCCAGGTTGGTCACGTGCGCCTGCAGCGGCGCGCCGTCCTCGTAGGTGGGGGCCGGGATGGTGCTGAGGATGGTGTTGAACAGCGGCAGCAGGTCAGCGCTGTCCGGGGTGGTGCCGTTGGCCGGCTTCTCGAGCGAGGCCTTGCCCTCGCGGCCGGAGGCGTAGACGATCGGGAAGTCGATCTGCTCCTCGGTCGCGTCGAGGTCCATGAACAGCTCGTAGGTCTCGTCGATGACCTCGGCGATGCGCGCGTCCGGGCGGTCGGTCTTGTTGATGACCAGGATGACCGGCATCTTCGCGTTCAGCGCCTTGCGCAGCACGAACCGGGTCTGCGGCAGCGGGCCCTCCGAGGCGTCCACCAGCAGCACCACGCCGTCGACCATGGAAAGGCCGCGCTCGACCTCGCCGCCGAAGTCGGCGTGGCCAGGGGTGTCGATGATGTTGATGACCGTGTCGCTCTGGTCCTGCGGGCTGCGGAAGTGCACGGCGGTGTTCTTCGCCAGAATCGTGATGCCCTTCTCCCGCTCGAGGTCGTTCGAGTCCATCACACGCTCGTCGACGTGCTGGTTCTCCCGGAACGCGCCGGACTGCTTGAGCATCGCGTCGACCAGCGTGGTCTTGCCGTGGTCGACGTGCGCCACGATGGCCACGTTGCGGATGTCGTTACGCGTAGGCATGCCGGTAGCGTCGCTTTCGGGTAGGGGAGACGGGCGAGTGCGGTCCGTGCGCGGCGGGGCGTCCTTGCCCCGGCCTGCTGTGCGGACACAGCACGGGCACCATGTCCATGGTACGGGCTATCGGGCCCCCTCGCCGAACCGGGACTATCGCGCCGGGCCCGCCAGGGCTACCATGCGCCGCCCGTTCACCGCGCACCCCTCCCGCCGGCAACCGTGCGTCGCTACACTGCGACGTCCGCCGTACGAGGCGGTTCGCGACACCAGGGGGCGGCGTGTCTGCACGCGCGATTATCCAGGTCAAACGGCTCAAAGGGTTCATTCTGCTCATATCCTGGATCGGCTTGTACTTCTTCACGTATCGCGCGGCCCATTCGGGGGAGAACCGGTTCCCCGCTCTGTGGGCGGCTCTGGCACTCGGCATCGCGATCGGGCCCGCCGCCTCGGCGGTGTTCTACGTGGTGGCCAGAGGGCTCGGCGCACAGGTCACCCGCGTGGCCGTCGGCAGCGGACGCATGGTCCGGGTGTGGGCCTCGCCCACCCGGGTGGTGCGGCTGAACACGATCCCCCTGAGCGTGCGCCTGAACTACCTGCCCCGCCGCGAGCGGTACGGACGCGACAGCCGGATCGTGCTGGCCACGGGCGTGCTCACGCCCGCGCTGCTCGGCATCCTCGAAGCGGTGTCGCTGCCCGCCTACGCGGCCCCCTTGTGCCTGTGTTTCGCGCTGGCGTACACGTCCGCGAACGCCCTCGCCGTCCAGCCCGGTACCTCGCGCACGGCCGTGGCACGGGCCTTCGTCACCGCGCCGCCGGAGAAAGACGCCATGCTCGCGGTGCCCGAGTACGCCTCCCTCGCGCACGCGGTGAGCGCCACGGCCTTGGGCGACCTGTCGGCCTCGAAGGACCTGCTGACCGGATTGCGGGAGAACCCGTACACCGCTGGCGGCAGCGTGCTGGTGGAGGCGGCACACCAGCGCATCGCCGGCGACTACTCCGCCTCGTCGAGGACGCTCGCCGGACTGCTCGCCCCCGCGCCGGAGAATCAGATCCCTGAAGATCCGGTGCGCGGGGCGGCCGCCCGTACCGGCGCCCTGGCCCTGAGCAGCCTGAACGCCATGCTCGCGCTCGAACGCGACCCGACGCTGCGCGATCGGGCCGTCCCGCTCGCCGAGAAGTACCTGGAGCGGTACGCGAAGGAGCGCGGTGCCCGTGCTCCGCAGACCCTGGCGATGCGTACGCTGCTCCAACTGGAGAAGGGCGAACTGGTCACCGCCGCGCACATGTGCCGTCGCCAGCTGTCCGTCGCCGGCACCGCCCTCGACGTCGCCGAGGCGCTGTGTACCCGCGCGCGGATCGAGGCAGCCCGGGGCGACGTGCGCAAAGCCGGCGCGACGGTGGCCCGGGCGGGCCGGATCGCGCCCTGGTACGCCCGGGTCTCGGTCGTCCACGGCCGCATCATCACGGACGTCGCCGCCGGAGTCGACCTTCCCGCGTCAGCCCCGGCCGTCGCTGCCGAGGCCGGACTTTTCGACGATCCGTGGTCCGCACCGCCCTCTTGATCCAGGATGTGATGTTGGTCACCCGCCGCTACCAGGAGTGATGATCCCGTTTGGATCTGAAGATCACTCCACTAGGGTGTGTTGCTGCCGACGACGCACAGCCGCCCGGCTCCTCCACAGCCGCAGGAGCTTCACAAGCATGAGCACCGGTACCGTCTCGCCCTCGAGAACGAGGGCCGAAATCGAGCAGTCCACGCTGCGCACCGACCGCTACTGGGTCGCGCCGCTGGTCACGTTCATCGTGTTCCTCGCGTTTATCGCGTACGCCACCTTCCGGGCGTTCCAGAACGAGTACTACTACGCCTCGCCCTATGTCTCCCCGTTCTACTCGCCGTGCATCTCCACGAACTGCACGCCGATGCCGGGCGCGGGCGAGGTGCACTTCATCGGCTCGTGGTGGAAACTCTCCCCCGCGCTGCTGATCCTGGTGTTCCCGCTGGGCTTCCGGATGACCTGCTACTACTACCGCAAGGCCTACTACCGGGCCTTCTGGCAGTCCCCGCCGGCCTGCGCGGTGGCCGAGCCGCACGGCAAGTACACCGGTGAGACCCGCTTCCCGCTGATCTTCCAGAACGCGCACCGCTACTTCTTCATCGCGGCCTCCTTGTTCAACGTCATCCTGACCTGGGACGCGATCCTCGGCTTCCGCAACACGGACGGCCAGTGGGGGCACATGGGCCTGGGCACGCTGGTGCTGCTGGCGAACGCGACGCTGCTGTGGCTGTACACGGCCTCGTGCCACTCCTGCCGGCACATCATGGGCGGCCGGCTCAAGCACTTCTCCAAGCACCCGGTGCGCTACCGGGCCTGGACCGTGGTGTCCAGGCTGAACACCCGCCACATGCAGCTGGCCTGGGCCTCGCTGTTCGGCGTGGCCCTGACCGACCTGTACGTGTGGCTGGTCGCCTCGAACGTGTTCTCCGACCCCAAGTTCTTCTAGAACGGCCGATCACATATGTCCACTGACACTCTCACGTACGAGTACGACGTCGTGGTGATCGGCGCGGGCGGCGCCGGCCTGCGCGCCGCGATCGAGGCCCGCGCACAGGGCCGGAGCGTCGCGATCATCTGCAAGTCGCTGTTCGGCAAGGCGCACACGGTGATGGCCGAGGGCGGTGCCGCGGCGGCCATGGGCAACGTGAACGCCAACGACAACTGGCAGGTGCACTTCCGCGACACCATGCGCGGCGGGAAGTTCCTGAACAACCCGCGGATGGCCGAGCTGCACGCCAAGGAGGCGCCGGACCGGGTCTGGGAGCTCGAGGAGTGGGGAGCGCTCTTCGACCGGACCAAGGACGGCAAGATCTCCCAGCGCAACTTCGGCGGCCACGAGTACCCCAGGCTCGCCCACGTCGGCGACCGCACCGGGCTCGAGCTCATCAGGACCCTGCAACAGGCCGTGGTCTCCTTCCAGCAGAAGGACTTCCGCGAGCACGGCGACTACGAGGCCCGGATCAAGGTCTTCGCCGAGCACACGATCACCCGGCTGCTGCTCGACGGCGACCGGATCGCCGGCGCGTTCGGCTACCGCCGCGAGGACGGGCAGTTCGTACTGTTCAAGGCGCCCGCGGTGGTGCTGGCCACCGGCGGCATCGGCAAGTCGTACAAGGTGACCTCCAACTCCTGGGAGTACACCGGCGACGGCCACGCGCTCGCGCTGCTGGCCGGCGCGACGCTGATCAACATGGAGTGCATCCAGTTCCACCCCACCGGCATGGTCTGGCCGCCCTCGGTCAAGGGCATCCTGGTGACCGAGTCGGTGCGCGGCGACGGCGGCGTGCTGCGCAACTCCGAGGGCAAGCGCTTCATGTTCGGCTACGTCCCCGACGTCTTCCGCAAGCAGTACGCGGAGACCGAGGAGGAGGCCGACCGCTGGTACACCGACCCGGACCACAACCGCCGTCCGCCGGAGCTGCTCCCGCGCGACGAGGTGGCCCGCTCGATCAACTCCGAGGTCAAGGCGGGGCGCGGCACCCCGCACGGCGGCGTGTTCCTGGACATCGCCTCCCGGCTGCCGGCCGAGGAGGTCCGCAGGCGGCTGCCCTCGATGTACCACCAGTTCAAGGAACTCGCCGACGTGGACATCACGGCCGAGCCGATGGAAGTCGGCCCGACCTGCCACTACGTCATGGGCGGGGTCGAGGTCGACCCGGACACCGCGGCCTCGAGCGTGCTCGGCCTTTTCGCGGCGGGCGAGGTGGCCGGCGGCATGCACGGCTCCAACCGCCTCGGCGGCAACTCCCTGTCCGACCTGCTCGTCTTCGGCCGCCGGGCCGGCCTCGGCGCCGCCGACTACATCGCGCGGCTCGAGCAGGACCGGCCCGAGGTGCAGGACGCCGACGTGGACGCGGCCCGCACCGAGGCCCTGGCCCCGCTGGAGTTCGAGGCGGGTGAGAACCCTTACACCGTGCACTCCGAGCTGCAGCAGACCATGAACGACCTGGTCGGCATCATCCGGCGGGAGCACGAGGTGGCGGCCGCGATCGAGAAGCTGGGCGAGTTCCGCGAGCGCCGGGAGAAGCTCTCCGCCCCCGGCAGCCGCACCTTCAACCCCGGCTGGCACCTCGCCCTGGACCTGCGCAACATGCTGCTGGTCTCGGACTGCGTGGCCAAGGCCGCGCTCGAGCGCCAGGAGTCGCGCGGCGGCCACACCCGCGAGGACTACCCCGTCATGTCGGCGACCTGGCGCAAGGTCAACCTGGTCTGCTCGCTCGACGAGCAGGGCCGGGCCAAGCTGGAGCACAAGCCCGTCCCGACCATCCGGCACGACCTGCTCGAGCTGTTCGAGGTCTCCGAGCTCAGGAAGTACATGACCGAGGAGGAGCTCGCGGGCCTGCCCGGCATGGAGCCGGCGGACGAGGCCGTCGAGGTCGCCGCGGTCGAGGACGAGGTTGTGGAGGCCGAAGCCGAGGCCGTTGAAGCCGAAGCCGCCGAGGTCGAGACGGTCGAGGCCGAAGCCGCTGAAGCCGAAGAGCCCGAAGCCGAAGCTGTCGAGGCAGAAGAAGCCGCCGAGGCAGAGGCCGAAGAGCCTGAAGAGTCCGAGGCGCAGTCCGAAGCAGAGTCCGAGGACGCCCCCGAAGCAGAGGTCTCCGAGACCGCCGAGATCCCGGCCCAGGCGGAGGCCGACGCCACGGAGTCGGTTGCGGACGTGTCCGCCGCCGACGGCGAGGAAGGTGCGAAGTGAGCTACAAGGCCAAGTTCAAGGTCTGGCGCGGGGACGCCGGCGAGGGCTCGCTGGAGGACTACGGGGTGGAGGTGAACGAGGGCGAGGTCGTCCTCGACATCATCCACCGCCTGCAGGCGACGCAGGCCCCGGATATGGCGGTGCGCTGGAACTGCAAGGCGGGCAAGTGCGGGTCCTGCTCGGCCGAGGTCAACGGCGTGCCGCGGCTGATGTGCATGACCCGGATGTCCACCTTCACCGAGGACGAGACGATCACCGTCACCCCGCTGCGCACCTTCCCGGTGATACGGGACCTGGTGACGGACGTGTCGTTCAACTACACCAAGGCCCGCGAGGTCGCCTCCTTCGAGCCCCCCGCCGAGCTCAAGCCGGGCGATTACCGGATGGCCCAGGTCGACGTGGAGCGCTCGCAGGAGTTCCGCAAGTGCATCGAGTGCTTCCTGTGCCAGAACACCTGCCACGCCGTGCGTGACCACGAGGACAACAAGGACCACTTCGCCGGTCCCCGCTTCCTCATGCGCGTCGCTGAGCTCGACATGCACCCGCTCGACACCCGCGAGCGGCGCAACGAGGCCCAGGAGGACCACGGCCTGGGCTTCTGCAACATCACCAAGTGTTGCACCGAGGTCTGCCCCGAGCACATCAAGATCACCGACAACGCGCTCATCCCGATGAAGGAGCGCGTGGCCGACCGCAAGTACGACCCGCTGGTCTGGCTGGGCAACAAGATCGCGCGCCGCAAGTAGGCGCGGGTTGCACCGCGTGACGGCCCGTCGGGTTCCCGGCGGGCCGTCACCGTTTTTCCGGGCGTCCGGCTGCTGAGACGGGGCGGAGCGTGGCAGGATGGCACCCGTTACCGAGATGATCTACCGCGATGGCGCGTCGAAGGAGCCGTGTGATGCCGGGGAAGAACCTGACCAGGGATGAGGCGCGGCGGCGGGCCGAACTGCTGGCGGTGGAGTCGTACCGGGTCTCGCTGGACCTGGGGAACGCCAAGGATCTGAGCGCGTCGACGTTCCTGTCCACCAGCACGATCCGCTTCTCCTGCACCGAGCCGGGCGCCGGCACCTTCCTCGACCTGATCGCGCCGTCGGTGCGCTCGATCACGCTCAACGGGCGGGCGCTGGATCCGGCGACGGCGTTCGCGGACAGCCGGGTGGCGCTGCCCGACCTGCTGTCCTCGAACGAGGTGACGGTGGTGGCGGACTGCGCCTACAGCCGGACCGGGGAGGGACTGCACCGGTTCCAGGACCCGGCCGACGAGCTCGTCTACCTCTACACCCAGTTCGAGCCGGCCGACGCGCGGCGGCTCTACCCGAACTTCGAGCAGCCGGACCTCAAGGCCTCGTTCACCTTCGACGTGAAGGTGCCGGCCGGCTGGTACATCTCCGGGAACGCGGCCCCGGCCAAGCGCGCGCCGGTGCGCGACGGGGTGGCGCACTGGACCTTCGCGCCCACGGCCCGGATCTCGACCTACCTCACCGTGATCGTGGCAGGGCCCTACCACGTGGCCAGCGACGAGTACACCTACCTGCTGCCGGACGGCACGACCCTGCTGATCCCGCTCAACGCGCTGTGCCGCGCCTCGCTCTCCGACCACTTCGACGCCGACGCGGTCTTCGACGTGACCAAGCGCGGCCTCGACTTCTTCCACACCGCTTTCGCCTACCCGTACCCGTTCGGCAAGTACGACCAGGCGTTCGTGCCCGAGTACAACCTCGGCGCCATGGAGAACCCGGGCTGCGTGACCTTCACCGAGCAGTACGTGTTCCGGTCCAAGCAGACCGACGCGAGCTACGAGGGGCGCGCGAACACGATCCTGCACGAGATGGCGCACATGTGGTTCGGCGACCTGGTCACCATGAAGTGGTGGGACGACCTGTGGCTCAAGGAGTCCTTCGCCGACTTCATGGGCGCCTACGGCCTGGTCGGCGCGACCGGCTGGACCAACGGCTGGGTCACCTTCGCCAACCGGCGCAAGGCCTGGGCCTACCGGGCGGACCAGCTGCCCTCCACCCACCCGATCGTGGCCACCATCAACGACCTCGAAGACGCGAAGCTGAACTTCGACGGGATCACCTACGCCAAGGGCGCCTCGGTGCTCAAGCAGCTCGCCGCGTACGTGGGCGAGGGGCCGTTCCTGGAGGGCGCGCGGCGCTACTTCCAGCAGCACGCCTACGGCAACACCACGCTGCGGGACCTGTTGGCCGTGCTGGAGGAGACCTCGGGGCGCGATCTGTCGGCCTGGTCGAAGGCGTGGCTGGAGACCAGCGGCGTCAACACCCTGGGACTCGACGCGGCCGGGACCTCGATCGAGCAGGGTGGCGGGCAGCCGCGTCCGCACCGGATCGCCGTGGGCGGCTACCGATTCCACGCCGCGTCCGGCGCGGTGGTGCGCGAGCAGCGGGTGGAGCTGGACGTGGCCGACGCGCGCACGCCGCTGCCGGCCGAGCTCGTCGGCGCGCAGTTCGTGCTGGTCAACGACGACGACCTGTCCTACTGCAAGCTCGTGCTGAACACCGGGCAGCTCGCGTTCGTGCACGAGCACCTGAGCGCGTTCCAGGACCCGATGCCGCGGTCGCTGCTGTGGGCGGCGCTGTGGAACATGGCCCGCGACGCGGTGCTGCCGGGGCGCCGCTTCCTGGAGTTCGTGGACCTGCACGCCCCGGCCGAGTCGGAGATCGGGGTACTCGGCAACGTCCTGGACCAGGCCAGGTTCGTGCTCGACTACTTCCTCGACCCGCGAGACCGGGCCGCGGTGCTCGAGCCGACGGCCGCGATGGCCGAGCGGGAGCTGCGGGCGGCCGCGCCGGGCTCGGACCACCAGCTGGCCTGGGCCAGGTTCTACGCCGCGTGCGCCGCTCGGCCGGGCGACCTCGCCCTGTTCGAGGGCCTGCTCGACGGGTCCGCGCAGATCCCGGGCCTGGCCGTGGACGCGGACCTGCGCTGGCACTTCGTGCTCGCGCTGGCCGCATCCGGGCGGCTGGAGCGGGCCGGGATCGACGCGGAGCTTGAGCGGGACCGGACCGCCTCCGGGCGCCGCCACTACGAGCAGTGCCTGGCCGCGCGGCCGCTGCCGGAGGCCAAGGCGGCGGTCTGGGCGTACGTCGAGGGCGCCGTCGACCAGCCGAAGGACCTGCTGCGCGCGGTGCTCGGCGGCTTCGCGCGGGCCGAGCAGCTGCCGCTGATCGCTCCGTACGCCGAGCGGTACTTCGCCGTGCTCGACCGGATCTGGGCCGAGCGCACCATCGAGAACGCGGCGACGCTGGCGCGGGAGGCGTTCCCCTCGCTGAGTGTGGACGAGCGTACGCTCGCGCTGGCCGACGCGTGGCTGGCCGAGCCCGGCCACGCCCCGGCGCTGCAGCGTCTGGTGGCCGAGGCGCGCGACGACCTGGCCAGGGCCCTGCGGGCCCGCGCGGCGTGACGCGGGCGTGACCCAGCGCAGCGGGGCCGGGTGCTGCCAGATCGTTACCCGCCCCGCAGCAGCGCGCGAAACATAACGGAAACAAAAGCACAATCCCACGTTAACGAAGTCCCTTTACGGTGCGCGCAACGAACCCAGCATCTGCAGAAGGACTGCGACATGGCGGGCACCCAAGCGGTACCGATCCCCATATCCGAGGTACGCGAAGGCGACTACGGCACGAAAGTGGCGGCCGTCGAACCAGGCGGCGCCGAGTTCATCCCGCTGACGGAGCGGCACGGCCGCCCGCTGAACCTGTTCTGGACCTGGACCTCGCCCAACTTCGAGTTCGCCACGGTCTTCGTGGGCGTGCTGCCGATGTTCTTCGGCGAGACCTTCACCCAGGCCGCCCTCGCCATCGTGCTCGGCTCGGCGCTCGGCTCGATCTCGCTCGGAGTGCTCTCCGCGCGCGGTCCGCGCCACGGCGTGCCGCAGATGATCCTGTCCCGGATATCCTTCGGCCGCTTCGGCAACATCCTGCCCGCGGGCGTGAACGCGCTGGTCGCGGGGGTGGGCTGGTTCGCGGTCAACTCGGTCAGCGGCACGCTGGCGCTCTCGGCGCTCACCGGCTGGCACGAGGTGCCGTGCCTGCTGCTGATCACGCTGGTGCAGATCGCGGTCGCCTTCTTCGGGCACAACCTGGTGCACGCGTTCGAGCGCCTGGCCTTCCCGCTGCTCGCGCTGGTGTTCGTGGTGGTCTCGGTGATCCTGCTCGGCGAGAGCCACCCGTCCGCGCTCAACGGCGGGGGCGGCGGCATCGGCGGCTTCCTGTTGACCCTGGGCGCGACCTTCGGCTACGCCGCGGGCTGGAACCCGTACGCCGCGGACTACACCCGCTACCTCAAGCAGAACGAGAACTCCCGCTCGGTGGCCCTGTGGGCCGGCGCCGGCGTGTTCGTCTCCTGCGTGCTGCTGGAGCTCGCCGGCACCGCCGCGGCCACGCTGGTGGTGCCCAACGGCCTGTGGGACACCGACCCGACGGCCGGGTTCATCTACCACATCACCCCGTGGCTGGGCGATGTCACGCTGGTGTGCATCGCGATCGGCGCCGTGTGCGCCAACGCCCTGAACGTCTACTCCGGCGCGATGTCGTTCATGGCGCTGGGCATCAAGATCCCGCTGACCGCGCGGCGCGCGCTGGTGGCCGTGGTCTTCGGCATCGCCGGCTTCCTGCTTGCCTGGTCGGGCCTGAGCGACGCGGGCTCCAAGTACAACAACTTCCTGCTGGTCATCGCGTACTGGATCGGCCCCTGGCTCGGGGTGTTCTTCACCGACCAGTTCCTGCGCCGCGGCCGGAACGTGGAGCCGCTGCTGTTCGGCCGCAAGCACAACCCGATCTCGGGCGTGATCGCGATGGCCGCGGCGATGGCGATCTCGATCCCGCTCTTCTCCAACCAGACCGACTTCACCGGCTACCTGGCCAAGCGCCACCCGGCGCTGGGCGACCTGACGTTCGAGGCCGGCTTCGTGCTCGCCGCGGCCATCTACTGGCTGCTGTTCACGATCCTGCCCCGCTCGCTCGGACAGGGCGCGGCCGAGGGCGCGCAAGCGTCGGTCGATGTCACCGCGGCCGAGGCCGCCACGGCCTAAGAGTTCCCGACCTGCACGGCCGAGGGCCGCACCGACGCAGCACGCGTCGGTGCGGCCCTCGGCCTTTTCGGCCGTTTCGGCCGTTTCGTGTCGTGGCCGGGGCTCAGGCTCACAACTCGGTCGGGTACCCCTCGTGGCCGATGATGCCGCGGTGGTCGTACGGACGGTCCTTGTCTTCCGTGCCCTGGTCGAAGCCGACCGTCTGGCCGTAGTACACCCGGGTGTCCGGGCTGGCCTGCCGCAGCCGTTTGACCAGCGCGTGCATGGCGGCGTTGCGCTCGCCGCTGCGCCGGGTGGTGCGGTTGAGCCAGGCCGGGAAGGTGACCACGTTGCCGACGTCGTGCGCGGCGGCGTGGGCCGCGCGCTTGGCCTTCGAGTCCGGCTCGCCCACCGGCCAGTGGTCGCCGAGATGCAGGCCCGCGCCCTCGTCCGGGCCGAGCAGCGTCATCCGGTGCTCACTGCCGTCCTGGGTGACCACGGTCAGCCGGCCCGCCCTGGCCCACACCTGCGCCTGGAGCGGGATCAGCGGATACTCGGCGTCCTCGGTACACAGCCGCAGCGGCTCGTCGCCCGGGACCACGCTCAGGGCGACCACCCGGTGTTTGAGCACGGCCGGAGTGCCGTGGTCGGCGGCCAGGGCGGAGTGCCTGTCGTGCTTGGTCGGCGTCACGGACGCTCGGGCGGGTGACGCGGCGGGCTCGGCTGCGGCCGTCTCGCGCGGGCGCATCTCGTGCGACACCGCGGTCGCGGTCGCCGGCCTGGCCTGCGGGTGGACCGGATCGGGCTCGGGGGCCGGGTACGGGCCGGTGTCCCGGCGCGACCAGCGGTGCGCCTTGCCCCGATGGGCCCCGTCGTTGCGGTTGACGGAGGTCATGGGCTATCGCCTCCTCGCTTATCCCCCGGATAAAAACGGGCGGATACTTCTATCATCCGCAATTCGGGCGCAAATGCTACCCGGGGCGCCGGGCGCGGGCCCCGTAGTCTGATCCCCATGCCGCTCAGCCACGCCGAAGCCCCCGACGCCGCCTCCTGCAGCGCCTCCTCCGTCCGGCTCGGCGAGCCGCTGGCCGGATCCGCGCCGGTGGCCCCGCGCTGGCTCGCGATCGAGCAGCCCGGGCCCTGGGGCGCCCGCGCGCTGACCTCCTCGCACTTCCCCGCGGAACTCGGCCGGACGCTGACACACAAGGCCGAATCCGCGGGCGTGCGGATCGCGCTGATCCGCCGTCCGGGGCACCACGCGGAGCACGATCCGGACGCGCCGCGACGGATTTACCTCACCGACACACGTCCCGAGCGTGCGCTGCTGTGGTCCTGGACCACATCCGATCCCTCCACCCTGCTGGATCTGGACTTCGACGTCCCGGGCAAGCCGCTGCACGAGGGCGGCCCGCTGCTGCTGGTGTGCACGAACGGCAAGCGCGACCGCTGCTGCGCCGTGGCCGGCCGCGCGCTGGCGGGCTGGCTGGCCGAGGACGCCCGCACGCCGACCGAGGACGTCTGGGAGACCGACCACCTCGGCGGCCACCGGTTCGCCCCGACCGCGCTGGTACTGCCCTCCGGCTACGTCTACGGCCGGCTGCAGGACCCGGTCGAGGCCAGGCAGCTGCTCGCGAAGGCGGCCGCCGGCCAGGTCGTCACCCGGCACTGCCGCGGCCGTTCCACCTGGTCCCGGCCAGGCCAGGCGGCGGAGCTGGCTCTGCGCGAGGAACTGCGGGAGTACGCCGCGGACGCCGTGCGCGTCGTGGCCGAGACCCGCCTGGCCGACGAGCGCGCCGACCGGCCCGCCGAGGGTGGCCAGGCCGCACACCGTTACGAGGTCCGGCTGCGCGCGGGCGGTGTCGAGTACCGCGCCGTGCTCGAGGAGGCCGCGGCCCTCGAGCCGCGGCCGGAGTCCTGCGGCAAGGCCTTCGGCACGCCGCTGGAACTGCGCCTGCTCGAGCTGGAGAAGCGCGAGCCCGGGGCGTGAGCCGGCCGGCCCGGCACGGCGTCCTCGGCCGTGCGGTGGAGGCATGACGCCCGAGATCCCCCTCGCGGGGGAGGCGGCGGGCCCGGCGCGGCGGAGAGCATTGCCGGTTATGAGCTCTCTCGCCGCGACGCTGCCCCGACAGCTGGTCCAGGCCGTCAACCGGCTGCCCCCGCTCGCCGTGGACGCGGTGATCGTGGCGGTGTGCGAGGCCACCATGATGTGGGGCGTGGCGCAGTCGCAGGACGCGGAGATATCCGTGGGCGCCCGCCCGTGGCCCTGGTTCGTCTGGCCGCTGGTGGCGCTGCTGCCGATTCCGCTGCTGTGGCGCCGGCGCGCGCCGTTCGCGGTGCTGCTGCTGAGCGGCCTGAGCCTGGTGCTGCTCTCGATCCCGTACAACCTGGCCGTGACGTACAACCACAGCAGCCAGGTCATGCTCTACCTGGCCATGGTCACGGTCGCCTACTACTGCACCGGCTGGCAGTTCTGGTCCGCCGCGGTCACCTGCGTCAGCCTCAACTTCGCCGTGGTGACCCAGAGCGTGGGCAAGGCCGCGATCTCCGCGCTGATCACGCTGATGGCCTTCGTGGCCGGGCGGCTCGCGGCCCAGCAGCGGGACCTGGCCCGGCTGATGGCCATCCGGGCGCAGGAGGCCGAGCAGGCCGTGGACGCGCGGGCCGCGCAGGCGGCGGCGGAGGAGCGCACCCGGATCGCCCGGGACATGCACGACATCCTCGCGCACGCGGTCAGCCTGATGATCGTGCAGGCCGAGGCGGGCGCGGCGGTGGTGCACCAGGACGCGGCCAAGGCGGAGAAGGCCTTCGACGCGATCTCCGACGGCGGCCGCGACGCGCTCACCCAGCTGCGCCGGATGCTCGGCGTGCTGCGCGACGGCGACGCGCTGGCCCTGACCCCGCAGCCGACCGTGGCCGAGCTGCCGCGGCTGGTGGAGACGGTGCGCTCGGCCAAGATCGACGTGCGGATGGTGGTGGCGGGCACGCCGGTGCCGCTGCCGCCGGACACCGAGGTGGCGCTCTACCGGACCGTGCAGGAGGCGCTCACCAACATGCTCAAGCACGCCAAGGCCGAGCGGGCCGAACTGCGGCTGGACTGGGCGCCCGAGGCGTTGACGGTCCGGGTGACGGACGACGGGGTGGGCCCGACACCGGGCACGCCGGGGCGCGGCCTGATCGGTATCAGGGAACGCATAGGCGCTTGCGGCGGCACCGTGCACACCGGCCGCGGCGTGGACGGGACCGGTTTCGAGGTGCTGGTGCGGGTTCCGGCCCGGTCCGGCGATTCGAGTTAGGATCTCAGTGTGGGGATAAAGGTGGTGGTGGCCGACGACCAGGAGCTGGTGCGGGCCGGGTTCGCGATGATCCTGGACGCGCAGCCGGACATCGAGGTCGTCGCGGAGGCCGCCAACGGGCTCGAGGCGGTGGAGGCGGTCGGGCGTACCGGCGCCGACATCGCGCTGCTGGACGTGCGCATGCCCCAGCTCGACGGGCTCGAGGCGGCCCGGCAGATCTGCGCGCGGGGCGGCACCAGGGTCGTCATGCTCACCACCTTCGACATCGACGACTACGTCTACACCGCGCTGCAGGCCGGAGCCAGCGGCTTCCTGCTCAAGGACGTGCGCCGGGACGACCTGGTCCACGCGGTACGGGTGGTGCACGGCGGCGAGGCGCTGCTGGCCCCGAGCGTGACCAAGCGCCTGATCGAGCAGTTCGCCCGCCGCCCGGAGCGCGCCGCCGCGGTCTTCACCCCGGACGCGGCCGCCGCCCAGCTGACCGCGCGCGAACTCGAGACGCTCAAGCTGCTCGCCCGCGGCCTGTCCAACGCCGAGATCGCGGCCGAGTTCGTGGTGAGCGAGCACACGGTCAAGACGCACGTGGGCAACGTGCTCGCGAAACTCCATCTGCGCGACCGGATCCACGCCGTCGTCTACGCGTACGAATCAGGGCTCGTCCATGCCGGCCAGCGGAGCGCGGAGGCGTGAGCGAGCGCGTCCGGCAACGGCTCGCGCTGCTGTTCGGGGTCTGCGGTGTGCTGCTCGTGCCGTGGATAGCCGTGCTGATATGGCAGGCACACTGCACGGCCGGCAAGCGCAGCTTCGACTCCTCCTGGATCGTCCTGGACGTACTCGAGGCCTGCTGCCTGCTCGTGGTCGCCTTCCTGCTGCGCCGCGACCACCGCGTGACCAGCCCGGCCGCGGCCGCCACGGCCGCCGTGCTGGCCATGGACGCCTGGTTCGACGGGATGTCCGCCGCGCCGCGCTGGGCCTACGCCGAATCCCTGGCCATGGCCTGCTTCGCCGAGCTGCCGCTGGCGGCGTTGCTGGCCTGGGTGGCCTGGCGCACGCTGCCCGGCCCGCAGCCCTCTCCCTGAGGCCCCCTAAGGTCTTTCCCCTTCCCCCGCACGGGCGAGGCGCAAAGCCCGCCCGGCCGGGGGAGGTGGATGAGAGCCCTGAGCCGCCAGGCTGTCGGCCATGTCAAGCATCCAGACCTCCACCGCCGCGCGGCTCGGCCGCCTGGCCACCCGGCGCCCCGCCCTGGTGTGTGTCAGTTGGCTGATCGTCATCCTGGCCGGCTTCGCCGTGGGCTCCCAGGTGACCTCGCGCTTCGAGGGCACCGGGATCAACGTCACCTCCAGCGAGTCCTACCGGGCCGGCCAGGTGCTCTCCGCGCAGGATCCGACCGGCGACCAGGTCACCGCGCTGGTGTCCGGCACGGACGTGACCGCGCCCGGCGTCGAGACCCAGGTGGACGCGGCGGTGGCGGCGATGCGGGCCGTCCCGGGCGTCACCCGGGTCACCGCGCCCTACCCGCAGGGCGTGGCCAAGGACGGCCAGGCCGTCGCGGTGACCGTCACCTTCGGGCGGAACCTCTCCGGCGACGCCGAGGACACCGCCCTGACGGCCGTGTACGACCGGTTCCACCAGATCAACGCGCCGCAGGTCTACGTCAGCGGCGGCCCGCTGCTCAACCAGCAGCTCAACCACGGAGTCAAGAAGTCCCTGCAGCTGGCCGAGGAGCTCTCGCTGCCGATCATCCTGATCGGCCTGTTCCTCGTCTTCGGCAGCCTCCTGGCCGCGCTGCTCCCGCTGGCGGTGGCCCTGGCCGGAATCTCCAGCGCGCTGCTGATCCTGCTCGGCTTCAGCCACTTCACCACGCTGTCGCAGTACGCGTTGACGATCGTGACCATGATCGGCCTCGGCGTCGGCGTGGACTACAGCCTGCTGATCGTCAGCCGGTTCCGCGAGGAGCGGCAGCGGACCTGGGACAAGCGCACCGCCGCCGCCCGGGCCGCGGCCAGTGCCGGGCGGACCGTGCTCTTCTCCGGCCTGACCGTCACGATCAGCTCGCTCGGCCTGTGTTTCTTCGACAACAGCTTCCTGCGATCCATCGGCCTGGCCACCGCCTCGGTCGTCCTGGTCGACATGCTCGCCGCGCTCACCCTGCTGCCCGCGCTGCTCGCGCTGTGCGGCGTGAAGGTCAAGCAGCGCCAGCCGCGCGAGACCGGGGCCTTCTCCCGTATGGCGCAGCTGGCGGCGAAACTGCGCGTCGGCGTGGTCGTGCTGCTGACCGCGCTGCTGGTCGCGCTGGCGATTCCGCTGGCCGGGCTGCACCTGTCCAACGGTGACGCGCGCTGGCTGCCGTCCTCGGCCGAGGGCCGGCAGGAGTACACCGCCGCCACGGCGCACTTCGGCAGCTCCTCCAGCAACCCGGTGCAGGTGCTGGTGCAGGGCAGCGGGGCGGACTACACCCGATTCGTCAGCCAGATCAGCACCCTGCCCCAGGTCGCGGCCGTGACCAGCACGCCGCTCTCCTCCGGCGGCACGCTGGTGGAGCTCGCACCCTCCGGCGGCGACGCGTCGGCCTCGGGACTGGCCCTGGTACGCGAGATCCGGGCCGCGCGCGGCACCCTCGACGTCCAGGTCACCGGCACCCCGGCGCAGGTCGTCGACTTCGAGGCGATGCTGGTGCGCGGCGCACCCTGGGCGATCGGCTTCGTCTGCCTCACCATCCTGGCGCTGCTGTTCGCCTTCACCGGCTCGCTGCTGATCCCCGTCAAGACACTGATCACCACCGCGCTCTCCCTCGGCGCCGCGCTCGGGGTGGTCACGGCCGTCTTCCAGCAGGGCCACGGCGCCGGGCTGTTCGGGACCGCCGGCCTCGGCTCGCTGGACCTGGTGACCGTGCCGTGCGTGGCCGCGATCGCGTTCGGCCTGGCCATGGACTACGAGATCTTCATCCTCGGCCGGGTACGCGAGGCCCACCTGGCCGACCCCACCCGCCCCCGCGCCGCCGTCGCGCTCGGCCTGCAGCGCAGCGGCCGGATCGTCACCAGCGCGGCGCTGCTGATCGCGGTCGTGTTCGCCTGCTTCATGGTCGGCGGCAACGCCGTCATCGGACAGATCGGCCTTGGCCTGACCCTCGCGGTGCTCATCGACGCGACACTGGTGCGGATGCTGCTGGTGCCCGCGACGATGGCGCTGCTGGGCAACGCCGCGTGGTGGGCACCGGGCCCGCTGCGGCGCCTGCACCGGCGCTACGGGCTGACCGAGGCCCCCGACGCCACACCGGCGCCGGAACCGGTCGAGGCGGGCGTGACGGGCGTGACG
>NZ_JAGSOG010000117.1 GCF_018139695.1 Actinospica durhamensis | reverse complement strand
CGCGGGGACTGTAAGTTTCAGCTCGGCCCTGCGCCGCGTACCGGGGCGCGGGCTTCTTCCGGCAGGCCGGACGCCTCCGGCCGGACCGGGTCCGGCGCGGGCGCGCCGCGCGTTCTTGCCGCGCGCCGCCGCCTCCGTAATCTCCCGACCAGCCGGGTCCGCGCTGGGGCGGGCCCGGCCACGGCTGGATCAGGGAGGACCGATGCGCTTACGAGCGCTGATCGACCGGCGCCGGATCGCGATGGCGAGCGCCGTCGCGCTGACCGTCACCGGGATGTTCGTGGTGATGCCCAAGGCGCACGCCGCCCCGTCGAGTTACGACTACGCCGAGGCGTTGCAGGACTCGATGTTCTTCTACGAGACGCAGCGCTCCGGCCAGCTCGCGCCGGACAATCCGGTGGACTGGCGCGGGGACTCGGACCTGACCGACGGCTCGGACCACGGGGTGAACCTCACCGGCGGCTTCCACGACGCCGGCGACCTGGTGAAGTTCGGGCTGCCCGAGGCGTACTCGATGACGATGCTGGCCTGGGGCATGGTCGACTACCCGCAGGGCTACGCGGACGCCGGACAGAGCCTGACCGGCCAGGAGAACCTGCGCTGGGGCGACGACTACATCCTGTCCGCGTTCACCGGGCCCACCACGTTCTACGGCCAGGTCGCGGACGCGAGCACGGACCACCAGTACTGGGGTCCGGCCGAGACGAACCCGAACACCCGCCCCTCGTACGCGATTACCGCCTCCTGCCCTGGCGCGGACCTGGCCGGAGAGGCGGCGGCCGCGCTGGCCGCGTCCTCGATCGTGTTCAAGTCCTCCGACGCGAAGTACTCGGCCCAGCTGCTCACCCAGGCCGAGGGCCTCTACACCTTCGCCAACACCTACCGCGGCGACTACAGCAGCTGTATCACCGGCGCCCAGGGGTACTACACCTCGGTCAGCGGCTACTGGGACGAGCTGGTGGAGAGCGCGATCTGGCTCTACCGCGCCACCGGCACGGCCAGCTGGCTCACCACCGCGGAGACCGACTACGCGAACCTGCCGCTGGCCAGCCAGTCCACCCTGCACGAGTACAACTGGACCATCAGCTGGGACGACGTGAGCTACGCCGACTACATCCTGCTGGCGCAGCTGACCGGGCAGTCGCAGTACATCACCGACGCCGAGGACTACCTCAACTGGTGGACGACCGGGTTCAACGGATCAGAGGTCTCCTACTCGCCGGGCGGCGAGGCGTTCCTGAACCAGTGGGGATCGCTGCGCTACTCGGCGAACACGGCCTTCGCGGCCCTGGAGTTCAGCGACTACCTGACCTCCTCCGGGGGCAGTGCGACCCTGGCCTCCACCTACCACTCCTTCGCGGTGAATCAGATCAATTACATCCTCGGCGACAACCCGGACAACGAGAGCTACGAGGTCGGATACACCGACAACGGGTCGAACAGCAGCTGGCCGCAGTACCCGCACAACTCCACCGCGCACGACTCCTGGGCGGACAACCTGACCACCCCGACCCAGACCAGGCACGTGGACTACGGCCTGCTCGTGGGCGGTCCGACCAGCAACAACGACGCCTTCCAGGACGTGCGCAGCGAGTATCAGTACACGGAGGGGGCGCTGGACTACAACGCGCTGTTCTCCGGCGCCCTGGCCCGACTCGCCCAGCAGTACGGCGGCACTCCGGTCTCCACCTTCCCCAAGGCCGAACTGCCGGACGGGCCGCAGGAGTACGTGCAGGCCGCGATCAACAACGAGGGCACGAACTTCATCGAGATCAAGGCCCTGGTCAACAACCAGTCGGCCTGGCCGGCCCGCCCGATGAAGGACGCGAACTTCCGCTACTACTTCACCCTGGACTCGGGTGAGAGCGCGAGCCAGATCACGCTGAGCTCGTCCTACAACCAGTGCAACTCCTTCGGCACCCCGACGCAGTACTCGGGCAACATCTACTACCTGACCGTGGACTGCTCGAACCTCGACCTCGAGCCGGTCGGCGAGGCCGACTACACCGGCGACGACTACCAGGCGCAGGTCCAGTTCCGGATCACCTTCCCGGCCGCGCACAACCCGGCCGAGGACTGGTCGTTCCAGGGCATCCCGACCACCTCGGGCGCCACGCCGGTGACGGTCGCCGACATCCCGCTCTACTCCGGCAACACGCTGGTGTGGGGGAGCGGGCCGGCCGCGACCACGCCGCCGAGCACGCCCGCCGGGCTCACCGCGGGCTCGGTCACCTCGACCGGGGCCACCCTGTCCTGGACCGCCTCGACCGCGGGCACGAACCCGATCGCCGGGTACGACCTCTACTCCAGCGCCGGCACCCTGGTCGGCACCACCACGTCCACCTCGTACGCGCTGACCGGCCTCAACGCGAACCGGACCTCGCCGTACGGGTACTACGTCACCGCCGTCGACAACGCCGGGCTCGCCTCGGCCGGCTCGAAGGTGGCGCAGTTCATCACCTCGTCCAACACCTCCCTCACGGCGAGCTCCACCACCGCGCCCTCGCAGCCGGGCACGCCCGTGGCCTCGGCGGTGAGCTCCTCCGGCGCCACGCTCACCTGGGCGGCGTCGGCGGCCGGCACCAACGCCGTCGCAGGGTACGAGGTCTACGAGCTGACGCCCACGCCGAAGCCGGTGACCACGACCGCGGCGAGTGCGACCTCGTACACGCTCACCGGCCTGACCGCCGGCACCGCGTACGGCTACGAAGTCGCGGCGCTCGACTCCACCGGGCGCATCTCCCCGGTGCTCACCGCCGTCGCGTTCACCACCTTGGCCAGCGGGGCGAGCGCGTCGCCGTCGCCGTCGGCTTCGGCCAGCGCGTCGGCCTCGGCTTCGGCTTCGGCCTCGGCGAGCGCGTCGGCGTCCGCGTCCGCGAGTCCGTCGCCCTCGGCCTCGGCTTCGCACTCGGCCAGTCCGTCCGCGTCGGCCTCCGCTTCGGCTTCCGCGTCGGCCTCGCCCAGCTCCAGCCCGACCGGTACGGCAGGGTCCTGCTCCGCCGTCTACACCCTGGAGAACTCCTGGCCCGGCGGCTTCCAGGGCCAGGTCGTGATCACCGACACCGGCACCAGCACGATCAACGGCTGGACACTCGCCTGGACCTTCCCGGGCGACCAGAAGATCGGCACCCTGTGGAACGCCACCTACAGCCAGACCGGTGAGTCGGTGACGGCCACGGCAGAGTCCTACAACGCCTCGATCAGCCCCGGCAGCTCCGTCACCTTCGGCTTCACCGGCACGTACACCAACAGCGACGCCAACCCGACGTCGTTCAGCCTCAATGGAACGGCATGCTCGAGTTGATATAACGCGGTGACACTCTGAGTAGGCCTGGCGGGGTCGTCAGAACACCGACGATCCCGTCAGGTCGGCGAAGCGCTCCAGGGCGGCCACGCCCGCGATCGAGTTGCCCTGCTCGTCCAGGCCGGGGCTCCACACGCACACCGTGCACAGGCGCGGCACCACCGCGAGGATGCCGCCGCCCACCCCGCTCTTGCCCGGCAGCCCGACACGGTAGGCGAACTCGCCCGCCGCGTCGTACGCGCCGCAGGTGAGCATGACCGCGTTGACCCGCTTGGCCTGCACCTCGCTCAGCAGCCGGCGTCCGTCGTGCAGCGAACCGTGCCGGGCCAGGAACAGCGCCGCCCAGGCCAGCTCGCCGCAGCTCATCGAGATCGCACACTGCCGGAAGTAGTGCGCGAGCACCGAGCGCACCGGGTTGTCCATGTTGCCGTGGGCCGAGATGAAGTAGCCCAGCGCCGCGTTAAGATCCCCGTGCGCGGCCTCTGATTCGGCCACCAGCGAGTCCACGCCGAGGCCGGGCTCCCCGGTTTCCCCGCGCAGCAGCTCCAGAACCGCTCCGGTCGCGTCGCCCGTGACCGAGAGGAGCCGGTCGGTGACCACCAGCGCGCCCGCGTTGATGAACGGATTGCGCGGCACGCCCTTCTCGTGCTCGAGCTGCACCAGCGAGTTGAACGGCCCGCCGGACGGTTCGCGCCCGACCCGCTGCCAGAGCAGGTCCCCGTCCAGGCCCAGGGTGAGCGCGAGCCCGAACACCTTGGAGATGGACTGGATGGAGAAGCGCTCGCGCCAGTCGCCCACCCCGTGCAGCCGCCCGTCCACGGTCGCGACCGCCATGCCGAACCGGTCGCCCGGCACCGAGGCCAGCGCCGGGATGTAGTCGGCCACCTTCCCCGCCCCGACCCGCCCGGCCACGTCCGCGCGCACCTGTTCGAGCAGCTCGGGCAGATCTGCGGGCAACTGGGGCACGACACGAGCCTAAGCACCGGCACCGGCCGCGGCGAGCCGCAGGCGATGAACGGGTGAGCCGGGGATTCCGCAGCCCCGGTCCGGCGGAGTAAGGTTCTCGACGATCAAGAGACCGTAACGTATCGAACGACGCAGCACGCGTGTCGACCTGGTGTCGAACCGAGCGTCACATCTGGAGGGATCCACCGTGGCCGACCGCATTCGCTGGGGAATCGCCGGAACCGGAGGGATCGCGTCCGCCTTCGCCGCCGATCTCGCCCTGCTGCCCGACGCCGAGATCGTCGCCGTCGGCTCGCGCTCCCAGGAGTCGGCCGACGCCTTCGCCGACCGCTTCGGCATCCCGCGCCGCCACGTCGGCTACGCCGCGCTCGCCGCCGACCCCGAGGTGGACGCGATCTACGTGGCCGTGCCGCACACCGGCCACGCCGAGGCCACCCTCGCCGCGATCGAGGGCGGCAAGGCGGTGCTGTGCGAGAAGCCCTTCGCCGTCAACGCCCGCGAGACCGAGCAGATGATCGCCGCGGCCCGGGCCAAGGGCACCTTCCTGATGGAGGCCATGTGGGTGCGGTTCCTGCCGCACTTCGCCCTGGTCCGCGAGCTGATCGCGCAAGGCCGGATCGGCGCGGTCCGCTCGGTCATCGCCGACCGCTGCGACATCCTGAGCACCGACCCCACGCACCGCATCCGGGCCGCCGAGCTCGCCGGCGGCGCCCTGCTCGACCTGGGCATCTACCCGGTCTCGCTGGTCTCGATGGCCACCGGCGGCCGGCTGCCCGCGCGGGTCGAGGCGGTCGCCGCGATGACCGACACCGCCGTGGACGCGCACGCCTCGATGGTCTTCCAGTACCCCGACGGCGCCCAGGCTGTGGTCACCACCGCGCTCGACCTGCGCAGCGCGAACACGGCCACGATCGTCGGCACCGAGGGCCGGATCGTGATCACCCAGCCGTGGGCCCGCACCAGCCCGGTGGAGGTCATCGCGCTCGACGGCACCTCGCACACCACCCACCTCCCGCACGAGGGCCACGGCCTGCGCCACCAGGCCGCCGAGGTCGGCGCCCGGCTGCGCGCGGGCGAGCTCGAGAGCCCGGTCATGCCGCTGGACGAGACGCTCGCGATCATGCGCACCCTCGACCTGGTGCGCGAGCGGATCGGCCTGCGCTACCCCGGGGAGTGAGCCCGCGCCGGGCGTAGCGCGCCTGTCGCCGGCACCGTAGCCCGTCCGTCGCCTCCCGCTTGCCGCGCCGTGCGCGCCACCCGTCTACTGAAGGTCGGAAGATCTTCGGCGGGAGCGGCCAGGTGACGGACGGCCAGGTGACGGACGGTCGGTCGCGCGGCGCGGCAGCGAGCGTCCCCACGCCGTCGCCGCGTCGAGGGCGCTTCCAGTCCCTCTGGTCGGCCGTGCTGATCACGCTGGCCTGCGTGCTCACCCCGCTCAGCATCCTGTCGACCTGGGCGGCCGACGTCATCGGCGACACGGACCGCTACGTCGCGGCGGTCGGCCCGCTCGCCGCGAACCCGGATGTCCAGGAGGCCGTGGCCGACCGCGTCACCACGGCCCTGACCTCCCGCCTCGACCTGGGCACGCTGCTGCCGCAGGTCGCCGCCCGGCCGGCCCAGGCGGCGCTCACCGATTTCGTGCACGACACCGCGCTGCGGATCACGCAGTCCGGCGCGTTCGCCGCCGCCTGGACCAACGCCAACCGCCTGGCGCACGACCAGGTCGTCAAGGCCCTGACCGGCAACGGCAGCAGCTCCGTCCAACTCACCGACGACGCCGTCGTCATCGACCTCGCACCGGTCATCGACCAGGTCAAGCAGCAGTTGGCCGACGCCGGGCTGAGCGCCGTCAACCGCCTGCCCGAGATCCACACCGACTTCACCGTGGCCCGGTCGCAGGACGTCGGCCGGTTCAGGACCTGGTTCAGGCTTCTGCAATTCGCCGGCGACTGGCTCCCGGTGATCGGGGCCGTGCTCGCGCTCGTCGGCGTCCTCATCGCCGGCCGTCGACGGCGTGCCCTGGTCGCCTTCGCTCTCGGCTCCGCGGGAGCCTCGCTGGTGCTGCTGATTGGGATCTCGGTGTTCCGCAGCTTCTATCTCAGCGACCTGCCCGCGTCCGTCTCCCCGCCCGCGGCCGCCGCCGTGTACGACGCCCTGGTCAGATTCCTGCGCAGCACCGCCAGGACCGTGATCGTGCTCGGCCTCGTCATCGCGCTCGGAGCGTGGCTGAGCGGGCACGGCAGGCGCGCCGTCGCCGTTCGGGCCCTGTGGTACGCGGCGTTCGCCGGCCTGCGCTCGACGGCCCGACGCCTCGGCATGCGGCTCGGCCCGGTCGGCCGATTCGTGCACCGCGGCAAGCGCTGGATCGCCTGGGTCCTGGTCGCCGGAGCGTCGCTCGCCTTGGCACTGTGGCCCTACCCGACCGGCTGGGTCGTCTTCGGACTCGCCTTCGGTGTGCTGTGCGCCCTGGCCGTGCTCGAATTCCTGGACGGCCCGGACGGCCCGGACGGCCCAGACAGCCCGGACGACGCCGACACGCCCGATCAGGCCGCGAGATCAGTTCCCTGACGCTCCAGCTCCGCCACCGCCGGCCACGCCACCGCACGCGCGTCGCGCTGCAGCCGATCCGCCGTCGCCCGCGCCGCCGCGGGGTTCTGGGCCAGAGCCGCCAGCACCTCGCGCGTCACCCGCGTCGCCGCCGCGCACCCCCGGCCGCGGGCCCGCGCCGCCGCCGCGGCCGAAGCCGGATCGGCACTCTCCAACGCCGTCGCGGCCTCGGCCACCGCGTTCCGCGCGCTCGCGACGAGTTCGGCGAGCGCGGTGACTTCGGTGACGGTGATCTCGGCGACTTCGGCGATCTCGGTGCTCGCGGCGGCGCAGTCGAGCGCGGCCTGGGCCACGCCCACCGCGTGCGCACCGACCGCCACCTGGCCGTACTCGCGCGTACGCCGAGCGATGCGCAGGCCGTCGCCGACCGTGCCCACCAGCCGGTCCTCGCCGAGCTCCACGCCGTGCAGCAGCAGCCGCCGGGTCGGGATCCCGGTCACCCCGTGCTGCGGCAGCCGCTCGCCCAGCTCGAGACCCGCATCACCGTCTTCGAGCACGAATACGCTCAGACCCCGCTCGGGACCGGCCTGCGGATCGGTCACCGCCAGCACGGTGTAGAAGTGCGCGACACCCGCGTTGACCACGCGCGGCTTGGCCCCGTACAGCCGCCAGCGCCCGTCCGCCGCGCGCACCGCCCGGCAGCCGACCTCCTCGGCCTCGCCGGAGTCCTCGAACATCGCCGACGCGATCAGCGCCTCGCCGGCCGCCACCGGGGCGAGGTACCGGCGCTTGAGCCGCGCGTCCCCGGCCAGCAGCAGCGGCGCCGCGCCGAGCAGGTTCACCGCCGGGATCAGCGCGGCGGACCCGCACACCCGGGCCAGTTCCTCGATCACCGCGCACACCGCCGACTCGCCGAAGCCCGCCCCGCCGAAGCCGGTCGGCAGGTACGGCGCGTGCAGCCCGGCCGCGCGCAACGCGTCGTAGGCCTCGAGCGGGAAGTAGCGTGAGGCGTCGACCCTCGCCGCGTACGGCGCGATCTCGGCCGTGGCGAGCGCGCCCACCCAGGCGCGCAGGGCTTCGGCGTGACGGCCGTGACCGGCCAGGGCGCGCGGGTCGACGGCATCGGCGACGTGCTGCATGGGCGGGACCCTCCGGTTCGGCTGCGGCCTGTCCCCAGTGCCGCTCCACAGTGGATCGAACATTCGCGGTGGAACTGAGTACCGTTACTGTAGTACTTCGTACCAGCCCGGGGTCAAGGGGCCCCGCCGGAGCGGAAGGCAGCACGGCATGGCCCTGACGGCACGCGACCGCCTCATCGACGCCGCGTTCGAGTTGTTCGACGAGCGCGGGTACGACCAGACCACCGTGGACGAGATCGCCGCGCGCGCCGGTGCCGGGCGCACCACCTTCTTCCGCCTGTTCCGGGCCAAGGAGGACGTGATCTTCCCCCCGCACGAGGCCCTGCTCGAGGCCGCCGCCGCCCGGCTGTCCACCGCCACCGCCGAGACCGCGGGCGTCGCGCTCACCGAGGCCACCGCGATCGTGCTCGAGTACTACCTCACCGAGGGCCGCCGCGCCCGCATCCGCTACCGCCTGACCAATGCCGTCCCCGCGCTGCGCGACCGCGAGGTCGCCTCGATGCGCCAGTACCAGCGGCTCTTCCGCGAGTTCGCGCTGCGCTGGCTGCCGGACACCCCCGCCGCCCGCCTGCACGCCGAGCTGCTCGGTAACGCCGCCGTCACCGCGCACAACCACGTCCTGCGCCGCTGGCTGCGCGGCGAGACCGAGGCCGTGCGCGCGGAGTTCGCGGACGCGATGGCCGAGGTGCTGCGCCTGCACGCCGCCGGACTCGGCCCGGCGCCGGCCCCTTCCACGCCCTCGCCGGACGCGGCGTCAGTCCTGGTCCTGCGCACCCGCAAGGATCTCGACCGCCTGCTCCCGCAGCTCGAGCGACTGCTCGAATAAGGACTCTGTGTTCTAGGATTCGCCGCGGATTCCCGCCCCGCGCCTCCTTTGCCGGAAACCGCTCAATACCCGAAGTGCGGTACCCCTGGCAACCAAGGGGAAGCTTGGCATTCCATGAAAGTTTCCCCAAAAAGTCAGCGTCCTGATGACGTCCGAGCAGCTACGGACGCCGGTGCGCACCGGGTACGGCTCCGCTTGCTTTACGCCCCCTACCCCCGTGCCTACTGTCCACCCAGCGCGGGAACCCTCCCGCGCCACTTTTGCGCGGGCGCGGCGGTGCGGCCGCCTCCTGACCGCTCGGCGCTGGGCAAGGATCTAGGAGGGCTCGAAAACCCATGAGACGCACAGAACGTCCGGACCGGCGATGGCGGTGGCGCACCGCACTCGTCTGGGCGGGCACCAGCGCGCTGGTCGCGAGCGGCCTCGCCGCAGGCGCGACGTCGGCGCAGGCCGCACCGGTCTCGGAATCCGTGGCGCTGCCCGCGGCCTCCACCACCCCCGCCTGCGCGGTGAACTACGCCGTGACCTCCAACTGGACCAGCGGTTTCCAGGTGCAGATCACCATCACCAACGAGGGCCCGGCGCTGACCAGCTGGACCCTGCAGTACGCCTACGCCGGCTCCGAGACGCTCTCCAGCGGCTGGGACGGCACCTGGACGCAGAGCGGCAAGGCGGTCTCCGTCGCCAGCCTGAGCTGGAACGGCGCGCTGGCCACCGGTGGCTCCACCGGCCTGGGCGCCAACTTCAACCTCAGCGGCTCGATCGACACCCCGACCGCGTTCACCCTCAACGGGGTGGCGTGTTCGAGCAACACCGGCGGCACCGCGAGCCCGAGCCCCAGCGCCTCCGCGTCGGCCAGCGCCTCGGCGTCGGCGTCGGCTTCGGCGAGCGCGTCGGCCTCGGCCAGCGCCTCGGCCTCCGCCAGTGCGAGCCCGTCCAAGAGCGCCTCCGCCTCCGCCTCCGCCTCCGCCTCCGCGTCCGCCTCGCCGACCTCGACGGGCACCGGGACCGCGGCGCCGTGCACCGTGGTGCCCGGATCCTCGTCCTCGAACGTGCTCGCGCCCAGCGTGTCCCTGGTGAGCCCGACCGCGAGTGAGATCTTCACTCCCGGCTCGAACATCACGGTGCAGGCCGCCGCGTGCTCCTCCGGCAGCATCAAGTCGGTGACGTACTACGCGAGCACCAGCGCGGGCAGCAACACCGAGATCGGGGTCACCACGGCCAGCCCGTGGACCGTCCAGTGGGCCAGCGTGCCCGCCGGCAACTACTCGATCACGGCCGTGGCGACGGACAACCTGAACCAGTCCGTCACCTCCTACCCGATCGCGATCACCGTCGAGGGTCCGACGATCATCCTCAACCCGACCATCCTGACGGTGGCCCAGAAGTCCTCCGCGACGGTCGGTGTGGCCCTGTCCTCGGCTCCCACCTCGAACGTCACGGTCGCGCTCGCGGCGAGCGGTGACTCGGACCTGTCCGTCTCGGCCGGCTCCTCGCTCACCTTCACGCCGTCGAACTGGAACGTGGCCCAGCAGGCCACCGTCGCCTCCGGCTCGACAGCCGCGGACGTGGGCGCCGCCGGCACCGTCACGGCCTCGGCCTCCGGATACACCTCCGGGACCGTCGCGGTGACCGAGGCACAGTCGGGCTCGGCCTACGACCAGTGGTTCCTGAACCTCTATGACGACATCAAGAACCCCGCCAACGGGTACTTCAGCCCCAAGGGCATCCCGTACCACTCGGTGGAGACCCTGATCGTCGAGGCTCCGGACTACGGCCACGAGACCACGTCGGAGACCTACAGCTACTGGCTGTGGCTCGAGGCCGACTACGGCCGCGTCACCGGGAACTGGACTCCGTTCGTCAACGCATGGACGAACATGGAAACCTACATGATCCCGAACGACGCGAACCAGCCGGGTCAGTGCACGTACAACGCCTCCTCGCCGGCCACCTACGGCCCCGAGGAAGGCGCGCCGAGCGACTACCCGGTCGCCCTGAACTCCTCCGTGCCGGTCGGTTCCGACCCGCTGTTCGCCGAGCTCAAGTCCACCTACGGCAACTGCGACATGTACCAGCCCATGTGGATCATGGACACGGACAACCGCTACGGCTTCGGCCAGCAGGAGAACGGCACCTCCACGCCCAGCTGGATCAACACCTTCCAGCGCGGCTCGGAGGAGTCGGTGTGGGACACCGTCGACCAGCCCGACTGGGACGCCCTGACCTACGGCGGCCCCAACGGCTTCCTCGACCTGTTCAACAACGGCGGCGGCAGTTTCGCCGCCCAGTACAAGTACACCGACGCGCCGGACGCCGACGCGCGCATGGTGCAGGCCGCGTTCTGGGCCGACACCTACGCCAAGGCGCAGGGCAAGACCTCGTCGATCACCGCGACCACCGCGAAGGCCGCCAAGCTCGGCGACTACCTGCGGTACTCGATGTTCGACAAGTACTTCAAGCAGATCACCAGCGCCTGTAGCCAGGACGGCTCGGTGGCCTGCCCGGCCGGCACCTCCAAGGCGAACGAGGACACGTACCTGATGTCCTGGTACGACGCCTGGGGCGGCTCGACCACGGGCGC
This sequence comes from Actinospica durhamensis, assembly GCF_018139695.1. GTDB lineage: Bacteria > Actinomycetota > Actinomycetes > Streptomycetales > Catenulisporaceae > Actinospica > Actinospica durhamensis. The sequence continues at coordinate 13,205 of NZ_JAGSOG010000117.1, read as the reverse complement.
GTGGTCCTGGCGCATCAGCGGCACCGAGATCCACGAGGGCTACCAGAACCCGCTGGCGGCCTACGCGCTCTCGACCGACTCCGACCTCATCCCGCTCTCGCCCACGGCCAAGTCGGACTGGGCCACCAGCCTGACCACGCAGCTGAACCTGTTCAGCTGGCTGCAGTCCTCCGAGGGCGCCATCGCGGGCGGTGTCACCAACAACTGGGGCGGCAACTACGGCGACGCCGCCAAGCCCCCCACCGGTGACCCCACCTTCGACGGGATGTACTACGACTGGGAGCCGGTGTACCACAACCCGCCGAGCAACCAGTGGTTCGGCTACCAGACGTGGCCGATGGAGCGGGTGGCCGAGTACTACTACGAGACCGGCAACACCCAGGCCCAGGCGATCCTCGCCAAGTGGGTCAGCTGGGCCGAGTCGGTGACCACGGTGAACCCGAGCACGGGCACCCTGACCACTCCCGGCACCCTGACCTGGTCCGGTCAGCCCGCCGAGAGCTGGACCACGGGCACCTCGAGCTCCTCCACCCCGCCCGCCAACACCGGCCTGCACGTGACCACCTCCAGCCCCGGCACCGACCTGGGCGTGGCCGCGTCGGAGGCGAAGGTGTTCGAGTACTACGCCGCCAAGTCCGGTGACACCACGGCGGAGACGTACGCGCAGAACATCATCGACACCATCCACAAGTACTACGGCGACTCGCTCGGCTACTCGGCCCCGGAGACCCGGACCGACTACTCGAACTTCGACGTCGCCTACAACACCACCACCTACGAGGGTGTGTACTTCCCGTCGAGCTGGACCGGGACCTTCCCGGGCGGCATCAAGCTCAGCTCGGCGACCAACACCTTCATCTCCATCCGCCCCTGGTACGTCGGCGACCCCGAGTGGTCCAAGGTTGCCACCTACCTCAACGGCGGCGCGGCCCCGGTGTTCAACTACCACCGGTTCTGGGCCGAGTCGGACATCGCCACCGCGTTCGACTCGTTCGCGTACCTGTTCCCGACCGTCGCCCCGCCGTCCGGATTCTGATATCAGGATGGCGAGTCGAGTAAGGAGCTGAGTGCACGGCAGTGGTGACAAGCGTGCGGTCCGGGGGAACCCGGGCCGCACGCCCCCCGGCCGGTGGTGCTCGCAAGCTCGCTGCTTCGCATCGCTCCGTCCGTACCCCGTCCGTCACCCCGTCCGTCGTTCCGTCCGTCACCCAGTACCTCGCTCCCGTACCTCGTTCCCGTACCGCTCCAGGCAGCTCCACCGCACCACACCCAGGCGAACGTCCCGCTCAATCGCTCACTCGAAAGCTCTGCTCGAAAGATCTGTTCGGGCACTTTGCTCGATCACTCTGCTCGAACAATCTGCTCGAAAACTTTGCTCGAACGCTCACTCGAATGGCTCCGCTCCAAGGACGGTAGAACCCCATGAGCCCGATATCCCCCCCGATATCCCCCCTGCGCACCGCACACGAACCGCACATCGCGTGCACCACACGCATCGCACGCACGGCACGCATCGCACATGCAAGAGAACTCCGTGCGCGCCCCCCACGTCTCCATCTCCAGCGTCTCCTCCGGTCGCGCCACCTCCGCCTGCTGTGCTCACTGCTGATGCTCGTCGTCCTCGGCTCGGCCGCGACCGGTTGCAGCAGCGGGGTGTCCGACGAGTCGCTGCCCAAGGTCACCGGCGCGTACCTGTCCGACCCCGAGATCTCCATGCCGACCGGCAACCCGCCCACCGGCCTCGTCATCAGAACCCTGATTGCAGGCACCGGCCCCGTGGTCCAGTCGAGCGACCTCGCCCTGGTCTACGTGGAGGGCAAGGTGTGGGCCGGCGACCGCGAGGTCTTCGACAGCTACACCAACCGCCAGCCGCAGTCGGTCCCCCTCGCGACCGGCGGCGTGATGCCCGCGTGGAAGCAGCTGGCCGGCGAGCGCGTAGGCAGCCGCGTGATGATGGTCGTCCCGCCGTCCGACGGCTTCGGCAAGAGCGGCTACTCGCAGCTCAACATCACCGGCAGCGACACCCTCGTATTCGTGTTCGACGTACTCACCAGCGTCCCCGAAGAGGCTGCCGCCCAGGGATCCCCCGTCGCCTACGACCCCGGCACGAAGCTGCCCGAGGTGGTCGAGCAGAGCGCGTCCGCAGGCCCGAAGATCACCATCCCGGCCAAGACCGCGCCGCCGACCAAGCTCACCGTCAAGACGCTCGTGCAAGGCAGCGGCGCGCCCCTGACCTCCGGCCAGACGGTGGTCGTGCAGTACAGCGGCGTCGTCTGGCGCTCCGGCACGGTCTTCGACTCGACCTACGTGAACAAGACCCCGGACACGTTCGTCCTAGGCGCGAACGAGGTCCTCCCCGGCATGGAGCAAGCGCTGGGCGGTGTGAAGGTCGGAAGCAGGATATTGATGGTCATCCCACCCGCGCTGGCGTACGGCGATCAGGCCGAGCCCCCGGACATCGACAACAACGACACCCTCGTGTTCGTCGTCGACGTCATCGACGCCTACACGCCGCCGACGGCCTAAGCGCGGGAGAGAGGAGCATCATGTCCCACCAGCCCGACCACTCCCACCAGCCTGACCGGTCCGACGAGCCTGACTGCTTCCGCCAGCCCGACGGCTCCGACGAGGCTGGCTGCTTCCGCGAGCCCGACGGTTCTCACGAGCCTGACTGCTTCCGCCAGCCCGACGGCTCCCATGAGCCTGGCCACTTCCGCGAGCTCGACCGCTCCCGCCAGCCCGACGACTCCCACGAGCCCGACCGCTCCCACGAGCCCGACGGCTCCCATGAGCCTGGCCACTTCCGCGAGCTTGACCGCTCCCGCCAGCCTGGCCACCCCCGTCAGTCTGACGACTCCCACGAGCCTGGCTGCTCCCGCCAGCCTGGCCACTCCCAAGCGACTGACTACTCCTGCCTGCCTGGCCACTTCCGCCGATCCCGCCGCTCGCGTCCCGCCAAAAGCCGCAGCCAAATCCCCACCGCCCCCGCTGCTGCTGCTCGCACCGTCCAGCTTCCCCCTCGCCGCCGCCGTGCCACAACCGCCGCCGCCATCCTCCTGGCATCCAGCTGCATCATGGCCGCGGCAGCCTGCAGTTCTCCCTCGACCGGCGGCGCCACCGACACCGGCACCCAGATCCAGGTCGTGGCCGCCGAAGCGGTCTGGGGCGACATCGCCTCCCAGATCGGCGGCAGCCAGGTCCAAATCACCAGCATCCTCGGCATCGACGGCAAGGGCGGCGTAGCCGGAACACCCCAGGCCGCCGCCGCCTTCGAACCCACCACCGCCGACACGAAGGCGATGCAGGCGGCCCAGCTCGTCATCCTCAACGGCGCCGGACTCGACCCCTGGGTGAGCGAGACCCTCAGCTCGAACCCGGGCATCGACCGTCTGGAGGTCAACGTCGCCAACCAGGTCGGCGTGACCCCGGGCGAGAACCCGTACCTGTGGTACGACCCCGAGTACGTCCAGACCGCGGTGCAGCAGCTGGAACAGGACTTCGTCCAACTGCGGCCGAAGGAGCAGGCGTACTTCCAGGAGCAGGAGACCGTGTTCGACCAGAACGCCGTCACCGCCGACGAACAGCTGATCAAGTCGATCAAGCAGAAGTATGTCGGCACCGTCATCGAAACCTGCGACGCCCTCGGCACCGAACTCGCCGCCCAACTCGGCCTCAAGGCCGTCCAACCCACCTCCGCCGCCCAGCTCGCGACCGGCGGCGGAAAGATCCTTCTGTGCGACGCCGAAGACCCCGGAGCCGCCGTTCAGGCGATCCTCAAGGAGGCCGGCGTCGACCAGATCCCGGTAGTCACACTCAGCGCCTATCCGGAACCGGCAGGCACGAACTACCAGGAGTGGCAGACCAGCCAGCTCCAGTCGGTGAGTCAGGCACTGGCTCAGGGCTAGAGGCTGGAGACGTGAGCCGGACTCGGCAGGAGCAATGCCGCACAACACCTGCCGGGTTCCGGCCGGCGGAGGGCTGCGGTACGGAAGAAAAGGGGAGCACAACCCCCCGCCCGTACCGTCAGCCCTCCACGTCTGCCCAGGTCAATTTCGAGCTCGATCAGCAGTTGTCACTCCGGTGCTACTCCGGTGTCACCCTCGTGCAGCCGTGCAGCCGTGCAGCCGTGCTGCCGTGCTGCCGTGCTGCCGTGCTGTTGTCGTGCAGCCGACATGCGACATGCGACATGCGACATGCGACGTGCGACGTGCGCGCGCCGATCCCCGTCTCCGTACACCCCGCCGATGCGGCTGTATGCGTCCCGACGCCGCCAATCAGCCGAGTCTTCCGAACCAGCCGAACTCTGCTGGATCCGCCGCGTCTGCCGCACTGGCTTCCTCTGTCGTGCCAGCCGTGCCAGCTGTGCCAGCCTGCGCCTGTCGCGCCCGGCTGCACCGGCCGCGTCCGCCGCACCTGGTTGCACTGGCGGTGTCAATCGCACTGGCTGCGCTCACCGAGCTGGCCGCGCGCGCCGCATCTGGTTGCACTGGCGGCACTGGCCGTGTCGATTGCACTGGCTGCATCAGCTGCATCAGCTGCATCAGCTGCGTCTGCCACACCCGGTTCCGCTGGCCATATCAGCCGTGTCTGTTGCACTTGCCGCACTTGCCGCACTTGCCGCACTTGCCGCACCAGCCGTGTCTGCCGCACCCGGCTGCGCTGGCTGCGCCAGCCGTACCTGCCTGCACCAGACTCATCTGCCCTATCTGCCCTATCTGCCCTATCTGCCTTATCTGCCTCATCTGCCGCGTCTCCCGTGTCTGCCGTACCGGCTGTATCTGCCGAATTCGCCGGACCAGCCACGCCGGCCGCACCCGCCCACCGAGTGAGCCAGCCGTGTCAGCCGCACCAGACCGTCGACCTATATTAGGGAGCTGCCATGCCCCGGCCGGATATCCCGCACACCTCCGGAGTCGTCGATCTGCTGCGTGCGAAGCTCAACTCAGGCGAGTACCCCGAGGGCTCCAAACTGCCCGGCGAAACCGCCCTGGCCGATCAACTGCGCGCCTCCCGCTCCACCGTCCGCCGCGCCGTAGCCGAACTCGCCCGCGAAGGCCTGGTCAGCGCAGCAAGAGGCCGAGGCACCTTCGTCCGCATACGTCCCGAACGCCGTACCATCCTGATCGGCGACCACGCCCCACACGTAGACCTGCTCGGCAGCGCGTACGACCCAACTCGGCACGGCTGGGCCCAAACGAGCCCACACCACAAGTCATTCTCCCCACCGCCCAACCCTGAACAGGTGTCCGCACCCATACCCGCACCAGCATTCACATCCAAACCGTCGCCGGATTCCGAGCCGTCACCAATTTCTGCACCCGTACCGACCTCCGCCCCCGCACCGAACTCCGCATCTTCGCCGGTTTCCCTACCCGAGCAGAGTTCCGCGTCCTCGCCAGCCCCTGGATCCTCGCCGCCTCGAAATGGCATCTCCCAAGCCCGCAACGCCCAGATCGTCGCGTGCGGCGCCGAACGAGCCACAGCACTCAGGCTCAGACCGCAACAACCGATCGTCCTTCGCGAAGAACGATGGCGCCACCAGGAGAACGGCTACCTCATCGCCCTGAGCTCATTCGTGCCTACGAACCTGTTCACTTTCCCCGCCGACGCCCCTGGCGCCTCTGCCTCCGATGCCACCAACGATGCTGACGGTGCCGATTCCGCCGATGCCCCCACGGAAGTTGCTACCCCCGTCACTGCCGTTCCCAATGTCGACATAGCCACCGCCTCAACGCCCGAGTCCGAGACCGAAACCGGCCCCCACCGAGACCTCGACGTCTACTCCGACCTGATCCGCTACCACGGCCCCGTCACCTTCACCACGAGCGTCAGCGCACGCATGCCCACAGTCCGCGAGCGCGACGCACTGGAGATAGAGGTCGGAGTCCCCCTGCTCACCCTCACCCGCGTCATGCTCGACGGACGCGGTCGCCCGCTCGAAGCGACCGTCATCCACGCGCCGTCCGACCGCTTCGACGCGGCCCACTCCAGCCGCAGGCCAGCTCTGAGCCTGTGAAGGGGGACCGTTCTGCAGTCGCAGTCGCAGTCGCAGTCGCAGTCGTGGTCGTGGTCGTGGTCCTCAACCTGATTGAAGTCGCGGCAGTCAGGCGCCAGCGCTACCTCGGTTCTCCGCTCTCTGTCTCGATGACGCCCGCGACCACCGCCGTGACGACGGCGCGCACTTCGGTGCGGTCGGGTGGGGCGTCGGTTCCAGCGAAGAGCAGGTGGGCGCTGCCGATCAGCATCAGCGTGAGGGTGTCGAGGTCGGCGCTCTTGGCGATGCGGCCGCGGTCACGTTCGGCGGCGAGGTAGCCGGTGATCATCCCCTTGCCCTCGGCCAGGATCGGTACGCCGCGAGGCCAGGTCTGGCGCAGTCGGGCTCGCAGTTCATCGCGCACCGTGATCAGGCCGACGATTCCCACCGCGACGGGGTCGAAGAGGTCGAACAGGGCCCCGGTCAGGTGCACGATCGGCGAACCGAGCCCGACGACCTCCATGAGCTGCGCCGACCTGGCCGTCACGCGGTCCGCGCGGTCGCGTACCAACTCGGCTAGGAAGGCGTCGAAGTCCTCGAAGTGGCGGTGCAGCACGCCCTTGGCACACCCGGCTTCATCGGTGATGGCTCTGCTGGTCAGGCCGGCCGGACCGTCGCGCAGAAGTACGCGCTCGGCGGCGGCGAAAAGCTGGTCCTTGGGATCGCGCAGGGCCACGCCTGTGGGCACGGGGCGCCTTTCTGGTCTCGACGTCGGACACGTTGCAGAGTGGGCAAGCGCCCATTAGTGTGGGCGCATGCCCACTATACCGCCGTCGCCTGCATCGCCGCCGTCCTCGTCGCCGTCACCTGCACTGACGTCACCCGTGGGTGAGGCGTCACCGGTAGTTCAGGCGCCACCTGCGGGTCAGGCATTCCAGGCGCAGGAGTCTCCGCAGGGTCGCGACGAATCCGCGACTTCTGGCCAGGCGAGCGCGCCCGAACCGCACATGGCGCGCGAAGTCGCCGAGTCGTTCGGAGCCGACGCGGATCGGTACGACCGTGCCAGGCCGCGGTATCCCGTTCCCCTGCTCGACCGCGTGCTTGCCGGACGCCCGGGTGCCGAGGTGCTCGACGTCGGGTGCGGAACCGGCATCGTCGCGCGGCAGTTGCTCGCGGCCGGGTGCCGAGTCCTCGGCGTCGATGTGGACGCGCGGATGGTTGAACTGGCGCGACAGAGCGGCGTCGAAGCCGAGGTCGCCGCGTTCGAGACCTGGGATACGTCCGGTCGCACGTTCGACGCGGTCGTTTCCGGACAGGCGTGGCACTGGCTTGAGCTGAACGCCTCGGCATCCAAGGCCGCGTCCGCGCTGCGTGCCGGCGGTCGGCTGGCCGTGTTCTGGAATCTCTTCCAGCCCACGGCCGAGGTGGCCGCCGCGTTCGACGCGGTCTATCGCACGGTCCTGCCGGAGAACACGGTGTTCTCCTGGACCCGGCCGGTGATCGACGCCTACGCGCCAATCCTGATGAAGACGGCTGACGCCATTCGCGCGTCCGCCGAGTTCGGCGAGCCCGAGGAGTGGCGCTTCACCTGGGAGCACGTGTACACGCGGGACGCGTGGCTTGACCAGGTGCCGACGTTCGGCAACAGCAACGTGATGCCGGCCGAGAAGCTGGCCGCGCTCATCGACGGCCTCGGCGCCGCGATCGACGAGCTTGGTGGCCAGTTCACGATGCCGTACACCACGGTTGCGATCACGGCAGTGCGGACCGCTCCCACCACTGGCTGACGCCGTCGGCCGCTGCAGCCTGCCCCGTGCCGGCGTCAGATTGTGCGCCGTCGGGCGACGTGGCTGTCAGTCAGCCATCGGCGGCTAGGGCGGCGGACAGGCGCTCACGTCGTCAGCCGCATCGTCCACTGGCATTGCTCGCGCAGGCTGCTCGCGTTCGTAGCGGTCGGCAATGCCGCTGTCGAACGCTGCTGGCCGACGCAGCTTGGTGCTTGGTGTCCTCTGCCGGTGTCGACTCTGGGCTGCGGTCGTCTGCAATCGTCTGTAATCGTCTGCGGTCGTCCACCGTGGTTGGCGTGGCTGGCTGCTGTCATTGGTGGCAACGCGGGGGCGGGTTTTCCGTCGTCAGGGGCGGGTTTTGCGCAGGACGCGGCCAGGTCTGGCGGGTGTCTGTTCTCCCTCCATGAGTACGGGGATGCCGTTGACGAGCACCGCGCGAGTGCCCAGGGCATAGGACTTGGGGGCGCGGTAGGTCGCCGTGTCAGCCACCTTGTCAGGGTCGAACACTGCTACATCCGCGATCTGACCGGGAGCCAGCACTCCCCGGTCGGTCAGGCCGAGGCGCGCTGCGGGGAGCGCGGTCATCTTGTGGATCGCCTCGGGCAGGCTGAGGATTGCTCCAGGGGCTTCTCCCGATGACGCATCGCTCCGGCAGTACTCCTTGAAGATGCGGGCGAACGTGCCGAAGTGCCTCGGGTGTGGGCTGCCTTCGCAGTCCGTCGTCAGCTCCCAGCCGTCGCTGCACACCGCGGCTGCCGGGTGGCGCAGCACCGTGCGCACGTCCTCCTCGGCCATGGCGTGGTTCACGATCCACACCTGCGCGTCGTGCCGGCGCAGTACGTCGAGCATCGCCTGCGCCGCAGTGCGGTCCGTGCGTTTGGCCACCTCGCGCAGATTGCACCCGACGAACTCGGAGTATCGGCCGGCAGGCAGCCCCGCGAGCACCACTGCGTCCGGAAGGAATGCCCAGTCGGCGTTGCCCTCGAGCTCTTCCGCGATGCGGGCGGACGTGTCGGCATCCTGCAGGCGCTCGAGCAGACGGACGTCGCCGCCGTCCATCGCCCAGTCCGGGAGGCGCGAGGTGAGCAGCGTCGACGATGCGGTGTACGGGTAGACGTCGCAGGCCACGTCGAGTCCCGAAGCGCGTGCCTCGTCGATCCGCACGAGTGCGTCGCGGACCTTGCCGTGGTTCGGCGGGCCCATGGCCTTCAAGTGCGAGACCTGGAGTCGCACGCCGGTCCGCCTCGCGACGTCGAGAGCTTCGTCGAGGGCGCCGAGCAGTCCGTCTCCCTCGTCGCGCAGATGGGTGGCATAGAGCAGGTCGTGAGCGTGGGCGACGTCGGCGAGCGCGGCGACCTCGTCCGTGTCGGCGAACGAACCCGGTGCGTAGATCAGACCGGTGGACAGGCCGAACGCCCCTTGCTGCGCCGCCACGCCGAGCAGATCCGCCATGCGGCCCGTCTCCTCGGCCGTGGCGGCTCTGCGGTCTTCGCCGACGACCGCGGTACGCAGGGCACCGTGGCCGACGAGCGCGGCGAGGTTGACGGCGGGTTCGGTGGCCTGAACCCGAGCGGCATACGACTCGAAGTCGATACTGAACGCGGGAGCAGGGAATGCCGAGTTACCGCAGTTGCCAGTGACGACGGTCGTCACGCCCTGACGGACGCAGGCATGGGCGGCAGGGACTGATTCGACGGTGAAGTCGACGTGAGTGTGCAGGTCGATGAAGCCGGGCGCGACGACCAGCCCGCCGGCCTCGATCGTGGTCTGCGCGCGAGCATCGTCTGGTGCCTGGCCTACGAAGACGATGCGGTCCCCGCGCACACCCACATCAGCAACTTGAGGTTCGGCGCCGGTGCCGTCGACGACCGTACCGCCGAGGATGAGGATGTCGTACTCGTGCCCGGTCGGGTCTTCGTCTTGCTCGGGACCGGTGCCGTGTTCGTGCTTAGCCAAGGGAGTGCTCCGAGGTGCGGGAGTTCGCGGACGCAGGGTCGCCGCCGGCCTCGGCGACGATCTCGTCCAGGGTCTGGCGCCGCCGCATCAGGGTGAAGCGGACGTTGCCGTCGGCGTCGACGCGGAACCCGTAGACGTCCGGGCGCGGCAGGCTGTTATAGGCCCAGGGCGCGGTGAAGAAGTAGCCACCGGTGTCGTGAAGCAGGATCAGATCGCCGGTGTCGAGTACTTCGAGGTCCCGTCCGGTGGCCACCAGGTCCCCGGCGAAGCAGCAGGGCCCTGCGACGTCATGCGTGCACACCGGGCCGAGCTTGGGCCACCCGTCCGAGCTGTAGGCGCTCAGGCGCAGCGGCCAGGACTCCGGCATGAACACCGTGCGCGTGGCGACCTGCGCCCCGGCGTGTGTGAGCGCGATCCGCCTATCGGCGACCTGTTTGGCGTACTCCACCCGAGCCAGGGTGAATCCGTTCTTCGCGCTGAGCGAGCGGCCGAACTCGGTCACCAATCCATAGCGCCCGTCGAAGAGTCCCGGGACGGCGTCACGCAGTACCTCGGCGTATTCGGCGAAGGTCGGACTGACCCGGTCGTCGTCGAAGTTCACCGGCAATCCGCCGCCGATGTCGATGCTGGTGACGCGGCCTCCGCGGCGTCGCTCGGGATCGGCTGCGGCTCGGGCGTTGATCTCCTCGGCGAGTTCGTAGACGCTGCGGATGCCCGCCGCGATGAGCTCGAGCGGGCAGCCCTGCGAACCCACGTGCACGTGAAGGCGGGTGAGCCAGGGGTAGCGGTCGAACGCGGCGATGATCGCCTCGCGGCCGCCCCTGTCACGCAGCGGCACGCCGAACTTCGAACGCGCCGAGGCGGTGCTCATCGCCTCGATCGTGCCCGCGCCGACCTGCGGATTGATACGTAGCCCGAGTGCGGGAGCATGATCGTGCGCGTCGAGCGGGTGGAGTTCGCGGAGAAGGCGGTCGATGCGCTCGAGTTCGGTGAAGTTGTCCGCGTTGACGGCCACGCCGAGGCGCAGGGCTTCGCGCAGCTCTGAGGGGGTCTTGGCCGGCGAATCGAGGACTACACGTTCCGGCGGGAAGCCCGCGGCGAGGGCCTGGGCGAGTTCGCCTGGGCTCGCTACCTCGCATCCCATGCCCGCGTCGGCGAAGAGACGCAGTACAGGGACGAGACTCGCGGCCTTGGCCGCGAAGGCGTGCAGAACGGGCGCGGAGGTGAAGGCGAAGGCCTGCTTGAGCTCAGCCTGTGACACGGCGATCGCATCGAGGTCGATGAAGCCGACGACTGGGGAATCTTCGGTGATCAAGCCTTCGACAGCGGCTGCGCGCACGGCGGCAGCCTTGCGTGCGGTAGCGGATGGCGACAGTTGATGGGCTGGCAGGCGGAGTTCGGGCAGCCCGTCCGTGGACGTGGACGTGGACGTGGATGCGGGCGTGGGCGTGGGAGTGGGAGTGGGCGGTTCGGGAGTGGGCGGGCGGTGACCTGGCGGCTCGTGCCCCTCGTTCGCTTCGCGCCCTGACAAGTGGCGCGTGCGCGGTTCGTATGCGGAGGGTTCGTGCGCGGACAGCAGGCGCTGCGACGGCTCGTGTCCTGACGGCTCGCGTGCGGATGACACCTGCGACGCGGATGATGCCTGCGATACCTCCGCGAACGATTCCTGCGTGGATGACATCTGTGCGGGCGACGGGGGCGACGTCTGTGCGGAAGACGTCTGTGCGGAGGAGGTCTGTGCGGGCGATGCCTGTGCGGAGGAGGTCTGTGCGCGCGACGTCTGTGTGGAGGAGGTCTGTGCGCCCGGCTCGTGCGTTGGAGGCGCGGCTGGGGACGCGGCCGTCGGCAGAGGCGGCGCGGACGATGGGGCCGCCGAAGCGGGCGAGGGTGACATGGCCGCCGATGCGGGCGGTGTCGACGGGGCCGCGGGTACGGACGACGTGGCTGGTGCGGGCGCTGCTGGCGGCGCCGCGGGTACGGAGGTCGCTGCTGGTGCGGGCGGTGTGAGCGGAGGCGTTTTCGCAGGTGGCGTGGCATGCGCGGGCGCGGTGCCTGCCGCAGTCGTCGCGAGCGCGGCAGGGGAGGACGGCGCTGACGTTGTGGTGCTGCTCCTGCCGTTCATGACGCTCCTTGGGTCTCGTGCTGCTTCCGCGCTACTCTCTGCGGCTTACCGTTCACTATTGATAATCACGTATCTGGAGCCGCAAAGGTTGTCAGGATCCGTCAGTTTGTGGTCAGAATGTTGGCTGTGCCGCAGGATTCCGTCGATGAACTCGACCTGGCGCTCATCAACGCGCTTCAGGTGGCCCCGCGAGCGCCGTGGAGCGCGATAGGTGCCGCGCTGGGGGTGGACCCGGTTACGGCGGCGCGGCGGTGGGAGCGGCTTGAAGCGTCGGGGCTGGCCTGGGTGACCTGCGTTGCGGGGCCGCTCGCCCACAGTGAGTTCTGCATGGCCTATATAGATGTCGCATGTAGTCCCGGTCATCTCGACGACGTGGCCGCCGTGCTCAACCGGCAGCCAGAGGTCCGGTACCTGCACCAACTCGCCTCTGACTATGAGCTGCTTGTCGTGATAGCAGTCCCCGGGCCGGCTGACGTGGCCGTCTATCTCAGCGAGCGGCTCGCCACGACCGTCGGCGTCGCCTCGTATCGCGTTCATCTGCGTACTGCCGGGTATCGAGAGCCCAGCGCCTGGCGACTGCACACGCTCACCCCGACTCAGCGTTCCGCGCTTGAAGCCGCAGCGCGTTCGGCGGTGCAGCCGGACCGGCGTCACGTGCGCACGGACGCAGTGGATCGGAGCCTGTTCGCGCTGCTGCACGAGGACGGCCGCATGCCCGCGAATCGGGTGGCCGAGCGTGCGGGGATAAGCGAGGCCTCAGCGCGTCGCCGCATGACCCGGCTGCTCGTCAACCAGTTGGTGCGATTGCGCTGCGAGGTGGCGCAGTCGGTATCGGGGACGCCCGTCACAGCGGTTGTGAGGCTGCGGGTCGCGCCGGAGCGGCTGGATGCGACGGCTCGTCAGCTCGCCGTGCTGGGCGAGACGCGGATGTGTTGTGCGTTGGCCGGGCCGGACAATCTGCTGATCATGGTATGGCTGCCGACGCTCGGGGACCTGCCCCGATTCGAGGCGACGCTCGCGGAGCGGATGCCGGGACTGGACGTCGCGGACAGGGCGGTGTGCCTGCGGACGCTGCGTCAGATGGGGCGGCTGCTCGACGCTTCGGGGCGTGCGGTCGGCAGGACCGAGGAGGGGTGGCCGCTCGGCGTGGCGGATGTAGTCAGTGGGCCGAGCGGGCCGCGTTCGGCGAGTTCGTCGGGCGCGGTGGGTACGGCGGCACGTGTGGCCGGCGCGACGGGACAGGCGGTGAGGGCTGAGGTGGGCTGATCAACGAGCGGTGACAGCAGCAGCGGCGGTGGGGTCAAGGTCAGCGGCGTCGTCTGCTTCAGGGGAGGGGGTGATGTCGGGGGTGGCGCTGTCTCTTATA
>NZ_JAGSOG010000116.1 GCF_018139695.1 Actinospica durhamensis | reverse complement strand
GCCGCGGGGAGCTCGGCCGGTGAGTCCGAGCGCTGAGGCGGTGACGCTGCGCCCGGCCAGGGCCGAGGACGTCGAGGGCATCGTCGCGCTGCTCGCCGACGACGTACTCGGCGCGCAGCGGGAGACCCCGGACGACCTCGCCCCGTACCGCGAGGCCTTCGCCCGGCTCGAGACCGACCCGAACCAGACCCTGCTGGTCGCCGAGCGCGACGGCCGGCTCGTCGGCTGCCTCCAGCTCACCGTGATCCCGGGCCTCGCCCGCCGGGGCACGACCCGCTCGATCATCGAGGCCGTACGCGTGAGCTCGGACGAGCGCGGCGGCGGCCTCGGCTCGCGCATGATCACCTGGGCGGTGGAGGAGTCGCGCCGCCTCGGGGTGGACCTGGTCCAGCTCACCTCGGACCGCAGCCGCACGGACGCGCACCGGTTCTACGAGCGGCTCGGCTTCGTCCCCTCCCACGTGGGGTTCAAGCGCGCACTCTAGGGTCTGGCAGCCAATCCGCTTGCACCGTAACCCTGGCCTCGATCCGCCTGTGGCTGCGGCGCTGACCAGAGCCGGTGTCAGACCCGTTCGATCGCGGCCTGAATCGCAGCACCGGAGAACTCGACGAATTCCGCCCCCGACCGAAGATCTTCTGGCAGGTCGTCCAACCGAGCGCTTTCCGGCAGCAACACGACACCCTCCTGAAGAACGACGACAGCACCCAACCGGTCCGCCAACGTAGCGATCACGTCAAGCACCAGCCCTCGATCGAAGTGGGTGACCGTCACGCCGATCAGCTCAGACTCGTCCTCTGCGGCCGCATAGACCTCGGCCTCGCCGCCGTCCCCAGTCCGGATCCGCACAAAGCCGTACTCCGGTTCCCGCTTCACGATGTACGACGCAATCACCCCGTCGAGTAGAGCACCATCCATCGCAGCGGCATCTCCGGCCCGGAACCGGATCAGGTAGAGGCTGTAACTCATGAGCCCACGATGGCATCACCCATGATCCGCCGGGCAGACCCTAGCCCCTGCTCGATCGAGCGCGACAGAATTCTGATGCGGCCCGGCGGCGCGCTCGGCTACCGTGGCCGGGTATGGAAATTCAGAATCAGCAAGATCAGCAGAGTAAGCAGTTGGTCAAGGACTCCAAGTTCCTCGCCCTCGTGCTGCGGCACGATCCGGGCAAGGTCGGGGTGGAGCTCGACGGCGCGGGCTGGGTGGCGGTGGACGTGCTGCTGGCCGCGGCCGGCGCGCACGGGCGGCGGATCAGCCGCGCGCAGCTGGACCGGGTCGTCGCGCAGAACGACAAGAAGCGGTTCGAGTTCGACGAGGCGGGGGCCAGGATCCGGGCGAGCCAGGGCCACAGCGTCCCGGTGGAGCTCGGATACGCGCCCAGCGAGCCGCCCGAGGTGCTCTACCACGGCACCGCGACGCGGTACCTCGAGAGCATCTTCCGGGACGGCCTGGTGCCGGGCAAGCGCCACCACGTGCACCTGTCGGCCGACACCGCGACCGCGGTCAAGGTCGGCACCCGCCACGGCAAGCCCGCGGTACTGACCGTGGCGGCGGCCCGGATGCGCGCCGACGGGCACGAGTTCTACTGCAGCACCAACGGCGTCTGGCTCACCGAGAAGGTGCCGACGGGGTACCTCGGCCGAGTGCCGGAGCCCGATGCGCGGGCCTGACCGCCGACAGGGGCCTGATCCGCACGGACGCATGCGTATCCGGGTTCTGTCGGCGGGCGCGGTGATAGTGGTCCCATGACGCATCCCGACACCGTTCCCGCCCGTATCAGCCTCGTGACGATCGGCGTCACCGACCTGGCCAAGGCCACCGCGTTCTACCGCGCGATCGGCTGGCCGCAGGTGCTGCCCGCGGAGGCGGACGTCAGCTTCTTCCGCACCGCGGGTGCGATCCTGTCCCTCTACGGCCTCGCCGACCTCGCCGCCGACGCCCAGATCGAGGCGGGCCCGGTGCCCGAGGGCCTCAAGGCCGGCCGCAGTATCGCCATCAACGTCGCCTCGCCCGCGGAGGTGGACGCCGCCCTCGCCCTCGCCGAGGCGGCCGGCGGCACGCTGGTCAAGCCCGGGCAGCAGGTGTTCTGGGGCGGGTACTCCGGCTACTTCGCCGACCCCGAGGGCAACCTCTGGGAGGTCGCCCACAACCCGTTCTGGCCGCTGGACGAACGCGGCCTGCCGCTCCTCCCGCAGGCCGAGTCCGACGGTGACCCCGACGCGTCCTAACGGAAGGCGTCCTGGCCGGTCAGGGCCTTGCCGATGACGAGCTGGTGCATCTCCGGGGTGCCCTCGTAGGTCAGCACGGACTCCAGGTTCGCGGCGTGGCGCATCACCGGGTACTCGTAGCTGATGCCGTTGGCGCCGAGGACGGTGCGGGCGGTGTGCGCGATGGCGAGGGCCTCGCGGACGCTGTTGAGCTTGCCGTAGCTGACCTGCTCGGGGCGCAGCGTGCCCGCGTCCATCCGGCGGCCGAGGTGCAGCGCGAGCAGCAGGCCCTTGTGCAGCTCGAGCGACATGTCGGCGAGCTTGGCCTGGGTGAGCTGGAATCCGGCGATGGGGCGGCCGAACTGTTCGCGCGTCAGGCTGTAGCCGCGGGCGGCCTCCAGGCAGGAGCGGGCGGCACCGAGGGCGCCCCAGACGATGCCGTAGCGCGCCTGGTTCAGGCAGGACAGCGGTCCGCGCAGGCCGACCACCTCGGGCAGCGCGGCCTCGGCCGGCAGGCGCACCGCGTCCAGGACGAGCTCGCTGGTGACCGAGGCGCGCAGGGAGGCCTTGTGTTTGATCTCGGGCGCGGAGAATCCGGGCGTGTCCGTCGGCACCACGAAGCCGCGCACCCCGTCCTCGGTCTGGGCCCAGACGATCGCGACCCCGGCCACCGAACCGTTGGTGATCCACATCTTCCGGCCGCTCAGCACCCAGTCGGTGCCGTCCCGCTTGGCCGAGGTGCGCATCGACGCCGGGTCGGAGCCGTGGTCCGGCTCGGTCAGGCCGAAGCAGCCGATCACCTCGCCTGCCGCCATCGACGGCAGCCAGCGCTCCTTCTGCTCGGCCGAGCCCCAGCGGTGGATCGCGTACATCGCCAGCGAACCCTGCACCGAGACCAGCGAGCGCAGGCCGGAGTCGGCCGCCTCGAGCTCCACGCAGGCCAGGCCGTACTGCACGGCGGACGCCCCGGCGCAGCCGTAGCCCTCCAGGTGCATCCCGAGCGCGCCGATCCGGCCGAGTTCGCGGGCCAGTTCGCGCACCGTGGGCAGTTCGCCGGCCTCGAACCACTCGCCGACGTGCGGCAGCACGCGCTCGGCGCACCAGGCGCGCACGGTGTCGCGGATCGCGAGGTCCTCCGGGCTGAGCAGGTCGTCGATGCCGAGCGGGTCGCGGGGGTCGAAAGCGCCGGACATGGCATCAAGTCCTCGTCGTCGAAGGGTCACGGCCACACGGGGCGCGGGCGCGTCTCGCCGCCCACGCTACCGGGCAGCCGCAGGCCGGAACAGTTGCCACGGTTGACACTCCGGTGCGTACGGCACAACACATTGGCAGGCTCCGGCGGGTGTCGGATGCTGAAACCCCTTGGCACACCGGCGCGGCGCGCGGCTAGGGTCGAGCGGCCGACTCGGGGAGGAACCACCGCTCATGACCGCCACCACGCTCAGTACCGGATCCGCGCCGCGCCAGGCGTTCGAGCGGATGAGCCAGGCCCTGGCCGGGCGGGACTTCCGGATCTGGTTCCTGGGCCAGCTCACCTCGGCCTCCGGGGGCCTGGCCCAGGGCGTGGCGCTGTCCTGGCTGATCCTGCAGACCACCGGCAACGCGCTCTGGCTCACCGCGCTGACCGCGTGCACCTTCGGTCCGACGCTGCTGTTCGGGGCCTGGGCCGGGGCGCTGGTGGACCGGCACGATCGCAGGAAGCTGCTGCTGATCACCCAGGGTGTGCTGCTGGCCGTGGGGCTCAGTTTCAGTCTGCTCAGTGCGCTCGGCGGGCTGCGGCTGTGGGTCATGCTCGCGCTCACCGCGTGTTCCGGGCTGGTCGGCGCGGTGGACGCGCCGGCCCGGCAGGTGTTCGTGGTGGACCTGGTCGGGCAGGACGCGGTGGCCAGCGCGGTCGGGCTGTGGGAGGTCGCCATCAACGGCTCCCGGGTGCTCGGTCCGGGCGCGGCCGGGGCGCTGCTGGCGCTGAGCGGGCCCACCCTCTGCTTCCTGGTCAACGGCCTGTCCTACCTGGCGCCGCTGCTGGTGCTGATCCGGCTGCGGCCGGTCGGGGCGCAGGGGCCTGACGCAGTCCCGGCCGCGCGGCGTCCGCGGGTGCGGGCCCGGGAGGGGCTGGCGTACGCGCGCCGCTCGCCGATCATCAGGGCACTGCTGCCGATGAGCGCGGCCAGCGGCCTGATCTTCTCGATGAGCCTGTCCCTGCCCACCCTGGCCAGCCGGACGCTGCACCTCGGCGGCGGCGGGTACGGCGCGCTGATGGCGGCCTTCGGCATCGGCGGCCTGCCCGGTGCGCTGATGGCGGCCTCCGCGCCGGTGCCGACGCCGCCGCGGGTGCGCCGGCTGGCCCTGGCCACGGTCGTGGCGATCCTGGTCACGGCCTGGGCGCCGGACGACGCGCTCGCGTTCGCCGGCATGGCGGCCGCGGGCCTGACCTCGATCTGGTTCATCGCCAGCGCGAACACCCTGGCCCAGCTGCGCTCCGACCCGGCCATGCGCGGGCGGGTGATGTCCCTGTGGGGCATGGCGATGACCGGCACGCTGCCGCTGACCGGCCTCGCCGTGACCGCCATCGCCCAGCACATCGGGGCCCGCGAGGGCTTCAGCGTCTCCGCCGTCGCGCTCACCGCGGCGGTGCTGGCCGGCTGGCGCGCCCTGGGCGAGTCGGGTGCGCCGGGCGTCTCGGCCGTGTCCGTCGAGGGCCGGGCACTCTAGCAGCGCGCGATCGCCGGCGCGGCACTACGCCCGCATCCGGGCCCACCGGCGGGATCACGGCCCGCGCACTCCCACCCCGCCACGCGCCGCCGCGCCCCGGCACGTCGCGTCAGCACTCTGTATCGCTCGGCCCGCGCCACCTGCGCCGCCGCCGCGGCGCTGCGACCTGCGCCGGCGCACGCGCGTCGCCCACAGGGCTGAATCCGGTGACACTGGTGGACCCGAACCGTGACTGCGTGTAAGGATTGCGCAAAGCCGAGGCGCCGAACGGGTCGAGTCCAGGGTTGACCGGACCGACGGGAGGGTCCGGTGCGCACCGCACCGGATCGCGGCCGCCTGCTCGCGAAACGCCCGCCGTGCTGCCGGTGGGCGGGCATGCCGATGGAGGGGGCTGCTTCCCCCTGCCCGAAATCAGGGCAGGAATATGCGTACCATGCTTGATTCGGACCGCCGCCGTGTCCTCGCGCTCCGACGCTCGTTACGTAGGCACACCGGGTCATCGGACCTGCGATCACCGAAAACCATGGACCGGGCCGCGCCCGGGGAGCCTGGCAGCACGTCAGGCGCGTCCGGTCCACCTCCAGGGGAGGCAGTAACCAGATGAGCACCACCGCGCTCGAGAGCGCAAGTACCAATCCGCTCAACGGCTCCGGCCAGCACGTCGTGCCCGACGTGCTGGTGGCGCCGCTCGCACCCGCCCGCCCGGCCAAGGTGAGCCTGGTCATCCCGGCGCTCAACGAGGCCCGCAACATCACCTGGGTGCTCGAACAGATCCCCGACTGCATCGACGAGGTGCTGCTGATCGACGGCAGGTCGCAGGACGCCACGCTGCTGATGGCCAGCCGCTGCATGCCGAGGATCCGCACCATCGCCCAGGAGGGGCCGGGCAAGGGCAACGCGCTGCGCACCGGGTTCCGCCACGCCACCGGCGAGACCATCGTGATGATGGACGCCGACGGCAGCATGTCGCCGCGCGAGATCCCGCACTACCTGCACTTCCTCGACAACGGCTACGACTTCGTGAAGGGCTCCCGGTTCGTGGCCGGCGGCGGCTCGCTGGACATCACGGCGCTGCGCCGGGCCGGCAATCTCGCCCTGCTCGCCACGGTCCGGCGTCTCTACCGCACCACGATCACCGACCTGTGCTACGGCTTCTGCGCCTTCCACCGCTGTTTCCTTGACCTGCTCGACCTGCGCTCGCCCGGGTTCGAGATCGAGACCGAGATGGTGCTGCACGCGGTGCGGGCGGGCCTGCGCATAGCCGAGGTGCCGAGCCTGGAGCTGCCCAGGCGCAGCGGCCGGTCGAACCTGCGCACCTTCCGCGACGGGGCCCGCGTGCTGCGCACGGTGCTGGCCGAGCACAAGGAAGCCGCGTGAGCCTCGCGGCCCCGGGTCCGCGCGGCGGCGTGGCCGAGCGGATCGACCCGGCCCGCACCCCGATATCCGTGGTCGACATCGACCTCGACGACGCCCGGGTGACCGAGGCCACCGGCAGCGCCGCGGCCGCCTGCGCCCCGGGGGAGAGCGTGTTCGGCCTGGTCCGGCTGCACCGGCGCCCGCTGGGCGTGCTGACCGCGCGGATCGGCGCCGACGCCGACGGTCCGGTCGAGCTGATCAAACTGGCCTGCGAGCGCTTCTCCGCCGCGGTCTCGGCGCACTTCGAGAGCGACGACGCGGCGGGCGGCTCCTGCACGCAGGCCAGGCGGCGGCTGCTGGCCGACCCCCCGCGGGTGAGTGTCATCGTGGCCACCCGGCACCGCGCCGAATCGCTCGCGCGCTGCCTCGACTCGCTGCTGCGGATGCCGTATCCGAACCTCGAGATCATCGTGGTGGACAACGATCCGGCCGACTCGGTCACCGCGGACCTGATGGCGGCGCGCTACCGCGGCCGGGTGAGCTACAGCGTCGAACCCCGCCGCGGCCTGGCCTGCGCGCACAACCACGGCCTCGCCCTCGCCACCGGCTCGATCCTGGCCTTCACCGACGACGACGTCGTGGTCGACCCGGACTGGGCCGCCGCCCTGGTCGAGGCCTTCCGCTCCCGCCCGGGCGCCGGGTGTGTCACGGGCCTGATCCTCCCGGCCCAGCTCGAGACCAGGCCGCAGGCGATGCTGGAGCGGCGCGGCGGCTTCGCCAAGGGCTTCCGGCTGGCCGAGCACGGCGCCGGCTCGCCCGACACCCACCCGCTCTTCCCGTTCACCGCGGGCCGGCTCGGCTCCGGCGCGAACATGGCCTTCACGGCGCAGGCGCTGCGCGAGATCGGCGGCTTCGACCCGACCCTCGGGGCCGGCACGCCCGCCCGCGGCGGCGACGATCTGCTGGCCTTCTTCCGCACCGCCACGGCCGGCTATTCGATCGTCTACCAGCCGGACGCGCTGGTCTGGCACCACCACCGCCGCGAGACCGACGCCCTGGCGCGGCAGGCCTACGGGTACGGCGTCGGCCTCGGCGCGTATCTGACCGCCGCGCTCGTGCACGAGCCGCACATGCTCACCGCACTGCTGCGCAAGCTGCCGCGCGGCGTGGCCTACGCCCTCGGCAACAGCCGCCGGGACGGGGCCGATCCCACGGCGTGGCCGGCCCGGCTGGCCCGGCTGGAGCGATACGGGCTCTGCTACGGGCCGCTCGCCTACGGCCGCAGCCGCCTGCTCGCGCGCACCGCGTCCCGGGGCGGCGGCCGTGCCTGAGGACACGGTGGCCGCGCGCCCGGCCGAGCCGACGGAGCCGGGGGACCAGGGCCCGGCCGAGCCGGCCGAGTCGGCCACCCCGGTCAGGCCGATCCGGGTGGCCGGAGCGGTGGATCTGCACGCCGACGTCCCCGAACTCGTGGTCCGGCTCGGCCGTGCGGTGCGCCGCGACGACGCCCTGGACGCCTACCTCGGCGCCTGCGCGCTCGCGCAGATCATGGAGGACCGCGCGGAGGGCACCGACACCTTCGTCAGGCGTCTGACGGCGATGCTCAGCGACGGCGGCCTGCTCGGCCGGGCCGTGCGCCTGGTCGCGCGGCTGCAGACGGCACGGCGCCTGCTGTTCGGCGGCCGGTCCCTGCGCACCCGCCGCGAAGGGGCGCGGGCGCTGGTGTCCCTGCTGGCCGACGACGTGGTCGGCGGCCGGGGCATCGACGAGCAGGCGAGAGCGCTGATTCAGTCGGCGGCCGGCTGGGCTTCGGCGGCCGACGCGGCGCTGGCCCGCCCGCCCTCCTGTTTCCGCAGCTTCGACCAGCACCCGCGCGACTGCGCCGAGCTGGCCCGGCGCTTCGCCCAGCGCCATCCGGACCGGGGCGCGCCCGTCGTCGTGCTGGGCGTGCGCACCTCCGGCGGGTACCTCGCGCCGCTGATCGCCGCGTTCCTGCGCCGCCAGGGCTACGACGCCGAGGCCGCGACCGTGCGCCCGGGCGGCCCGCTCCCGCGCCGGGCCCTGGCCGGGCTGCGCGCCGGCGCCCAGCCCGGCCGCGTCGTCGTGGTCGACGATCCGCCCAGCAGCGGCGCCGCCCTGGCCAAGGCCGTGCGCGCCGCCCGGGCCTGCGGCTTCGCGGCCGCCCAGGTGGTCACGCTGTACGCCTCGTTCGCCGAGGAGGCCGCCGGCGCCCTGCCGCGCGAGGTGCCGCGGATCGTGCTCGGCGCGAAGGACTGGCATATCAGGAAGCTGCTCAGCCCGCAGTCGGTGGCCGAGTTCGTCCGGGAGACCTTCGCCGACCACGACATCCTCGAGGTCGTCTCGGACGAGCCCGGCCTGCCCACCCGGGCCGGGCATCTCGGCGTGCGCGCGACCGTGTGGCTGCGCAGCGAACGCGGCGTGCACCGGCTGGACCTGCGGGCCGAGGGCGTCGGCACCGGCTACCTCGGCCGGCACGCGTACGACGTGGCGTCCCGGCTGCCGGGGACCACGCCGCGGGTCTACGCCCTGCGCGACGCGGTGATGCTGCGGGCCGCCGGAGAACCGCTGGCCGCCGCGGCGGTTCCGCTGGCCGCCGCGGCCGACTACGTCGCCGCCCGGCGCGAGCGCCTGCGGGTGGCCCGGGATCGCAGTGCCCTGTTGGGCGGTCGGCAGCCGGCCTGGGAGGTGGCCGGGCGGATCTTCGCCGCCGGCTTCGGCCGCCTCGGCCCGGCCGTGCGCCCCCTGCTGATCGACCCGCCGCTGCGCGAGCTCACCGCGGCCAAGACCCCCTGCCTCACCGACGGCACCACCGTGCTGACCGGCTGGGAGACGACGCCGGACGGCTCGCTGTACAAATCCGACTTCGACGACGGCTGCTTCAGCCACCTCGATCTGGCCTGCTACGACGCCGGATACGACCTCGCGGGCGCGGCCGTGGGCCAGCCCGAGTCGGAATCCGCGCTGCTGGCCCGGTACGAGGCCCGCACCGGCGAGTGGATCGCCCCGGCGCGCTGGTGCGTGTACCGCAGCGTGCAGGCGTGGAACCTGCGCCGCGCAGCGGACGGCGCCGCCTCCGATGCGGAGCCCGTGGAGGCGATCCGAGCCCAGACCAGGGCCCTGCAGGAACTGTTCGGGCGCCTCTACCTCGGCGATCTCGCCGAGGAGCCCGCCGGTCCGTGGGTCGTGCTCGACGTGGACGGCGTGCTCGAACTCGACTTCGGCGGCGTGCCCGCGCCCACGATCGCGTCGATGACGGCGCTGCGCGCGTTGCGCGCCCACGGCTACCGCGTGCTGCTCGCCACCGGCCGATCCCTGCCCGAGGTGCGCGACCGCTGCGTCGCCTACCGCCTGGCCGGAGGGGTCGCGGAGTACGGAGCCGTGGCCACCGACGCGCACACCGGCTCCGTCTACGACCTCGTCACCGCCGCGAACTGGAACCGGCAGCGCAGAGTGCTGATGGAGGAGCTGGCCGCGTTCCCCGAGGTGCGGCTGGACCCGCGGTACCGGTGGGCGGTGCGGGCGCAGGGCCTGCGCGCCGCGCTCGGGACGCTGCCCGGCACGGTCGCGGTGCCCGGCGACGCCCAGACCGACTTCATCCCGGCCGGGGTGGGCAAGGCCGCCGGTGTCAGAGCCCTGTTGGCGCTGCTCGGCGAGCACCACGCCGAGGTCGCCCTGGCCGTCGGGGACAGCGCGATGGACCTCGGCATTCTGCGCATGGCCAAGCTCGGCCTCGCTCCCGGGCACGCCGGCCGAGCCCTGCGCGACGAGGGCGTGCGCTGTACCCGCGCGCCGTACCAGGCCGGACTCGCCCAGGCGGCCGGCCGGCTCATCGGCCATCGCCCCGGCTCCTGCGCGCAGTGCGCACCGCCGGACCTCACGCCCGGCGAACGCCTGATCACCTCGCTGGTCAGCGTCGGCGAACGCGGCCGGCTCGGCCTCGTGCCCGCACTGCTCG
Source organism: Actinospica durhamensis (assembly GCF_018139695.1). Classification (GTDB taxonomy): domain Bacteria; phylum Actinomycetota; class Actinomycetes; order Streptomycetales; family Catenulisporaceae; genus Actinospica; species Actinospica durhamensis. Next base: position 14,360 of record NZ_JAGSOG010000116.1, on the reverse strand, counting down.
GTCTCGCGGGCCGGCGGATACGGCCCGGCGCGAGGATCTCGAACGAGGAGACACCGTGCAGCTGAAACAGCGCGTGCGCCCACGCCGCGGCGCGCACCAGTCCGTCGCCCACCAGCCCGTCTCGCAGCGCTCTGGCACGCGGCGGCCCGTCGGGCGGCGCGGCGCCGAACCGCGGGCCCCGCAGCGCACCCGCCACCGCCGCGTCAACCACCTGCTGCGCACCGGCCATCTGCTCACCGCCAGTTCCGTCGCCACCTCCGGCCTCGGCGCCGCCTACTGGGTGTTCGTCGCCCGCTGGTACGACCCGGACGAGGTCGGCCGGGGCTACGCGGCCGTCTCGGCGATGATGTTCCTGGCCGGCTTCGGCCAGCTGAACCTGGCCAACACGCTGGTGCGCTTCATCCCCTCGGCCGGCTCAGGCACGACGCGGCTGATCCGGCGCGTCTACTTCGTCGCCGCGACCGTCACGGCCCTGCTCGCCGGGATCTTCGTGGTGGCCGTGCGCGACATCTCCCCGCAGTTGGGCTTTCTGCGCAGCCCCCTCGCGGGCGCGCTGTTCGTGCTGGCGGCCGCGGCGTACGCCGTCTTCGTGGTCCAGGACGGCGCGCTGACCGGCCTGGTGCGGGCGGACTGGGTGCTGCTCGAGAACGCCGTGTTCGCGGTCTCCAAGATCGTGTTCATGGTCGCCCTCGCCGCGTTCCCGGTGGCCGAGGGCATCGAAGGGTCCTGGTACGCCGCGCTGGCCGTGGCGCTCCTGGTGACGAACTGGTTCCTGTTCACCCGGGCCGCGCCCGAGCGCACGCAGCGCACCGCCGCCACCGCCCGCGAACCCGGCCCCACCCCCGGCTACCTGGCGGCCGACCTGCTCGGCTCGCTGTTCTGGCTGGTGGCCACGACCCTGATGCCGATCGAGGTGCTCGACCGGGTCGGGGCGACACAGAGCGCTTACTTCTCCCTGGCCTGGATGGTCGCGTACACGCTGTTCCTGCTCAGCGCCAACATGGGCGCCTCGCTCATCGTCGAGTCCGGCGACGACGAGGCCGCCCTCGCCGTGAACTGCCGCAGGGTGCTGCGCCACTCCGGCCGGCTGCTGCTCGTCGGCGTCGGCGTGGGCACCCTGGGCGCGCCGCTGCTGCTGCGCGTGTTCGGGCCGGGATACGCCGGGAGCGCCGGCTGGCTGCTGCGGCTGCTGCTCCTGTCCGCGCTGCCGAACCTCGTCGTGACCTGCGCGGTCTCCGCGTGCCGGGCCCGGCGCCGGGTGTGGGCCGCGGCCGCGATCCTCGCGTGCGTCTGCGGCGGCGCGATCGGCTGCGCCGTCTGGCTGCTGCCGCACGTGGGCATCACCGGGGTGGGCTACGGCTGGCTGATCGCGGAGAGCTGCGTCGCCGGAGTGCTGCTGGTGCGCCGCGCGTGGTGGATGGGCCGGGTGCCCGCCGCGGCCGAGTCCGCGCACCCGGGCCGCGCTGCGTCCGGCCGCCTCGCCGACCTGCTCCAGGCCTCGACCCGCCGGGCCGTGCGGCTGTGCCTGTGGCCCGCGGACCGGATCGCCGCGCTGCACCTGGTCCGCGCGCACGACGCCGCCGGGCCGCGGTGGCAGGCCGTGGCCGGTGCCCTGCGCGCCGTCCGCACCCCCTCCGACCTGCTCGTCGTGCCGGTACGCCGGGAGGAGCCGATGGCCGTCAAGTGCGCCCGCACCGACCGTGCCCACCAGACCCTGCTGCGCCAGCACGCCGTCCTGGCCATGCTGCACGCGGACGGACGGCTCGGCCCCTGGCGCGGCCTGCTCCCGCGCGTCATCGACGGCGAATACCGCTCCCGGCCGACCTGGACCGTCGAGGGCTGGCTCCCCGGCACCAGCGGCACGGCCATGCTGCGCGCCCGCCCCGGGCTCGGCTCCCGGCTCTCCGGCGCCGCCGCCGAGGCGATCGACGGGCTGCACCGGGCCACCAGCCGCGACGAGGAGGTCGGGGCCGCGCACCTGACCCGCTGGGTGGACGAGCCGCTCGCGTTGCTGGAACGGGAGATGCGCCTGGCCCGCCCCGGCCCCTACACCGCCGCCATCGACACGCTGCGCGCCGACCTGCACGCCGGGCTGGGCGGGCGGCGGCTGCGGATCGGCTGGGTGCACCGCGACTTCCACCCCGGCAACGTGCTCTTCGCCCGCGACGGACGCCGCGTCACCGGCATCGTGGACTGGGCCGGCGCCGTCCCGGACGGCCCGATCGACCTCGACGTGCGCCTGTTCCGCCTCGCCGTGCGGCGCGAGACCGAGGGCCGCAGCTTCGGCGACCTCGTGCTGGAGGGCCTGCGCCGGGAACGGGAGCAGGGCGAGACCGGCCTGCTGCTGCTCGCCTGGCTCTGGCACGTCACCGACAACCTCGAGAAATCGGCCAGGTTCACCGCGAGCCACCTGTGGACCGGCCGCAACGTGCTGGACGTGCTCAAGGCGGTGGCCCGGTGAAGATACGCGGCGTCGGCTCGGTCCGGCCCATGGTCCAGCAGCCCGAGGCCCGGCACGCCGCCCTCCCGCCGCAGCGCGCCGAACCCCGCCCGCCCGAGCGCGCGTTCGCGGTCACCGTGATCGTCTGCGCGTACACCCTCGAGCGCTGGGACGACATCCGCGCGGCGCTCGCCTCGCTGCAGGCCCAGCAGTATCCGGCCGAGGAGATCCTGCTCGTCATCGACCACTGCGACGAGCTGCGGGTGCGGCTCGGGCAGTGGGCGGCGGACGAGGCGAACGCGGCGAACGTGACCGTGCTCGAGAACGCGCACGAACGCGGCCTGTCCGGCGCCCGCAACTCAGGGGTCGAACGCGCGACCGGGGACATCGTGGCGTTCCTCGACGACGACGCGGCGGCCGACCCGGCCTGGCTGGCCCGGCTCGTCGAGGCCTACGCGGACCCGGCCGTACTCGGCGTCGGCGGACACGTGGAGCCGAACTGGCGGGCCGAACGGCCCGGCTGGTTCCCGCGCGAGTTCCTCTGGGTGGTCGGCTGCAGCTATCGCGGCCAGCCCACCACCCGGGCGGCGGTGCGCAACTTCATCGGCGCCAACATGTCCTTCCGACGCAGCGCCCTGACGGAGTCCGGCGGTTTCCGCGGCGACCTCGGCCGGGTCGGCAGACACCCGGCGGGCTGCGAGGAGACCGAGCTGTGCATCCGGGTCAGCCGGGAACGACCCGACACGACGCTGCTGCACGAGCCCGCGGCCGTGGTCCGCCACAGCGTCCTGGCCGAGCGCACGACCTGGACCTACTTCCGGCGGCGCTGCTACGCCGAGGGCGTCTCGAAGGCCGCGGTGACGCGGTACTGCGGCTCCGGCGACGGCTTGAGCTCGGAACGCTCCTACGTCGGCTCGACCGTGCCGACCGGCGTGCTCGCCGCGCTGGCCAAGGGCCGCGTGCGCACGGCCGCCGCGCTGCTCGGCGGCGTGCTGTGGACCGTCGCCGGGTACGCGGCCGGCCGAATAGCCCTGGCGGCGAAGCGACCCGCCGTCGCCTCCGGCCTCACGGCTTATCTCGCACCGGTGCTCGCGGCCGTGCTCTGGCTGCTCTCGCTCGGGCAGATCCGGCCCGCCCGGATGAACGACCTCGGCCTGATCTCGGTCCTGCCGCCGCTGTTCTGGGCCGCGCTCGCCGTGCTGACGGTCGGATTCTCCGTGGCCGTGCGCGACCGCGAACGCTCCGGGCGGCTGCTGCTCGTCTACATCCTGATTCTCATCGCGATCATCCACGCCACCCCCGCGATCGTCTACGAGACGCTGCGCTACTCCTGGGCGTGGAAGCACGTCGCCATCATCGACCACTTCCTCACCTACAACGCCCCCGACCCGAACGCGGGCGAGCTGTCCGCCTACTACCAGTGGCCCGGGTTCTTCACCCTCAATGCCCTGATCGAGCAGGCCACCGGCATCCGTTCCGCGCTCTCCTACGCGTCCTGGGCCCCGCCCGTCCTCAACACCATGATGATCGTGCCGCTGCTGTCCGTGTTCCGCACGGTCACCCGGGACCGGCGGGTGATCTGGCTCGGCCTGTGGGTGTTCTACTGCGCCTCCTGGATCGGCCAGGACTACTTCTCGCCGCAGGGCTTCGCGTACGTCTTCTACCTCGCCGTCGTGGCCGCGCTGCTGCGCCGGATCAGGCGCGGGCGGCGCGGCGGCCTGATCGCCTGGCTGATCCTGCTGCTCGTCCCCATCCTCACCATCGACTCCTCGCACCAGCTCACCCCGATCATGCTGACCAGCGCCGCCGCGGCCCTCGCGGTGCCGCGGCGGGGGCGGCGGACGGCGCTGTGGGTGTGCGCCATCGCGGGCGTGGCGATGGCGGCGTGGGACTTCAGCGTCGCCGGCACCTTCATGCGCCAGAACCTGGCGTCGCTGCTCACCGCCTTCGGCCAGCTGGACTCGAACGCGGGCTCGGGCGTCGTCGGCCTCGGCACCGCCTCCAGCGGCCAGATCGCGGTGTCCTCCGTGGACCGGGCGCTGTCCGTCGCGGTGTGGGCACTCGCGCTCTGGGCCGTGGCCACGCGCACCAGGATGCGGCGCACCCGCCCGCTGCTGCTCATGCTGGCCCCGCTCCCGGCGATCGTCGCCAACAACTACGGCGGCGAGATGCTCTACCGGGTCTACTTCTTCAGCCTGCCCGGCGCGGCCGTGCTGGCGGCGGCGGCGCTGCTGCCCTGTCTGCGCCGCGAGCGCCTCGTCGCGCTGACGCTGCCGCTCGCGCTCGGCGCCCTGGTGGCCGGATTGCTCTTCAGCTACTACGGAAAGGAGCAGATGAACTACTTCAGCCCGCAGGAGATCGCGGCGGCCGACTACGTCGCCGACACCGCGCCGAAGGGCTCGCTCGTCATCGCGGAGCTGCCCGACTACCCCGACGCGTACGCGCACTACGAGAAGGACACGCGGGTGTGGCTGCTCCCCGAAGCGCCCAGCTTCAGCCTCGGCGTCCTCAACGAGGAGGACCCCGTCGCCGCGATCCACGCCGCGGCGCAGGGCTGGAAACGGGGCCCGGTCTACTTCGTGCTGACGGCCTCGCAGCTCGCTGAGATCAGGATGGAAGGCCTGCTCGCCACGCCGCAGGTGGACATCCTCGTCCATGGCCTGACCACGGCGAACGGCTTCGTTCCGGTGGACCGCAACCCCGACGCGGGCATCTACCTGGTCCGCCCCACCCAGACCGAGACGAGCGCGGGTGCCCGATGACTCCGAGACGCACCGCCCTCGCGCTCTCCGGCTGGCTCGCCTTCGCCGCGACGCTGCTGCCGCAGGCCAGCGCGGAACGCATCATCCCGACCGTCGCCTTCCTGGTGTTCGCACCGGGGGCGGCGTGTGTGGGCCTGTATCACCGTGTGGACCGGGGGGCGGCGGGCGACGCGCTCGAAGACCTGGCCTTCACGGTCATGCTCAGCCTCGGCAGCGCGGCCCTGATCTCCGAGGCGATGTACCTGGCCCACGTCTTCACCCTCGACCGCGCCTTCGCCGCCCTGGCCGCTCTGACCACCCTGGCCGCGCTCTGCCCTGGGCCCGGCCGCCCCGTCTCGCGCATCCGCCGAATCCATCCCGAAGAAACGCCACGCCCATGACTCGCTACATCCAGCCCCTCCCGTCTCCACGCCCGCGCCCGTTGCCGATCCTGCTCTACCACAGCGTCGACGACGACCCGCCGGCCTGGATAGCGCCCTTCACCGTCGGCGTCGGCGCGTTCCGCGAGCAGATGGACAAGGTCCGCGACAGCGGGCGCGTGCCGGTGCGCGCCTCGCAGGTGATCGACGCGCTGCGCGGCGAGCCGGGCGCGCCGCCGTTGCCGGACAACGCGGTGCTGGTCACCTTCGACGACGGCTTCCACGACTTCACCCGCCACGCCCTGCCGATCCTGGCCGAGCGGGCGATCCCGGCGGCCCTGTTCGTCACCACCGGAGCCCTGCGCCCCGGCAACGAGAGCCTGCTGCCGCCCGCGCGGATGATGGACGTCGCCGAGGTCCGCGAAGCCGTGGCCGCGGGCGTCGAGATCGGCGCCCACACCCACACGCACCCGCAGCTCGACACCGTCAGGCCGCAGGCCGCGCGGGAGGAGCTGACCGTGAGCAAGTACGTCCTCGAAGACGCCCTCGGCGCCGACGTGGACCTGCTCGCCTACCCGCACGGCTACTCCAGCGCCTCGGTACGCCGCACCGCCCGGCACATCGGCTACCGCGGCGCCTTCGCCGTCCGCGACGTGCTGAGCTCCGAGGACGACGAGACCTTCCGCGTCGCCCGGCTCACCCTGCACGCCGACACCCCCGCGGCCCGCTTCGACGCCTGGCTGCGCGGCCACGCCGCCCGCGTCGCCCCGCACCCGGAATCCGCGGCCACCCGGGCCTGGCGCGCGTACCGGCGTTTGCGCGCCTTCACGCCCCCGCGTCGGGCCTGAGCGTGCGCCGCGGGGGAGTGCGCACTGATCCGGATCGTTGTGCGCGGCCGCGAATCCCGGGCCTATTTCGAAAACGCCCGCGAGCGCCGGGCGCGGCCGCGCCCGGCCGTCTCGATCTCCCGTTCCTCTGCGATCCCCGCGTGATCCGGCGCAACACATCCATCCCGTCCGCCGCGTCCGGCCCAGGGCGGCGCACCGGCCGCGACCGGGGTGTACGTACTCATCCGTACCGTCGGTTTTGCCGATAAGACAGATCACTGATATAAAATCCGCCGGAGGCTTCCGCTCGTCTCCCGGCTGTTCTACGATTGAATTCGCACTCTTAGCGATTTGATCGCGCGTCGTGCGCACGGTAGGCGTGGGTGGGGTGTTCACATGGACGAGCTCGAGTTGAGAGTCGACGCTGCGGCGGAGCGTAGGCCCGTGTATATCCGCCAGGTCGCCCACCGCGACCTCGAGCCCTTGCACGGCGTCGATCTGCACGTCTTCGGCGAGCTCGCCTACCCGTATTTCGCGCTGCGCCAGCTGATCGACGTGCACTACCGCCACTTCCTCGTCGCCGACGCCGGCCCGGATCTGCCCGGGCTCGCGCCCGAGCTGCTCGGCTACGTGCTCGCCGCCCACGCCGCGCAGGCTCCCGAGGCCTGGCTGCTCAACCTCGGCGTGCGGCCTGACATGCGCCGACGCGGCTACGGCCGGATGCTGTTCGAACGCTGCCTGGCCGGGCTGCGCCGGGACGGGGCCGGCCTGGTCCGGCTCACCGTCGAGCCCGGCAACCACGCCGCGATCCGCCTCTACGAGTCCGCGGGCTTCCGGATCCAGGATCTCCAGCGCGACTACTACGGCCCCGGAGAGCATCGCTACTGTATGTCTGTATCCTTAGATTCACTCCGTCCTGAGCGTCACGCAAACACGGTCGAGGGACGATGAAGGCATTCGGCATACGCATGAGGTCCCGCTCCGCTAGCATCGACGCGACCTGCTCCATATCAGCACAGGAGACCAGTAGCGTGACGAGGGATGGGCGCAGCTCACGGACCACGGAGATGATCGAGTCTTCGGTCCATCTGAATAGCGAGTACGACTGGGACGGCTTTTGCGCGCAAGAGTATTATGAGCACAACTACCGGGATATGCGGGGCGACGACCGGGCCATGCTCGAGGTCGTCTGCGGCTGGTTCCAGAAGGCGGCCCCCGGCGGAGAAGTGCTCAGGGCCGTCGACGTCGGCGCCGGAGCGAACCTCTACCCGGCACTCTCGCTGCTGCCGCACAGTGCGCAGATCACGCTCTACGAATACTCGAGCACGAACGTGGAGTGGCTCGAGGAGTCAAAGCGCCACCTGCCCGAGAGCTGGCGGCCGTTCGCCGACCTGGTGTGCCCGGGCGAGGACTTCGAGTCCATCCGCAAGCAGGCGTTCACCAAGTTCGAGGTGCAGAAGGGCTCGATCTTCGAGCTGCCGGTGCGGGAGTGGGAGATCGGCACGATGTTCTTCGTGGCCGAGTCGCTGACCGAGGACGAGGCGGAGTTCCGCACGGCGATGGGCCACTTCCTCGGCGCCCTCAAGCCCGGCGCCCCCTTCGCCGCCGCCTTCATGGAGCGCTCGCAGGGCTACGACGTGGCCGGCACGCACTTCCCGGCCGTCTGGCTGGACGAGCAGGCCCTCGAGCTGACGCTGAGCGAGAGCGGGCTGGTCGAGGAGTCCAGGGTCTACCGATTCGACATCGATCCCGCGCCGATCCGCGCGGGCTACACCGGTTACCTCGTGGCGACGGGAAAGGTGAAGGGCTAGGCCCCGCGGCCGGCCCGGGCGGGAGAGAACATGGCGGAGGCAGATTTCATCCAGCCGCGATTCGCGATCCTGGAACTGTGGCGCGCCGTGGTCCACACGGTGGTCGAGGACGGCCGGTGGAAGTGGCCGGCGCTGGACGAACGCGACTCGGTCAGCGAGGCCGAGCAGCTGCTGTGCATCCTGTTCCCGGCCACCAACCGCCCGGAGCTGCGGCTGGAGGTGCCCAACGCCATCCCGGACGACGTGATCGACACGCTCCGCCCGCTCGGCGACGCCCTGTCCATCCCGCGCGCCCTGCTCGGCGCGGTGGAGGAGTTCCTGGAGCGGCACACCAGCCCGGACGGCACGCCCGAGTTCAGCGGCGGCGCCGCGTACGTGGTCACCGGCGAGGGCACGACGGCCAGCCCCACCGCCGACCAGGGCACGGTGGACAACGTGGTCTCCTACGCCACCTCGATCAACCTGTGCCTGTCCGTGATCGGCTTCCTCGGCCAGTACCGGGAACGCGGCGCGCGCGGGGACTGGGTCGCCCGGGTGGACCGGCTGGTGCCGCGGGTACGCGAACGCCTCACCGCGGCCCTGACCGGTCTGCTGCGCAGTTTCACCATGAACACGATGAAGACCTCGGACCGGGAGAAGGACGAGGGCTACGAGCTCGTCCGCCAGATCAACCAGGACAAGCGTCCGAACCACGCGGTACTGAGCGAGTTCAACGAACGCATGCAGCTGGTGCGCGGCCGTCTGCGCGAGGCCCGCCTCGGTGTGGCCAGGGCCGACGACCTGGAGAATCCGAACCTCATGTTCGAGATCGGATGGACCTGGAGCATCGCCGAGGACGCGCCCGCCTTCCGGCTCGAGGACGAGTCGGACAACGGCGACGGCCCGTCCCCGGGCGAGATCGCAGGCACCCAGCGCAAGGGCTACGCGCTGTCCAAGCCGTACCTGTACTTCACCCTGATCGCGCTCGAGGCGATCGAACTGCTCAGCTCCGAACGCACCCGCGTGCTCGGCCTGCTCGACGCCCGGCAGGAACGGCTCGCCAGCGCCCTGTTCATCCGGCGGGACCTGACCCAGATCTACTGGTCGCAGCTGGCCAGGTTCGGCACGGCCCGCTGGCCGCTTGAGGACCTGCCCTGGCGAACGGTGGACGGCGTCGAGTCCGACTACATGAGCCTGCTGGTCTGCGCCGTCGTGCTGCAGGACTTCGCCCGCCGCGAAGCGAACGAGGACGACCTGCGTCGCATGCAGCCGCTGCTGGCGGAACTGGCCAACCGCAGCCGGATCACGCGCCGGGCCCTGCGCGGCGACCAGGCCCTGCAGATCCACCACCCCGGCCTGATGGTCAGCCTCGAGGGTTCGGAACGGCTCGGCCCGCTGCTGCAGTGGCGGCTGACCGACTTCGCCCCGCTGCTGCTGCGCCGCGTCGCCCTGGCCGCCTCGCTCACCACCGACCAGCGACGCCGAGACGAACTGCTCTCCCTCGCCGCCGCGGTGTGGGGCCACGTGGCCAACCGCGCCTTCAAGAACGGGTTGTACCGCGGCCTGTGGGACGACCCGGGGCGGGTGTTCGAGGAGTTCGAGGGCGAGTCGAACCTGCCGTCCTGGACCATGACCTTCCGCGCCGTCGAGGCCCTGGTGGGCACCTGGTCGAGCCAGTCCAACCGAGCCACCCGCAACCAGGACCTCGGCCAGTTCGCCGCGGCCCTGATCTCCGAGGCCGAATACAAGTTGAACCAGGAGCTCGCCTACACCGTCGCGCTGCAGACCCCGCTGCAGGCGAAGTTGCAGGAGCTGCGCCAGGACCTGACCCGGGCCAAGACCGTGGGCGAATCCCAACCCGGCACCGCGGTCTCCGTGGTGCTGCCGATCCTCAGGGAACTCGACCGGATCGCGCAGGGGCGCGCCGACGCTTTGCGGACGGAGTGAGCCCGCGATGCTCGTGTTCTCCGTGTCCGACAAGGGCGGCACCGGCCGCTCGGTGACCAGCACCAACGTGGCCTACCGGGCCGCGCTGCTGGGCTTCAACACCGTGTACCTGGACTTCGACTTCGGCTCCCCGACCGTGGGCGCGATCTTCGAGGTCGAACACGCGCGCACCGGAGTCTCGCAGCGCGGCCTGCACGACTACCTCTACGGGGTGACCGAGAACCCGGTCATCATCGACGTGTGGGCCGAGTCCAACCGGGAGACCCTGGTACGCCCGCTCGGCGCCCGCCGGCTCGAGCTGATGCCGGGTTCGCTCGGCGGCAGCGAGTTCCTCGAGATGACCGACGAGATAGTGGACCGCTGCGCCGAGCTGTTCAAGAAGGCGCACGAACAGTTCGAGCTGTGCGTGGTGGACCTCAGCGCCGGGCGCTCCGCCGCGATGGAGCTGGTGCTCAAGGCCTGCAAGCACAAGAAGGCGCGCGACCTGACCCGGCGCTGGCTGGTGTTCCACCGCTGGACCCGCCAGCACGTGATCGCGGCCGGCAACCTCGTGCACGGTGACAATGGACTGATCAAGTACGGGGTGAACTGCGACTACGGCGAGGAGGAGATGGAGGAGATGATCTCCTACGTGCGCACCGCCGTGATCGACCCGGCGGGGGAATCGGCCCGGATCCTCAACAGCGCCCAGCAGTCCTGGCTGGACGCGGTGGACAAGGAGCTCGAGTCGCTCGCCTCCACCGCCGGGCTCGGCCGCGACGTGCGCTTCGGCACCGTGCCGCTCGACCCGGTGCTGCAGTGGCGCGAGCAGCTGCTCACGGACCGGGACGCGCACACCACCCGGGTGGCCAATCCGGCCACGGTGGACGCGTTCAAGGACCTGGCCGACCGGCTGTGCGCGCCCATCCGCGCGGAACGGCTGCGCCGATGACCGCTGACTTCCAGGAGAACTCGGCCAGGCCGCGCACCCAGCAGGTGCCCTACGCGCACCTGTCGGTGGAGCTCGACCACCTCTACATGGAGGACCTCGTCGGCGGCGCCGACCTGGACGCGCGGATGGCCAGGGTGCGTCCGTTCTACGAGGCGATCGTGGCCTCGCTGAGCCAGGAGCGGCCCGGGATCAAGCCCCGGATCAGCACCTGCGTGATGATCGACGACTATTTCAGCAGCCTGATCAGCCCGGCCGAGGTGCTGCCGCGGCTGCGGGAGGCCGCGGCCTCGGCCGGCCTGCGCATCGACTACCTGGCCCGGGAGTCGGCCTGTGCCTCGATCGGCGGGATCTCCCCGGCCGAGCTCGCGGTGCAGCACCTCGTCCCGGTCCCGGCCGCGGGGGACGACGGCTCCCGGCCGCCCACGCTGGAGACCGGCTGGCTCTCCAACGGCCGGCGCACCCCGGCCCAGACCCGCCGCTCCATGCAGCCGATACGGCAGTGGGAGCCGCCGGTGGAGGCCAACGCCCGGCGCCACTCCGTGTTCGTGGACGTCGAGCTCTGGGATCCGCCCGAGGGCGACCGGACCTGGGCCTGCGCACTGCTGGCCGGGGTCTGGCAGCTGCTGCGCCTCGGCCTGCTGCGCGACGACGGCCGCGCGCCCGCGGTGCCCGAGCGGCTGGACGAGTCGGCCGGGTTGCCCGACACCTGGGCGCAGCTGCCGGCGGTGCTGCAGCTGGAGGACACCGCGATGCCCTTCGCCGCGTACAAGACCTATTCGATCCTGGACCGCCGCTTCTTCCTGGTGGAGAGCGCGGTACAGGTGATCCTGGGCCAGGTGGCGCCGCATCCCGAGGCACTGGCCAGCCTGGTCGAGCGGTCCCGGCACGAGGGCCTCGGCGTGGTGGACGACATCCTGGGCCGGATCGGCTACGTCATGCTGCCCGATCTCGGGACCCGCTAGGAGGCCGGGGATGAGGCAGCCGAGCACATCGAAGGAGCCGGACCCGACGCGTGGCCGGGAGTCCGAGCCGCTCGTCGTGCTCGGCGAGGTGCACACCGGCCTGATCACGCATCACAGTGCCCTGCGCCGGGCGGAGACCGAGCGGCTGCTGGCCTGGCTGGTGCCCGCGGGCCAGGTGCTCAGCTGGGAGCGGCCCATCCCGCACGCCGTCTCGGCTCCGGTGCTCACCGGCCTTGACTGCTCGCTGGCGCTCGGGATCGGGGGCGGCAAGAGCGTGCGCGCGGTCGGCACGGCCTCCAGCCGGGTCGCCCTGACCGGCGGCACTATCCTGCAGTGCTCCACCGTCGCCACCGTGCGGGCCGCGCAGTTCGGCCGCCGCGAGGGCTGGGCCCACTACACCTCCCGCCCCGGCGAGCTCGAGACCCTCTCCCCGCAGCAGGCCGACCACCTCGCCGAGGGATTTTTGGGCGAGGGCGGGCAACGCGACGGCGTGGCCGACTTCGGCGCCGTGTGCGAGCGCCTGGCCCGCCGGGTGCAGAACGCGCCGATGCTCGAGGGCCGCTCGCCGCTGCTTTTCCAGTGGACCCGCACGCGCTGGGCCGCCACCTCGGCCGGCACCGTGCCGGAAGGCGCGGCGGACGGTGCGAACGCGGCGGCGGAGACGGCGGAGGCGTTCATGCGGGTCGGCGAGGGCACCGACCGCACGCTGCGGATCCAGGCCGTGCGCGCCGCCGTCGAGGACCTCGCCGAGTTCTGCGGCGACGTCGCGCTGCACGACTGGATACTGACCACCGTCCTCGGCTATCTCGACGAGATCTCCGGCGCCGAGCCGGAGCGCCAGCTCGCCGAGATCGACCTCATTCTGACCCGGCTGCGACACCTGTGGATGCCGTCGGCCCGCGTGAGCACTGAGCTCTCCGTACTCTGGAGCGAATTCGAGCGAAAGCCGGGATTCTCCCGACAATGGCAGAGCCTCGTGGCGCGAATGAGCGACCAAATCGCGCTGCATACCGCCCATCAACTCGGGGTACTGATAAACCACCACGAGCAGTGCACGTGACCGCAGGGAGGGTGCGTCATGTCACCAGAGACGGAGAAGGGGAGTCGGCAGTTTCCTTCGGTGCTGAGAAAGACGCTCATCGCGATCTGCTCCGGGGGACTCTCGCTGGGCTGTGCCCTGCTGGTCTCCAAAGCGAGTTTTGTCGAAGCGCTTACCATATCGATCCTCATCAGCGGTGTTTCCCTGGTGGTGGACTACCTGGTCGAGGTGGAGTCCACGCTGAAGAAGATCGAGAGCCAGTCCGCCGGGGAGATCGCCGCGATCGCCGACCGGATGCGCGCGGGCAATCAGTCGATCGCCCGGCAGGTCGAGGAGGCGCACGCCAAGCTCTTCGAGCACATCGACGGGAGACTCAGCCTTCTGATGGCTGTCCCCGAGTTGTTCAACCTGCAACGTACGCGTCCGACCACGGCCCAGTCGATCGTGAAGGTGATACGCGACGCCTACTCCTATGAGCGCCGCTCATCCCCGCTCTCCACCCGATTCCTGGAAAGGAAGACCACTGATTTCTCCGGCTTGCTGCACGGCCTGCGCGCGGGCCACGCCGTGTACGCCGGGGAGGACTTCGACTGGATGATGACGCTCACCGGCACCTGTGAGCGGACCATCGACGCGACCAGTTCCACCGCCACCGACTCGGGCGGCAGACGGCGCTACTCCGGCGGATTCTGGGACAGCAACCAGGGACTGCGCTACATGGAGGCCCAGCGCGAGGCCGTGCAGCGGCGCGGGGTCAAGATACGCCGGCTGTTCATCCTCGAGTTCGCCCCGCTGACGGCCGACGAGTTCTACATCGCGCTGTGCGAGCGCCAGCGCCGGGCCGGCATCGAGATCCGCTACCTGACCCGGGACATGTGCCGCCCGGAACTGCTCAACCAGCTCGACGACTTCATCGTCTTCGACAACGAGGTCTGCTACGAGACCATCCCCACCCCGACCCCGGGTGAGGACCGCCCCACCGTCTCGCGCACCGAGGTCGTGGTGGCCCGCGACACCGTGAACGACCGCGTCAGCCAGTTCACCCGGCTCTGGGACGCGGCGCTGCCGTGCCCCGACCCGGAGGGCGAGGGCAGCGACGGCGTCAGCGAGAGCCCGACCGCTCCGCGCTGACCCGGCGTGCCCACGCCGGCTCCCGCGCTTCGATCCGTGCGCGCGGGGGCTTCGCCATGCCCGGAACCCGGCGGCGGGCGAGCCCCGCCGGCTCCCGCGTGACTTCGAACTCTGATAGTTCTTCCGCCCGCGCCCGGCGCCCCGACTGAAACTTTCGGTCCCGCTCCAAGCC
>NZ_JAGSOG010000115.1 GCF_018139695.1 Actinospica durhamensis | reverse complement strand
GCTCCCGGCCACCGACGCCCCGCCCCCGCCCAGTCTGGCCAGCCTGACGGAACGTGAGCGCGAGGTGCTGATCCTGATCGCACAGGGCATGTCGAACGCGGAGATCGCCGGCCGGCTGGTGCTGTCCGAGGCCACGGTCAAGACGCACGTGGGCAGGATCCTGATGAAGCTGGAGCTGCGGGACCGGGTGCAGGCTGTGGTGCTGGCCTACGAGACGGGCTTGGTCAGGCCTGCGCGATAGTTTCTACATCTTGCCGAGCAAGCCGCGATCTACCTGGCAGGGTGGACGGAGTAAGACCTCAGCTTCGCCGGGATGCCGTCGCGGTGCGGGCCGTTGTCGGGGTCGAGTTCGCGCAGCATCCGGCGGGCGTCGTCGACCAGGGCGCCGTAGACCGACCAGACCAGCGTGGGCGCGCCCTCGTCCGGCTGCATCGCGTTGGCCGCCTGGCGGGTGTGCGGCTGCGCCTTCTTGATCCGCTCGCTCAACTCGTCGTAGACCTTGGGGCTGGCCTTGTCCGGGATCTGCAGGCGGCCGAACGCGGCGAGCGCCTTGGCCGTGTCGTCGAGCAGCGTGGCCATCTCCTCGGGCACCACCCGCATCGCCTCGGGCACGATCGAGTTCTCGGACCGCATGTCGCTCAGCCCGCGCATCAGGCTATTGAGCTGGGTGGAGACGTGGTCGAGCGCGATGGCCGCCTCGTCCACCCGGTGCACCTCGCCGAGGTGCGCGCCGCGGCGGGGGTGGAAGCGCACCGCCTCCTCGGCCTGCTGGGCGATCTTGCGGGCGTCGCGGGCCTTTCCGGACAGCTCCCGGCTGCGCGCGAGCCAGTTCCTGGCCTGCTCGTGCGTCCAGTCCCCGCGCAGCGCCTTGGCCACCCGGGCGGCGTGGGTGGACAGGTCGTCGGCGAGGTCGGCCAGCTCCTTGGCGGCGGTGCGGGAGAAGGCGGGCGGGGCGATGACCGCGTTGACCGCGACGCCGACCGCTGCACCGATGACGCTGTCGTAGATGCGGTCGATGCCGTACGCGCTGCCGAAGCTCAGCACCAGCAGGCCGGTGATCGCCACCTGGTTGACCTGCGTGCCCAGCCGCAGCGTGCGCCCGAGCACCAGGCCGGTGACCACGACCAGGGACATCGTGCCCACGTTCACGCCGAGGGCCGCGCCGATGCCGAGTGCGCCGAGCATGCCGGCCACGATCCCGGCCGAGTACTGCACCGCCCGCCAGATCGACTGGTAGACCGTCACCTGCACGGTGACCAGAGCGGCCACCGAGGCGAGCACGGGCTTCTCGACGTGGAAGAGTGCGACCGCCGCCTCCCAGCCGAGCGCGGCGGCCGCGGCCGCCTTCGCCGTCTGGGCGAAGGCGTCGCGTTCGCGCACGAACCAGTGCCGGAACCCGTGCAGCTGGACCGAGCGCAACATCTGGGCGATCGCGCCCTCGTGCTCCTCGCCGCCGGACCTGCCGCGGTCCGTCAGCGCTCGCACGAAACGGCCGTCACCCGAACCCATGGGCAGATCCTAAGATCCCCTCGGCGAAAGTGACAGCCAGCGCGTACGCTTGGGTCCGAGATCCGAACGGTACCCCCGCCGGGGGACTGGAACGGAAAGTCAAGCTGTGAAGGTGAGGTGACGCCCGGTGAGCGGCGCACCGCTGAGCGAGGCGCACGACGTACGGGAACGGCCCGGGCGCTTCGCGGTCGGCGTGATCGGCACCGGCCGGGTCGGCTCCGTGCTCGGCGCCGCGCTCTCCCGGGCCGGACACCGCGTGGTCGCGGCCAGCGCGGTCTCCGACCGCTCCCGCCGCCGCGCGGCCGAACTGCTGCCGGGCACCCCGCTGCTGCCCCCGCCCGAGGTCGCCGCGGCGGCCGAGCTGCTCGTGCTCGCCGTGCCGGACGACGTGCTGCCCGAGCTGATCGGCGGCCTGGCCGAGACCGGGCTGCTGCGCGCGGGCCAGACCGTGGTGCACCCCTCGGGGCGGCACGGCATCGGCGTGCTCGAGCCGGCCCGCACGGCCGGCGCCCTGCCGCTCGCCCTGCACCCGGTGATGACCTTCACCGGCACGGACGTGGATCTGGCCCGGCTGACCGGATGCAGCTTCGGCGTCACCGCGCCCGAGGCCTTCCGGCCGATGGCCGAGGCGCTGGTGGTGGAGATGGGCGGCGAGCCGGAGTGGATCGCCGAGGCCGACCGGGCGCTCTACCACGCGGCCCTGGCCTTCGGCGCGAACTACCTGACCACGCTGGTGGCCCAGTCCGCCGACCTGCTCGCCCGGATCGGGGTGGGCGCGCCCGGCCGGATGCTCGGCCCGCTGCTCGGCGCCACCCTCGACAACACCCTGCGATCCGGGGACGCCGCGCTGACCGGCCCGGTGGCCCGCGGCGACGCCGGCACCGTGGCGGCGCACCTGGAGGAGCTCGCCCGCGTCTCCGGCAGCCGGGCCGGGGACCCGCTGGTCAACGCGTACCTCGCGCTGGCCCGGCTGACCGCGGACCGCGCCCTTGAGGCCGGCCTGCTGGCCCCGGAGCGGGCCGGGGAACTGCTCAAGGTCCTCAACGACGACAGGGCTCAGTCATGACTCTCAACCCCCACGAGACGGTACTCGTGCACACCCGGGCGGACCTCGAGGCGGCCAGGGCCGGGCGTCCCGGCGACGTCGCGGTGGTGATGACCATGGGCGCCCTGCACGAGGGCCACTCCGCGCTGATGCGGGCCGCGCGCCGGACCGCCAAGACGGTCGTGGTCACCGTCTTCGTCAACCCGCTGCAGTTCGGGCCGAACGAGGACTTCGACCACTATCCGCGCGCGCTCGAGGCGGACCTGAAGCTGTGTCAGGAGGCCGACGTGGACGTGGTCTTCGCACCCACCGTGGACGAGGTCTACCCGGGCGGGGACCCGCTCGTGCGCGTCGTGCCCGGCCCGATGGGCGAGCGCTACGAGGGCGCGCACCGGCCGGGGCACTTCTCCGGGATGCTCACCGTCGTCAACAAGCTGATCAACCTGACCGGACCGGACTACGTGTTCTTCGGTGAGAAAGACGCCCAGCAGCTGGCCCTGGTGCGCCGGATGGTGCTGGACCTGAACCTCCCGGTGGACGTGGTGGCGGTGCCGACCGAGCGCGAGGCCGACGGCATGGCCCGCTCCAGCCGCAACCGCTACCTCTCCGCCCAGGAGCGCGAGAGCGCGGCGGCCCTGAGCCGCGCCCTGTTCACCGGGATCGCCCAGCGCCGGCCGGACGAGATCCGGGACGCGGCCCGCGCGGTGCTGACCGAGGCCGGCCGGGCCGAGCCGCCGGTCGTGCTCGACTATCTCGCCCTGGTCGACCCGCGCGACTTCACCGAGATCCAGGACTCCGACTACTCCGGCCCGGCCGTGCTCGCGGTGGCCGCGAAGGTCGGCACCACCCGGTTGATCGACAACCTCCCGTTCGAGATCGGAGGCTGACCCGTGGCTGCCCGCCCGGCGATACCTGTACGTCGCACCCGTCTGCTCGCACCCGAACCCGGCTGGACCGCCTACGCCGACACGGTCGTGGTCGGCTCCGGCATAGCCGGACTGACCGCCGCCCTCGCCGCCCGGCACGCCGGCTCGGTACTGCTGGTGACCAAGGCCAGGCTCTCCGACGGCTCCACCCGCTGGGCCCAGGGCGGGATCGCCGCCGCGCTCGGCCGCGGCGACACCCCCGAGGCCCACCTGGCCGACACCCTCACCGCCGGCGCCGGACTGTGCGACGAGGCGGCGGTGCGGGCGCTGGTGACCGAGGGCCCGGCGGCGGTGCGCCGGCTGATCGACCGCGGCTTCAAGTTCGACACCGCCGAGGACGGCCGGATGTCGCTCGGCCGTGAGGGCGGGCACCACGCCGACCGGATCGTGCACGCCGGTGGCGACGCCACCGGCGCCGAGGTCTCCCGCGCCCTGCTGGCCCGGCTGGACCAGCTGCCGGACGAGATCGAGGTGATCGACCACGCGCTGGTCCTGGACCTGCTCACCGACGCCGACGGCCGCGCGGCCGGGATCACCCTGCACGTGATGGGCGAGGGCGCGCGCGACGGCGTCGGCGCGATCCGCTCCCGCGCGGTGGTGCTGGCCACCGGCGGCCTCGGCCAGGTCTTCAACGCCACCACCAACCCGGCCGTGGCCACCGGCGACGGCGTCGCGCTCGCGCTGCGGGCCGGGGCGAAGGTGGCCGACCTGGAGTTCGTCCAGTTCCACCCGACCGTGCTCTGGCTCGGCGAGGGCGCCCGCGGCCAGCAGCCGCTGATCTCCGAGGCGGTGCGCGGCGAGGGCGCGTTCCTGGTGGACGCCAAGGGCGAGCGGTTCATGCCCGCCCTGCATCCGATGGCCGACCTGGCCCCGCGCGACATCGTGGCCAAGGCCATCATGCGCCGGGCCATGGAATCAGGGCTCGACCACCTCTGGCTGGACACCCGGCACTTCGGCGAGGACAAGTGGCGCGGGCGGTTCCCGACGATCTGGGAGTCCCTGCAGTCGCACGGGATCGACCCGGTCAGGGACCTGATCCCGGTCGCCCCGGCCGAGCACTACGCCTCCGGCGGCGTGCTCACCGACGCGTACGGCCACACCTCCATCCCGGGCCTCTACGCCTGCGGCGAGACCGCCTGCACCGGCGTGCACGGCGCCAACCGGCTGGCCTCGAACTCGCTGCTCGAGGGCCTGGTCTTCGCCGAGCGGATCGGGAGCGACCTGGCCCGGGCCTTCGGCCCCGAGGGCGACCCGGCTCCGGGCGAGCCGGTGGCCGACCCGCGCCCGGCGGTGCTGCTCTCGCCCACCGTGCGCGGTGCCACCCAGCAGGCGATGAGCGCCGGCGCCGGCGTGCTGCGCAGCGCCGCGTCGCTCGGCAGCACGGCGCGGCTGCTCGAGGAGCTGCGCGAGCACACCGACACGCAGCCGCGGGCCGAGGCCTGGGAGGCGACGAACCTGCAGCAGGTGGCCGTCGCCCTCGCCGCGCTGGCCGGCCGGCGCGAGGAGACGCGCGGTTCGCACTGGCGCGAGGATTACCCGAAGACGGACGACGCCCGGTGGCGGGTGCGGCAGGTGCTGTCGGCACAGGCCGATGGCTGCACGGTGACAGAGGAGAACGTGGCCTGATGAGCACGAGGACGATGGCGGACAAGCTGCACGACGAGCGGGTCGCGGAGGGGCTGCGGGCCGGCGGTCTCGACCCCGAGCACATCGCCGCGCTGGTCCGGGCCACGGTGCTCGAGGACCTCGGCGGCGGCGTGGACGTGACCAGCGAGGCGACCGTGGACGCCGAGGCCCACGCGGTGGCCGACTACACCGCGCGCAAGCCGGGCGTGGCCGCGGGCATCTTCGTGGCCGCCGCGGTGCTCGACCTGGTCTCCGGCGGCGAGGCGCGGTTCGAGTTCCCGGTCGAGGACGGCGCCCGGGTCGAGGCAGGCACGGTGTTGTTCACCGCCCGCGCCCGCACCCGGGACCTGCTCACGGCCGAGCGCTCGGCGCTGAACCTGATGTGCCACATGTCCGGCATCGCCACCGTCACCCGGCAGTGGGTGGACACGGTGGCGGGCACCGGGGCGCAGATCCGCGACACCCGCAAGACCACCCCCGGCCTGCGGCTGGTGGAGAAGTACGCGGTGCGCTGCGGCGGCGGGATGAACCACCGGATGTTCCTGTCGGACGCCGGGCTGGTCAAGGACAACCACGTGATCGCGGCCGGCGGCGTGGTCGAGGCCTTCGACGCGGTCCGGGCCAAGTTCCCCGGCCTGCCGATCGAGGTCGAGGTGGACACGCTCGAGCAGCTGCTCCCGGTGGTCGAGGCGGGCGCCGAGCTGATCCTGCTGGACAACTTCACCCCCGAGCGCATGCGCGCCGCGGTGATGCTGGTGGGCCGCAACGAGCCCTACGGCCGTACCCGGCTCGAGGCCAGCGGCGGGCTGACGCTGGATCAGGCCAGGGCCGTGGCCGAGACCGGTGTGGACTACATCTCCGTCGGCGGGCTGACCCACTCCGCCCCGATTCTCGACATCGGCTGCGACTTCCGCTGAGGCCCGCCACGGCCCCGCACCCCGCCCCGTCCGCCCGCTTCCCGAAAGACACCCGAAGATGCTGCTCACCATCGACATCGGCAATACCCACACGGTACTCGGCCTGTTCGAGGGGTCGGAGATCGTCGAGCACTGGCGCATCTCCACCGATCCCCGGCGCACCGCGGACGAACACGCGGTGCTGTTCCAGGGCCTGATGAACAACCATCCGCTGGTCGGGCGCACCGGTGTGGACGGGATAGCCATCTGCTCCACCGTGCCCTCGGTGCTGCACGAGATGCGCGACATGATCCGCCGCTACTACGGCGACATCCCGGCGCTGGTGGTCGAGCCCGGGGTCAAGACCGGCATGCCGGTGCTGGTGGACAACCCGAAGGAGGTGGGCACCGACCGGATCATCAACGCACTGGCCGCCGTGCACCTCTACGGCGCCCCCTGCATCGTGGTCGACCTCGGCACGGCCACCTCCTTCGACGCCGTCTCGCGCAAGGGCGAGTGGATCGGCGGCGCCATCGCCCCCGGCATCGAGATCTCGGTCGAGGCCCTCGGTGCCCGCGGCGCCCAGCTGCGCAAGATCGAACTCGCCCGCCCCCGCAGCGTCATCGGCAAGAACACCGTCGAGTGCATGCAGGCCGGCATCCTCTACGGCTTCGCCGGCCAGATCGACGGCGTGGTCAACCGCATGGCCGAGGAGCTCGCCGACGACCCCAACGACGTCACCGTCGTCGCCACCGGCGGCCTTGCCCCCCTCGTGCTCGAGGAGGCCGAGGTCATCGACGAGCACGAGCCCTGGCTCACCCTGATCGGCCTGCGCCTGGTCTACGAGCGCAACATCGGCGTCTCGGGCTGACCGGGCCGTTCCCCCACTCCCCGTATCCTGGCCCCATGACCTCCGAGCCCAGTGCCAGCGCGACCGAAACAGCCTTCGACGAACCGGAGCAGATCCGGGTGCGCAAGGAGAAGCTGGAGCGGCTGCGGGCGAAGGGGGTGGAGGCGTACCCGGTGGGGTATCCGCGCACGGCGACGATCGGGCAGGTGCGGGAGCGGTTCGCGGGGCTCGGGGTGGACGAGGCGAGCGGGCAGACGGTGTCGGTGGCGGGGCGGATCCTGCTCTCGCGTACCGGCGGGAAGCTGTGCTTCGCCACGATACGCGAGGGTGAGGCGGAGATCCAGGTGATGGCCTCGCTCGACCGGCTCGGCGAGCAGTCGCTGGCCGACTGGAAGGCGGATCTCGACCTCGGCGACCACGTCGGGGTCACCGGCGAGGTGATCACCTCGCGGCGCGGGGAGCTGTCGATCCTGGCCACGTCCTGGACGCTGACCTCCAAGTGCCTGCGGCCGCTGCCGGACAAGCACAAGGGGCTCTCGGACCCGGAGGCGCGGGTGCGGCAGCGCTACGTCGACCTGATCGTGAACCCCGAGGCGCGCGAGATGATGCGCAAGCGCTCCGCGATGATCCGCTCGATCCGCGACACCATGCACGGCGAGGACTACATCGAGGTCGAGACGCCGGTGCTGCAGAAGACGAACGGCGGCGCCACGGCCCGGCCGTTCGAGACGCACATCAACGCGTACAGCATGCGGCTGCTGCTGCGTATCGCCACCGAACTGCCGCTCAAGAAGCTGATCGTGGGCGGGGCCGAGCGGGTCTTCGAGATCGGACGGCTGTTTCGCAACGAGGGCGCGGACTCCACGCACAACCCTGAGTTCACCACCATGGAGTGCTACGAGGCGTACGGCGACTACGGCACCCAGGCCGAGCTGACGCGGCGGGTGATCCTGAACGCCGCGCTCGCCGTCAACGGGCACACCAAGGTCACCGGGCTCGACGCGCACGGGGTCGAGCACGAGATCGACCTGGCCGAGCCGTGGGGCGAGGTGCACGTCTACCCGGGCCTGTCGGAGAAGCTCGGCACCGAGATCAACCCGCAGACCTCGGTGGCGCGGCTGCGCGAGCTCGCCGACGCCGCGGGGGTGCCGCACGACCCGAAGTGGAGCCACGGGCAGATCGTGCTGGAGATGATCGAGCGGCTGCTCGAGGAGAGCGTCGTCACCCCGACCTTCATCATGAACTACCCGACCGAGGTCTCCCCGCTCTCGCGCAGGCACCGCTCGATCGAGGGCGTGGCGGAGAAGTGGGACCTGTTCGTCTTCGGCCGGGAGATCGCCACCGCGTTCTCCGAGCTGGTCGATCCGGTCGACCAGCGCGAGCGGCTGACCGAGCAGTCGCGGCTGGCCGCGGGGGGCGACGCGGAGGCGATGGAGCTGGACGAGGACTTCCTCGCGGCGCTGGAGTACGCCATGCCGCCGACCGGCGGGATGGGCATGGGCATGGACCGGCTGATCATGCTGCTGACCGGCCGCAACATCCGCGAGACGATCCTGTTCCCGCTGGTCAAGCCCTCGTCCTGAGCACGCTGCGGGGATCGCGGGGGCCGGTGTCCGACCCCCGCGTTTCGGCGCGTACAGTGACCGGCATGGTGGCGGATCTCGAATCGCTCATACCGTCGGCCTGTCTCGCGGTCGGCTTCATCCTGCTGATCCGCGCGATCCTGAGGAATCAGAACCCGCAGCGGCGCGCGGCGGCCAAGGCCCGCGAGGCCGCGGCCGAGGCCGCGGATCCGCGTATCAAGACCGACCAGAAGCTGCCGAGCGAGCTCAAGTCGCGCACGGCGCGCAGCCCGAAGAAGCCTGCGGCCAAGCAGCCGTAGCCCGTTTGTCGCGCGTTACTTGACCAGTCGGCGTACCCGCGGCAGCACCGAGGCCGGGGCCGAGCCGTCCGAGGGCAGCCGGTCCGAGCCGACCTGGGCCAGGGCCCGGGCCAGCGCGCGCGGGCTGGTGGCGCGGGCGGCGTGGTCGTCGGCGAGCATCTCGACGAGTTCGGCCACGGCCGCGGTGGCCCGGCGGGCCGGCGGCAGGAACGGCAGCGCGGATTCCCAGGCCACGAACGGCTGGATGATCAGCTCGTGCCGCCCGACGGCGTGGGCCCGCTCGTGCGCGAGTACGGCCGCGAGTTCCTCGGGGCCGAGGCTCTCGATCGCCCCGTGCGTCACCACGATCCGCGGCCGCGGGCCGGGCAGGCAGTAGGCGGCCGGCTCCGGGTGGTCGAGTACGAGTACGCCGTCCCCGTCGATCCAGGACAGCAGGTCCACCGCGTCGCGCTGGCGGCGCAGCTGCCGCTCGATCCGCACGGTGTTGGTCAGCAGCACGCCGAGCAGCCAGGTCAGCAGCACGGCCGCGCCGGCCAGCCCGCCGAGGTTGAGCAGGGTCCAGTCCCGGCCTAGGGGGTCGAAGCCGAGCAGCAGCAGGCAGCTGACGGCGCTGAGTCCGCCGAGCAGGCCCACGGCCTGCCACAGCGCGATGGCCCGGCGCGGATACCGGCTGGGCCAGTGTGCCCGGGACAGGCGCTCGGGCACCGGCCAGGCGAGCACCACGGAGATGAACGCGGCGACGGCCGCGAGGAGGGAGAGCATCCCTGCGCTCAGCCGCTGGCGAGCAGTTCGCGCAGGACGGCCTTCTCCTCCTCGGAGACGGCTCCGGCGAAGTGCACCAGGGCCGAACGCCGATCAGAGGTGGTGCCGAGGGCTTCGAGCATGGTGTTCGCGATCAGCTCGGCCCGGGTCGTGGTGGCCGAGTAGCGGTAGGCGCGGCCCTGCCGGACCCGGGTGACGAAACCCTTCGCGCCGAGACGGTCCAGGACCGTGAGGATCGTGGTCACTGCGGGTGCGTGCTCACGCGGCAGTACGTCGACGATCTGGGTCGCGGGTACCGGCTCCGGTGTGTTCCAGAGCACGTCCATCACCGCGCGTTCGAGTTCCCCTAGCCGTGCCATGAGGTCTACTCTACCGATGAAAGAAGTTCTACGGTACGTAGAAGTTAGGTGGCCCGCATGTCCGGAGTGGACGCGGCACGGATCGAGACCGCTTTCTCCCTCTCCTTCCACATACTCTTCGCCGTCTTCGGCGTCGGCATGCCCTGGGTGCTGCTCTACACCGAGGGCCGCTGGCTCAAGACGGGCGACGCGACCTGGTACGCGCTGACCCGCAAGTGGGCCCGCGTCACGGCCGTGCTCTTCGCCATCGGCGCGGTCTCGGGGACCGTACTCTCCTTCGAGTTCGGCCTGCTGTGGCCCACTTTCATGGCCACCTACGGCGGCGCCATCGGGCTGCTGTTCACCCTGGAGGCCTTCGCCTTCTTCCTCGAGGCGATCTTCATGGGCCTCTACCTCTACGGCTGGAAGCGGCTGACCCCGAAGGCGCACTGGCTCACCCTCTGGCCGATCGCCATCTCCGGCACACTCTCCACGCTTTTCATCGTCTTCGCCAACTCCTGGATGAACGACCCGGTCGGGATCGGGGTGAGCCACGGGCGGATCACCGCGGACCCGGCCGCGATCTTCCGCAGCGCCAGCGGCTGGTCCGAGGTCACCCACATGTTCGTCGCGGCCCTGATGTGCACCGGCGGCGCGGTCGCCGGCGTCTACGCCTGGGGCATGCTGCGCGGACGCCGCGACCGCTACCACCGGCTCGGCCTGAACGTGGGCCTGTGGACGGTGTTGGGGCTCACCCCGGTACAGATGTTCCTGGGCGACTGGTCGGCCCGTGTGGTCTCCACCACCCAGCCGCTGAAGCTGGCCGCGATGGAGGCGGTCTCCCAGACCGGCACGCACGTACCGCTGACCATCGGCGGGTACTACGACCAGAACACGCACAAGATGATCGGCGGGATCCCCATCCCGGACGGCCTGTCCCTGCTGCTCGGCTACAGCGCGAACACCAAGGTGACCGGCCTGGACTCGGCCACCGCCGCGGACACGCCGCAGGTCGCGGTGGTGCACCTGGCCTTCGACTCCATGGTCGGCTGCGGCAGCCTGGTCTTCCTGATCGCCGGGCTGGCCGTGCTCACCTGGTGGCGCCGCCGTCGCAGCGGCCTGACTCCGCGGATCCCGCACACCCGGTTCTGGCTGTGGGCCGCGATCGCGACCGGCCCGGCCTCCGTGATCGCCATGCTCGGCGGCTGGGAGGTGACCGAGGGCGGACGCCAGCCGTGGATCGTCTACGGCCGGATGCTGGTGACCGACGCGGCGTCCAAGAGCGGCGGGCTCGGCTGGAGCGTGCTCGCCACGATCCTGATCTACCTCGGCCTGGCCGCCGCGCTGCTGCTGATCCTGCGCAAGCTCGCCACCGGCGCCCCGCCCGAACTGGCCGGGTCCGACCCCGAGGGCGCGCCGGCTCCCGTCGTCCCGCAAGCCGAGGAGGTGACGGCGTGAACGCCGTCAACGTCATGCTGGTCGTGATGGTGCTGGCCCTGCTCGCCTACGCCCTGCTGGCCGGGGCCGACTTCGGCGGCGGCGCCTGGGACCTGCTCGCGGGCACCGGCAAGACCAAGAAGAGCGCCGAGGATCAGCGAAGCCTGATCTCAGCCTCGCTCGGTCCGGTCTGGGAGGCCAACCACGTCTGGCTGATCTTCGTGATCGTGTGCACCTTCTCCGCCTTCCCGGCCGCCTTCGGCGAGATCGCCACCTCGCTCGAACTGCCGCTCGCGCTGGCGCTGGTGGGCATCGTGCTGCGCGGCGCCGCGTACGTCTACCGCGCGTACGGCGAGGGTGCGTCGCTGCCGGACCAGTGGTGGAGCCGGATCTTCGCCTGCGCCTCGGTGCTCACGCCCTTCATGCTCGGGATCAGCGGCGCCGCGCTGGCCACCGGACGGCTGCGGCCCGGCAGTTCGCCGCTGGTGCCCTTCGAAAGCCCGTTCACGGTGCTGGCCGGGCTGCTCGCGGTGGTGGTCACCGCGTTCCTCGCGGCCGTCTACCTCTGCTACGACGCGGCGCAGCATCCTGACACCCGTCACCTGGTCGCGGTCTTCCGGCGCAAGGCGATGGGCGCGGCAGTGGCCTCCGGCCTGGTCGCGCTGGTGATGCTGCCGTTCTTCTACCACGACGCCCCGGTGGTCGCGCACCGCTTCACCGACCGGTCCCTGCCGCTTGCCGCGTTCTCCGCGGTGTGCGGGTTCGGCAGCCTGGCGGTGCTGTGGAAGCAGCGCTTCCTGCTCGCCCGGGTCACCGCCGCGGCCGCGGTGGTCGGCGTCCTGGGCGGCTGGGCCGTGGCGCAGTACCCGGACCTGCTGGTGGGCCGGTACACGGCGGTGCAGGCCGCCGCCGCGCCCTCGAGCCTGGACGCCATGGTGGTGGCCATGACCGTGGGCATGGCCGTGGTGCTGCCGTCCTTCCTCTACCTGCTCAAGGTGTTCACCGCGCCGGTGTTAGAAGAGCACTGATACCTGCGGCGCCACCGCGGCGCCACCCCGACCGCCATGCGGGAACGCACGGATCGGGGTGGCGTCGGCGTGATCCCCCGTCCGGAGCACAAGCGGGAGCCGGTAAGCTCACCCGGGTGAGTGACGTGGTGGCGATGGATGCGGCAACGGCGGCGAGCGGCATGCTAAACGGGGTCGAGAACTACGACTACGAGCTACTGGCCGAGATTCGTGCCTCTTTCGCCCTGATCGAACCGAACGCGCCGCAGGCCGCGGCCTGGTTCTACGAGCACTTCTTCGCGCACAACCCGCGCTACCGCAAGATCTTCTCCGGCGACCCGGCCGTGCAGCAGCGCCGGCTGTTCCAGGCCGTCTCCCGGATCATCGCCGACTTCGACGACCTCGACGCCTTCCTGCCCTACCTGCGCCGGCTCGCCCTGCGCCACCGCAAGTTCGCGCTGCGGCCCGCGCACTACATCGCGTTCGGCGAGTCGATGATGGCCACGATCGAGGCGTTCACCGGGCCCGCCTTCACCGAGCGCACCAAGGTGGCCTGGGAGGCCGGCTTCGGCCTGGTCGCCAGCGTCATGCAGGAGAGCGCGGCCGAGGCCGAGGCACTGGCCCCGCCGTACTGGGAGGCCGAGGTGACCGAGCACGAGATGCTCGCCCCGGAGATCGCCCGGCTGCGCGTGCGGGTGCTGCAGGACCCGGACCGGCCCGGACCCTACAACTACCGGGCCGGGCAGTACGCGGGCCTGGAGTCGGCCAACAATCCGCGGGTGTGGCGCGATTTCTCCTTCGCGTCGGTGGACACGGACGAGAACCTGGTCGACTTCCACATCCAGGCCGGCCGGGCCGGCGGCCTGAGCCGGATGCTGGTGCACGAGACCAACGCCGGGGACCGGCTGCGCATCGCCGGGTCCGAGGGCGACCTGGGCTTCACCCCCGAGGCCGAACGCCTCGTCGCCGTCGCGCACGGCACCGGCGCCGCGCCGGTGGCCGGACTGGTGCAGGAACTGGTGAACGAGGGCGACGGGCGCGAGCTTTGCGTGCTGCTCGTGGTCGAGGACCCGACCCCCGGCTTCGAGTCCCGGCACTACCTGGCCGAGCACTTCGAGGACCTGGCGCGCCGTCACGGCAAGATGCGGGTGTTCACGGCCCCGGAGAGCCGCATCGCCGAGACCGCCCGCGAACTGCTCTCGCCGGAGCAGCCCTGGCAGGCCGCGGTGCTGGTCGGACCCAGTGTGCTGATCGACTTCTGCCGGGCCGAACTGGTCGACGCGGGCACCCCGCTGGAGAACGTGGCGACCGACCAGTTCGACTAGGACCGGGCCCCTCGATTTTCCCGCCCTTCACCCGCGCGGCGGATGGGCAGCGCACCGCGTAACTGCGAGAGTGCGACGTGTGGCGCTGCGCAGGTTCTCCGAGGGCGGCCCGCGGCCGGACCGGACCGCGCTGCTGTCCCTCGGCATGGTCGTGCTCTTCGCGCCGCTGGCCGCGCTCTGCCTGCTGCCGCTCCTGCTGCTGCTCGGGCTGACCGGCCTGCCGCTGCGGCTCGGCTACGCCCTCTGGGTGCTCACCGCCTGCCTCTACGGACTGCGTCCGGTGCAGTTGGCGCTGGCCAAGCTGCTGTGGCCGGTGCGGCGCCCGACGCAGGGGGAGCAGCAGCGGCTGGACGAGGTCTGGTCCCGGGTGCTGCGCCGCGCCGCGGTTTCCGAGCGGCGCTTCCGGATCTGGGTGGTGGACCTCGCCGACGTCAACGCGCACTGCGTCGGGCGCGACCTGATCTGTGTGACCACCGGCGCCCTGGCCGAGCTCGGTGATCGCGAACTCGCCGGGGTGCTCGCGCACGAGCTCGGGCACCACCTGCGCATGCACACCGCCGCCGCGGCCTTCCTGGTCTGGGTGCTGCTCCCGCTCCAGGCGGTGTCGCTGGTCGGCTCGGGCCTGGCGCTGCCGTTCGCCCGGATGGCCCGCGGGCTCGGCTCGGCCGACGGCGTTGATTGTGTGTTCGGGGCGCGTCGCGCGGCCGTGAGCGTGCTCGCGCGGTTGGAGAGCGGCCTTCGCCTGGTGTTCGCCGCCCCGGGCATGCTCGCCTTCGCGGTGAAGAACGCGGCCGGGCGCACGGCCGAGTTCCAGGTGGACGCGTACGCGGTGGACCTGGGCTTCGGCGCCGAGCTGCTGAGCGCGCTGCGCTGGTTCGAGGCGTGTGCCCAGCCGCCGCAGGTCCAGCCGCTGGTCCCGGGCCCGCGCCGGGCCAGGCACGCCGCGGTGCGCGAGGCGCGGCCCACCCATCCGCCGCTCGAGCGCCGGATGGCCAGGATCACCGCCCGGCTCGCCGTCGAGTCCGCGGCCGAGGTCACGCCGGGTGCCGCCGCGGACGTGGCCTGCGCCGCGGTGCCGGGCCAGGGTGCCGGTCCGGAAGGCCGCCCGGTCTCCCGTACCCTGCTGCCGTGAACGACCTGACAGTACGCCGGGCCCGCACCGGCGACGTGCCTGCCATCAGGCGGCTGATCGACCACTACGCCGCCGATCGGATTCTTCTCGACAAACCCACAGTAACGCTCTTTGAGGACATTCAGGAGTTCTGGGTGGCCGAGGTGGACACCGACGGAACGCTGGCCGGGTGCGGGGCGCTGCATGTGATGTGGCGCGACCTCGCCGAAGTGCGCACGATCGCGGTCTCGCCGGAGTTTCGCGGCCTCGGGGTCGGCCATGCGATTCTGGAAAAGCTATTGGCCACCGCCGGGTGGCTCGGGGTGCGCCGCGTGTTCTGTCTGACCTTTGAGACGCGGTTCTTCGCCGGGCACGGTTTCACCGAGCTCGACGAGTCCGGTGTGGATGCGGGGGTGGCGGCGGAGCTCTCGCGCTCTGCCGACGAGGGTATCGCCGAGTTCTTGGATCTCGAGCGCGTCAAGCCGAATACGCTCGGCAACACCCGGATGCTAAAGCGGCTTTGAGGGCTTGGTCGACCGTTGACCGAGAAAAGTCCGCCGCAGAGTTGAAAGACTCGCTAAACTACGGTTTTCTTAGACTGTGCGGATGCCCGGACCGTGGTCGGGACCGCTATTAGGTCGTCGTCGCCCTGTGCGAAAGGGAAAACAATGGCAAAGCAGACAGTGACCATCGATGACCTCGATCAGACCCCGGGGGCGCGTGAGGTCCATTTCAGCCTGGACAACTACGAGTACGTCATCGACCTGAACGAGAAGAACTTCGAGGCGCTCAAGGGCGTGCTGGCCAAGTACATCGACGCGGCCACCCCGCTGGGCAAGGTCTACCGGGCCACCCCGGCGCGTCCGACGGCCCGCCGCCGTGCCGCCGCCGAGGGCCCGAGCACCTCGGAGATGCGCGAGTGGGCCAAGAAGAACGGCCACGAGGTGAGCGACCGCGGTCGTCTCAACCAGGACGTCATCGACGCCTACCTCTCCGCGCACTGACACCGCGCGGACGGCTGTAGCCAGGTTTCACCCGCGCCGATCCACTCGGCGCCGACGTCTCGAAGCATCACGCAACTCGAAGCAGCACGCAGGGGTTCGGCCTGATCGAACACGGGCGCGGGCGCGGTCTTACCAAAAATCGGGGTCGCGCCCATGCCCCGATGCGACAATCGCGTCCGGAAACGGGGCCGGCGCACCCAGCGGGGGAAACGCTCAAACGCACAAACGCGGTGAACGCACCCGCGGCAATTCCCCCGCCCGGCTCTAATCGCCGGATTCGGCCCGCTGGCCCGGCACGGCCCGGCGCAGCAGCCGCCGCGAGCAGCACTGCGCGATCGTGGCCAGCAGCGCGATCACCTCGGGCGCCGGCGCGTGCTCGTCGTGCAGCCAGACCTTCGGGCGTGCCAGCCGGTCACCCGCGCCATAGCCGCGCAGCCCCAGGTCGATCCCGCCCCACTCCAGCCAGTCGAGCAGTTCGGGCAGGTCGTCGCGGGCGCCGGGGGCGACCAGGTAGAGGCAGGCCGACCCGTCCTCGGACAGGGCCACCGGGCCCGGGGCCAGGGCGGGCTGGCGGTAGCCGATCAGCCGCCGCAGCGCCCACCGTCCGGCCGGCTCGGGCACCCACAGCACGTCGAAGGCCTCGCCGCACTCCAGTACGCTCTCGGCGCCGGGCTCGGCCACCGGGCCTGAGCAGGGCGCGGGCCGGGACGGATGGGTCCGGTACATGCGCCTCAATGTAGAACAACGGGCCCGGCCAGGGCGGCAAGACGGCGCGGTATTGCCCCGCCCGGGTGCGCACGGGGGCGTCCGCCGCGCTCGTTCGCTTCAGGCGTACAGCCACCGCGAGTACCGGCCTGATCTGCGGGAAAACATGTTCCAACAGGGTGTGGCGCCGACGCGTCGGCCCGATTGGCCAGCGCCAGGCACGCACTGTCCCTTAGGGTCGATACCTGGCGACTAGCATTCGGTAGGACAGGCCGGGGTTGCGGTTCCGGGTCGGCCCGGTACTTCCCGACCGCTCCGGGGAGCGAGAAGAGATGTTCGAGAGGTTCACCGACCGCGCACGGCGTGTTGTCGTCTTGGCCCAGGAAGAGGCCAGGATGCTCAACCACAACTACATCGGCACCGAGCACATTCTGCTCGGCCTCATTCACGAGGGCGAAGGCGTTGCCGCCAAGGCCCTCGAATCGCTGAACATCTCCCTCGAGGCGGTTCGGCAGCAGGTCGAGGAGATCATCGGGCAGGGACAGCAGGCGCCGTCCGGGCACATCCCGTTCACGCCGAGGGCCAAGAAGGTCCTCGAGCTCTCCCTGCGCGAGGCCTTGCAGCTCGGCCACAACTACATCGGCACCGAGCACATCCTGCTCGGGCTCATCCGCGAGGGCGAGGGCGTGGCCGCCCAGGTCCTGGTCAAGCTGGGTGCCGACCTCAACCGGGTGCGGCAGCAGGTCATCCAGCTGCTGTCTGGCTACTCCGGCGGCAAGGCCGAGGCGACCGCCGGGGCTCCCGCCGAGGGCACCCCCGCGACCTCGCTGGTGCTCGACCAGTTCGGCCGCAACCTCACCCAGGCGGCCCGCGAGGGCAAGCTCGACCCGGTCATCGGGCGCGAGAAGGAGATCGAGCGGGTGATGCAGGTGCTCTCCCGCCGGACCAAGAACAACCCGGTGCTGATCGGGGAGCCCGGCGTCGGCAAGACCGCCGTCGTGGAGGGCCTGGCCCAGGCGATCGTCAAGGGCGAGGTGCCCGAGACGCTCAAGGACAAGCACCTCTACACCCTCGACCTCGGCGCCCTGGTGGCCGGCTCGCGCTACCGCGGTGACTTCGAGGAGCGCCTGAAGAAGGTGCTCAAGGAGATCCGCACCCGCGGCGACATCATCTTGTTCATCGACGAGCTGCACACCCTGGTGGGTGCGGGCGCGGCCGAGGGCGCGATCGACGCGGCCTCCATCCTCAAGCCCATGCTGGCCCGCGGTGAGCTGCAGACGATCGGCGCCACCACGCTCGACGAGTACCGCAAGCACCTGGAGAAGGACGCCGCGCTCGAGCGCCGGTTCCAGCCGATCCAGGTGGCCGAGCCCTCGCTGGCGCACGCCATCGAGATCCTCAAGGGCCTGCGCGACCGGTACGAGGCGCACCACCGGGTCTCGATCACCGACGGCGCGCTGGTGGCCGCGGCCACCCTGGCCGACCGCTACATCTCCGACCGGTTCCTGCCGGACAAGGCCATCGACCTGATCGACGAGGCCGGCTCGCGCATGCGCATCCGCCGCATGACCGCGCCGCCGGACCTGCGCGAGTTCGACGAGAAGATCGCCACCGTCCGCCGGGACAAGGAGTCCGCGATCGACGCGCAGGACTTCGAGAAGGCCGCCGCGCTGCGCGACCAGGAGCGTCAGCTGCTGTCCGCGAAGGCCAAGCGGGAGAAGGAGTGGAAGGACGGCGACATGGACGTCGTCGCCGAGGTGGACGAGGAGCTGATCGCCGAGGTCCTGGCCACGGCCACCGGCATCCCGGTGTTCAAGCTGACCGAGGAGGAGACCTCGCGGCTGCTGCGCATGGAGGACGAGCTGCACAAGCGCGTCATCGGCCAGGAGCAGGCGATCAAGGCTCTGTCGCAGTCCATCCGGCGTACCCGCGCCGGCCTGAAGGACCCGAAGCGCCCGGGCGGTTCGTTCATCTTCGCCGGCCCGTCCGGCGTCGGTAAGACCGAGCTGGCCAAGACGCTGGCCGAGTTCCTGTTCGGGGACGAGGACGCGCTGATCCAGCTGGACATGTCCGAGTTCTCGGAGAAGCACACCGTCTCGCGCCTGTTCGGCTCCCCGCCCGGATACGTCGGGTACGAGGAGGGCGGGCAGCTGACCGAGAAGGTGCGCCGCAAGCCGTTCTCCGTCGTGCTCTTCGACGAGGTGGAGAAGGCCCACCCGGACATCTTCAACTCGCTGCTGCAGATCCTGGAGGACGGTCGGCTGACCGACTCCCAGGGCCGGCTGGTGGACTTCAAGAACACCGTCATCATCATGACCACCAACCTCGGCACCCGGGACATCTCCAAGGGCTTCAACCTCGGCTTCGCGGCCGTGGGCGACGTCAGCACCGGCTACGAGCGGATGAAGGCGAAGGTCAACGACGAGCTCAAGCAGCACTTCCGGCCCGAGTTCCTCAACCGCGTGGACGACACCATCGTCTTCCCGCAGCTGACCGAGGACAACATCATCCAGATCGTGGACCTGATGATGGCCAAGGTGGACGAGCGGCTCAAGGACCGGGACATGGGCATCGAGCTGACCCAGTCGGCCAAGCAGCTGCTGGCGAAGAAGGGTTACGACCCGCTGCTCGGAGCCCGTCCGCTGCGCCGCACCATCCAGCGGGAGATCGAGGACAACCTGTCCGAGAAGATCCTGTTCGGGGAGCTGCGTCCGGGCACCATCGTGGTGGTGGACGTGGAGGGCACCGGCCCCGAGGCGAAGTTCTCCTTCGCCTCCTCGCCGAAGTCGGCGCTGCCTGGCCTGACCGTTCCGGCCGACCTGGTGCCCGGCGAGACGGTGCCCGCCGAGGTCACCGACGCGATCCCGGAGAACTGATCCGGTCATGACACCGCCCCCGTCGCGCGCAGCGACGGGGGCGGTGACGTGAGAAGGAGTCTGCTGAGAACCTCATGAGGTCCGGGAATCGCTTGCCGGATCGGGGAATCGGCGGCGCCGTGTCAGAAGCCGAACCAGCGCCGGACCGAACGCAGCGGCGCGAGCAGCGAGAAGCGGCGCGGTCCCTGCGAGGTCACGGCGGTGCCGGAACGCGGTGTGATCTCCCGCAGCAGCGCGGTGGCCTGTGCCACGTCCCGCTGCGTCGGGGCCGGCCGGGTGGCCGTCGCCGTACTTGCCGGGGCCAGGGCGGCCAGATGCCGCTCCAGCCGTTCGCTCGAGCTCGCCGAAGGTTCGCGCGCGAGTTCGGGTACATACGCGGCACGGCGGGCAGCGGCGAAGTCCCGTCTCCGCGACGGGCCCGGCCGCTCGTTCCCGATCAAGGGATGGTCCATGCCTGATACGCCCACGATGCAACGGTACCCCACGCGTGCCCGGGTGTGACAGGTTCCCTTCCGCTTGTTGCCGATCCGCGACGAAGGATGGGGGATTCTTTACCCGGACAGACCGGCCGATCATCAGAGTACGTATAAGATCTGGTGCGAAGCGCGGTTCATGATGTACATTCCGTGTCTGGCCCGGTGCAATCGGTGGAGGCACGGGCGGCGGTACCGCTCACAACGGTAAGTGACGTGATCGGGGTTGAGACATGGTGGATCAGGGCTTGGAAGGACACATACCGCTGTCCGCCCTGCGTCCGATGTATCGCGCCCTGGCCGCGGTGAATGCGGCGGTAGGACTGGACGAGACCCTGCAGGCCATTGCCGACGGCGTGGCCGCGTGCACCCCGTTCCAACACGTCGTGGTGAAGGTGGTACGGCCCGGCGGTGACCTCGAGGTCACCAACGTCGCGGGTCCGGAGACCCTGCGCGAGATGATGGTCGGCAAGCTGGTCCCGGGCGACGTGATGAAGCGGGCCATGCAGGACGCCGAGGAGTGGGGCAGGCTCTACTTCCTCCGCAGCTTCGACGTCTTCATCGAGGAGAACGTCACCGTCCACACCCCCGAGGAGCTGCCCACCCACAGCTCCGACCCCGACATGTGGCTGGCGCCCTACGGCCTGATGGCGCCGATGTACGGCCCGGGCCAGGAGCTGGTCGGGGTCATCTCGGTGGACGTGCCCACGGACGGGCGGATGCCCCGGGCCTGGGTGCGCGAGGTGCTCGAGGCCTTCTCCGAGCAGGCCGCCATAGCGATCGTCAACGCCAACCGCCATGAGGCGGCCACCGCCCGCATGCAGCGCCTCGAGCGCGAGCGCGAGGCCCTGCGCAAGGACATAGCCCAGCGGCAGGCGCACGAGGCCGACCTGCGCCACCAGGCCAGACACGACCCGCTCACCGGGCTCGCCAACTCCACCGAGCTGCGCGAACGCCTCGCCGACCTGGTCGCCGACCAGGTGCCGCTGGCCGTCTACTTCTGCGACCTCGACCTGTTCAAGAACGTCAACGACAACTTCGGCCACGCCATCGGCGACATGGTGCTGCGGCACGTGGCCGACCGGCTGCGCAACGCCGTACGCGGCGGGGACATCGTGGCCAGGCTCGGCGGCGACGAGTTCGTGGTGGTGGCGGTGGACGTGGGCCGGGCCGAGGCCTACGCCCTGCTGGACCGGCTCGACCAGGCCTTCGCCCATCCGGTGACCGTGGACGGCCACCCGCCGCAGCTGGTCGGCGCGTCCCTCGGCATCGCCTACGACCAGGGCCTCGAGCAGGCGGACCTGGTGGCCAACGAGCGGGCCGAGGAGCTGCTGAGCGCCGCCGACAGCAAGATGTACGCCAGGAAGCGCTCGCGCGCGGCCATCAGCAGGCTGACCGCCCAGGCGTGGCCGCATTAGAGCCCTGTCGGGCCCTGGTAGGCGTGTAAGTTCCAAGCGGGATCGGGAAGTCCGTCGGCTTTACGAAGAATTGCCCCGCGAGCACATCCGCTCGGCCGACGGATGACACGTCAGTCCGCCGCCGGCTCGGCCGCGACCTCGGCTACTTCAGGGACCTCCGCCGAGTCGGTCGAGGCGCCGGCCGTGGCCGTCTTCGGCGGCTCGGCGGATGTGACCTTCGCCACCACCTCCACCGGCCGGGTGTGCGCGATCGCGCCGGGCGCGACGTACGGCGCCTGCAGCCGGATCACCGGACCCGAGCCCACCCGCACGTAACCGCGGCCGGCCGACAGCTGCCGGGCGCCGCCGAGTTCGAGGGTGCCGCCGAACAGCGCGGTCGAGGTGGCCGAGTCCACCGAGCCCATCGCCACCCGCACGGTCAGCTGGGCCCGCAGCGCGCTGCGCAGGCCGAGCACCCGATCGGTGCGGGCGGTGGCGAGGACCAGTACGTCGGCGTACCTGGCCTTGCGGGCCAGCGAGGCGAGCATGTCCTCGATATCGCCGCGGCCGAGCCGGGCCGCGGCGTCGATCAGCTCGGGCAGCCCGTCGATGCACAGCCAGAGCGCGTCGGTGTGCTCGATCCGGTCCGGCTCCGCCGTGTCGCCCGGGCTGTCCGGAGACGGGACCCGGATGACCGGGATGTCGGTGGTGTCGGCGTTCTCCACCGCGGCGAGCTCGGCCCGCTTGTGTTCGGCCCGGCGCTCGCACTCGAGGCCGACCCAGTCGAGCAGCTCGAGTGCCCGGGCCGGGTCCTCGACGACGCCGCGTACGCCGGGGCGGCCGCGCACGTCCTCGTAGCCCTCGGTCTGTTCCACGTCGATGACCGCGACCTGCTGCCCGCGCGCGAGCGCCTGGCCGAGCAGGCCGCGCAGCACGTTCGTCTTGCCGACTCCGTGGTCGCCGACCACCAGCAGGTGCGGGTTGGGGCACGGTGAGCCGACCCGCCAGATCACCGGAGCGACCAGTGCGGTGTGCCAGCCCTCGGGCAGTTGCCTGCCGCGCCCGGTGGTCGGCGCCGGGGCGGGTTTGTCCGCCTCGTCCGGCAGCACCACCGGGATGAGCCGGCCGGCCGAGTCGGGGTCGGTGATGCCCAGGACGTACTCGATCTCGGCCACCGGCCACTGCTGGCAGGACAGGCCGGAGATGAGCGGCGGCAGCACCCGCACGTGCAGGTGGTTGCCCTCCTCGTCCCAGTCGTAGAGGAACTCGTTGGACCGTCCGACCTTGCCCTCGATCGCCCGTTCCACCTTGGCCCGGTACTCGGCCTCGCCGTCCCGGACGTACTGCGAGTAGTCGACCTTGAAGGACGTGAGCCGGTCGGCGTCGTCGAAGTCCCAAGCGGTGAACGCGTCCCGATAGCCGCCGCCCGGCTTGAAGTGCTGGTCGGGATCGTGTTCGTCGTGCAGATAGGGCACCAGGCCGTTGTAGACCGCCTGCAGCCGGGCGATGTGCTCGGCGCTCTCGGGATCGGCGCCCTTGTGTGAAGTGTCGCGGCCGAGCCAGCCGGCCCCGCCGAGGTAGGCGAGGGCCAGCAGGACCGGGCCGTATGGGGCCACGGCCAGCCCGGACAGCAGCGCGAGGCCGAGGATGGCCTGGATGCGCCGTCGGTCTTTGGACCCGCCGGTGTACCAGCGCTTGAGCCGGCCGGCGCCGCGGCGGGTGCCGCGCGCCACCATCACCACCGGGTAGCAGATCTCCTTCAGCCTGGCCCACAGGTCCCTGATGAACTGGCTGGTCCAGGTCAGGAACCTGTGGTGCAGCACGGCCTCGTTGAACCGGGCCACAGGGGCACACTCGCGGACGCTGTGGCCGATCCTGCTCCACAGGGAGTCCTCGGCGCGGGCGGAGGGAGACACGGGATTACGGCCTCGCTCCGGCTAGAAGTGCAGACCGCTGATGAAGCCGGCGATCGAGTCCGTGCTGTTGCGGATCGACGAGGCGATGGAGGTCGAGGCGAGGTAGAACCCGAACATCATGCACACGATCAGGTGCGAGACCTTCAACCCGTCCTTGCGGAAAAGGATGAAGACGATGACTCCCAGCAGGAGTACCCCCGAAACCGACAGGACCATGATCTTGCTCCTCTACACGGACGCACGAACCTCGAAGGGCCGTAGGGGTGTGCCCGCCATCTGCTTGCGCAGCTGCACGCCGCTCTGGGCGTTGAGAATGAAAATGGTTGGCACGTTCACCAGGGATTCTTTCAAGGCGGAACACACCTTAAAACCGTCAATCGGGTGGCTTTGTCCTGGTTGTCACCCTTTTGGTCCCGTTGGAGGGTGCGCCCGATCGTGGAGATTCACTGGAAAGAGAACGTGCTCCGTCCCCTAGACGGGTGAGGAGGTGTCAACCCCTTCACCGTTACGGAGTACCGCGGTCACCTGCAGGTCCGCGTCCAGGACCACCAGGTCGGCCTGCTTGCCCACCTCGATGCTGCCGATCCGGTCCGCCAGGCCAAGGGCCCGGGCCGGGGTGAGCGAGGCCGAGACGGCCGCGTCCACCAGCGGGACCCCGGCCAGGCGCACGGTGTTGCGCAGCGCGGAGTCCATGGTCAGGGTGGACCCGGCCAGCGAGTCGCCCTCCGCGAGCCGCGCCTCCCCGTCGCGCACCCGCACCGTGAGCGGACCGAGCGGGTACTCGCCGTCGGCCATGCCCGCCGCCACGATCGCGTCCGTGATCAGGGCCACCCGGTGGGCCCCGGCCGCCGAGAACATCAGGCTGACCACGGAGGGGTGCACGTGGATGCCGTCGTTGACGAGCTCGCCGATCACCTGCTCCTGCTCGAGCAGGGCGGTGACCGGGCCGGGCTCGCGGTGGTGCACCGGGCGCATGGCGTTGAACACGTGCGTGCCCACCGGCGCGCCGAGCTCGATCGCCTGCCGGGTCTGGTCGTAGGTGGCGTCGGTGTGGCCGACCGCCGCGATGACGCCGGCGTCGGTCAGCAGCCGCACCGCGTCGAAACCGTGCTCGAGCTCCGGGGCGACTGTGATCATGCGCACAGTGCCGTCCCCCGCCCGCAGCAGCCGCTCCAGGTCCGCCCGGGCCGGAGGGCGCAGCAGCGCCGGGTCGTGCGCGCCGCAGCGGCTCTTGGAGATGAACGGCCCCTCGAGGTGCAGCCCCGCCAGCACGCCGTCCTGCACCAGGCCGGACAGCTCGCCGAGGTGGTGTTCGAGATCTGCCATCTCCGCCGTGACGGTGGAGGCGAGCAGGGTGGTGGTGCCGTGCCCGAGGTGGAACTTCGCCGCCAGCAGCGCCTGCTGGGCGTCTCCGGCCGTGAACGCCGCCCCGCCGCCGCCGTGCACGTGCATGTCCACGAAGCCCGGGACCAGGTAGTCGCCCTCGAGGTCGCGCACCTCGGTCTCCGGCCCAACCGTCGGCGGCTGCTGCGCGGCGTCCGTGGAAACCCCGGTGATCAGTCCGTCCTCGACGCACACCCAGCCGCCCTCGACTATCGCGCCGGGCAGGACCAGATGAGCGTTGCGCAACAGAAGCGAGGGCATGGTTACCTTCTTCGGGACGGCTTAGTGGTATAGACCATAGCGGATCTCGGGCGCCCCTGTCTCGACCCGGCCGGGGGCCGGACGGGTGCGGGACTATCCTGACAGGCATGGAACGCCAGGATTCGGACGCGGACACCGCGCTCGCGCAGCTGCCCGCGCCGCGTCCGGAACCCGGGGACGCGGCGAATCAGGCCCCGTCGACCGAGCCCGCGGACGCGCCGGACGCGCCCGATGCGCCGGACGCCCAAGACCCGGCGGACACCCC
>NZ_JAGSOG010000114.1 GCF_018139695.1 Actinospica durhamensis | reverse complement strand
GCGCGGGCGGGTACGGCGGTGCGTCGGCGCCGGCCGGCCCGGGCCCCGGCAGCGCGAGGGCCTCGGCCTGCGGCACCCGGGCGGCCGCGGCCTCCCGCTCGAGCCGATCGATCCGCTCGAGCACCGCGTAGAGCAGTTCCACCGGGACCTGCGGGTCGAGGGCGCGTTCGAGCAGGGCGTCCAGCTCCGCCGGACTCAGGGCATCGATGTTCTCCACGTCCATGCCAAGGACAACGCCGCCGGACGGCCCCGGGTCACCGGTATTCACCCGGCCGGAGCAGGTAATACGACGAGATGACACGGCATATGAGCCCTGACTCACATGCGATTGGTATAGACCATGTCGGCGAACCCTGCTAGGGTCGTCGCACGCGGATCACGGGGGCGCGCCAGGGGGCGGGCCGGGGCCGAACGGGGAGTGCGTACACGATGACGCGTTGGGTCTGGTCCCAGGTCAGACACGGTCGGGGCCGGGCGGCCGGACTGCTGCTCGCACTGCTCGCCGCGGTCACCGGATTCACCATCCTGACCGGATCGGTCTCCACCCAGCAGACCAGGCTGAGCGGCTTCGTGCAGGCCAACAGCCGCGGCGCGTACGACATTCTGGTCCGTCCGGCCGGTACCCAGAGCGCGTACGAGGCCACCGACGGACTGGTGCGCGGGAACTTCCTTTCCGGCCAGTACGGCGGGATCACCACGGCGCAGTGGCAGAAGGTGCAGAAGCTGGCCGGCGTGCAGGTGGCCGCGCCGATCGCGATGCTCGGCTACGTCGAGGTCTTCGGCTCCTCGCTCGCCGACGTGACCGACCAGGTCGATCCGAGCCGCACCCAGCAACTGCTCAAGCTGGACGGCACCTGGGTGACCGACCACG
Source organism: Actinospica durhamensis (assembly GCF_018139695.1). GTDB lineage: Bacteria > Actinomycetota > Actinomycetes > Streptomycetales > Catenulisporaceae > Actinospica > Actinospica durhamensis. The sequence goes on along the minus strand of NZ_JAGSOG010000114.1, from coordinate 24,179 downwards.
GGCTGTCGAAGAATCCGGAGAGCTTCAGCACCTACGTCTACGTCACGCGCAACCCCGTGCTCTGGCCGACCTGGGTCCCGGCGCCGCTCGGCGGCGGGACGACGCCCGACGGCGTCAAGATCATGGATCCGGTCTACCACTACCGGGGCAAGCTTGTCGCGCCCGATCTGACGCCGTGTAGAACCAGCTCGGCCGTGGCCGGATTCGGAGTGCCAGTGGAGGTGCTGCCCGGCGGGAAGCTCGAACCCGTCTGCACCGGCGAGCCGCTGACCCCGTCCGGCACCACGACCCAGCCGACCTCGCCCGGGCCGATCATCGTGGCGCAGCTCAACCCGGACGGCACCTACACCACCGACAACCTGCTGAGTTCCGCCTTCGGCGAGGACGGCGGAGCCACCGACGCGCCGGTCGCGACCACGTCCAAGCGGCTGGAGGTCCCGGAGACCTGGGAGATGCCGCTGCTGCTCGCGGCCGTGGATCCGGCCAGCGAGAACGCGCTGGTCTCGCTGGACACGGCCACGGTCAAGGGCCAGGAGCTGAGCACGGCCGACAAACCCCGGATCGACCTGGACGAGTGGATGCCGGGATCGACGTCGCTGTTCGTGGGCGTGCCGGTGGAGTACTCCGACCAAGCCCAGATCGACGAGTCGCTCTCCACCGTCGTATCGACCGTCTCCGGTCTTCCGGCGCAGCGCTACGAGGTCCCCGTGGACACACTGGGCAAGGAACTTTCCGCGCTGCCCGCCACCCCGCGCGCCACTCGGACCGCGTCGGCGCAGAGTGCTTACGCGACCACCGTGCTCGGCTCCACCACCGTGCAGAACTTCCAGCAGGCCAAGCTCGGCCCGCTGATCGAGGGCACCAACCTCGACCCGCGCGAGGAGGCGGGCCAGCCCACGTACGTCACCGACCCGGCGGGCGCGCTCACCCCGACCGCGCACGGCACCTCGCCGAGCGCGTCGGACTACGCCGGAGACGAACCGCTCACCCTGGAGAAGGGTGACACGGCGCTGCGCCCGCTGACCGAGCGGGGCAATACACGCTCCAGTGACATCATCCTCCCGGTGACCGTGGGCATCTTCGACCCCTCCAAGGTCCGCCAGTTCCCCGCGCTCTCCTCGGTCGCCCTGGAGACCTATCAGGCCTCGCAGGCATGCGGGGCCGACACCGCGTCACAGAAGCTGCTCGGCAACGGCTGCCTCACCTCGGGCGCGGACGCGGGCTCCTACATCGCCTCGCCGCCGCAGATCCTGACCACGCTGGGTTCGCTCTCGTACATCCTCGACGGCTCCGACCCGCAGAGCCGCGCGCCGATCTCGGAGATCCAGGTCCGGGTCTCCGGGGTGGACGGGGTGAACCAGTCCTCCGCGACCCGCCTGCAGGCCGTGGCCAAGGAGATCAAGCAGGCCACCGGGCTCGAGGTGGACGTGGTGGCCGGCTCCTCCCCCACCGGCGTGGCGGTGGACCTGCCCGCGGGCGACTTCGGCCGTCCGGCGCTGAGCCTGACCGAGCCGTGGTCGCGCAAGGGCGTGGCGGTGGCCCTGGTGCACGCGGTGGACAAGCGCAGCGCCACCCTGTTCGTCCTGGTGCTGCTGGTGTGCCTGCTGTTCGCGGGCAACGCGGTCTCCGCCTCGGTCCGGGCCCGGCGCGCGGAACTGGCCGTGCTGGCCTGCGTGGGCTGGCGGCCGCGCCGGCTCGCGGCGCTGGTACTGGCCGAGGTGGCGGCGATCGCGACCGCGGCCGGGCTGCTCGGCACCGCGCTGGCCTGGCCGCTCGACCTGCTCTTCGGGGTGCAGACGAACCTCGACCGAATCCTGGTCCCGATCCCGGCGGCGCTGGCCGTGGGCCTGCTCGCGGCGCTGCCCGCGGCGGTGGCGGCGGGCCGGGCGCATCCGGGCGCGGGCCTGCGGCCGCGGGTGACCCGGACCCGGGGCAAGGCCCGGCGTACCCGCAGCATCAGGGCCCTGGCGTGGCGCGGGATGGCCAGGGCGCCGCTGCGCTCGGCCGCCGCGGTGGGCGCGCTGACCATCGGCGTCGGCGCGGTGGCGAACGTGGTCGGGGTCGAGGCCGCGTTCGACGGCTCGGCCACCGGCAGCCTGCTGGCCGACGCGGTGGGCGTTCAGGTGCGCGCGGCCGACGCGCTGGCCGCGCTGCTCGCGCTGGCGCTCGCCGTGGCCGCCACCGCCGACGCGCTCTACCTCGGCATCCGCGAACGCGAGGGGGAATTGGCGGCGCTGCGGGCGACCGGGTGGAGCGCCCAGGACATGCGCAGGCTGATTCTGTGGGAGGGCGCGCTGCTGGCCGCGCTCGGCTGCCTGGCCGGGGCGCTGCTCGGCCTCGGCGGCACCTGGGCGCTGACCGGCGCCGCCCCCTGGCCGGTGTACGCGGCGCTCGGCGCGCTGGCCGTGGTGGCCTGCGCGGTGGTGGCCGCGGCCAGCCTGATCCCGGCCAGGGCCGCAGCGAGCCGCCCGATCGCGCAGACGCTGGCGCTGGAGTAGGCCGTGTCCGCACACCAGCGTCGGAACGGAAGGAAGGGTTCGATGACCGAGGGACAGGGCGGCACCGCCGTCGAGGTCAAGGGTCTGGTCAAGCGGTTCGGCCGGGGCGAGAGCCTGATCACGGCCGTGGACGGGGTGGATCTGGACCTCGCGGCAGGCTCGCGCACGGCGCTGGTGGGCGCCTCCGGTTCGGGCAAGTCCACGCTGCTGCACCTGATCGGCGCGATCGAGAAGGCGGACGAGGGCGTGATCACGGTCGGGGGCGAGGAGGTGACCGCGCTCGGGCGCGGCCCCGCGGCGCGCTACCGCCAGCGCGTCGGCTTCGTCTTCCAGCGCTTCCACCTGCTCGCCGCGCTGAGCGCGCTGGACAACGTGCTCGCCCCGGTGCTCCCGCGCAAGGTGGACTTCGACCGGGCCGCGCGCGCCGGCGAGCTGCTCGACGCGGTGGGCCTGGCCGGCCGGCACCAGGCGCTGCCCTCGCAGCTGTCCGGCGGCCAGCAGCAGCGCGTGGCCATCGCCAGGGCCCTGATCGGCCGCCCGGCCCTGCTGCTCGCGGACGAGCCGACCGGCGCGCTGGACTCGGCCACCGGCGAGGGGGTCATGGACCTGATCCACGAGCTCGCCGAGCAGTACGGCTTCACCGTGGTCACCGCCACGCACGAGCACGCGGTGGCCGAGCGCGCCGAACGGATCGTGACGCTGCGGGACGGGAAGATAGTCTCGGACGTGGCGAGTGAGGGCTCGTAACCGGACGGGCGCCGCCAGGGCCCGCCGTAGTCCAGGAGGTCGACGATGTCCGCGACGGTCCACACGCTGCGCTCGCCCGAAGGCGTCACGCTCGGGGTCGAGCACTTCGGCGACGCGACGGCACCCCTGATCCTGCTCGCGGGCGGCATGACCATGCTGTCCTGGCCGGACGCGGTCTGCGAGTCGCTCGCGCGCGGCGGACGTCACGTCGTTCGCTACGACCTGCGTGACTCCGGCGCCTCGAGCACGCTCGACCCCGAGGAGCCCGCGTACACGCTGCGGCATCTCGCCGCCGACGCTGCCGCGCTCGCCCGCGCCCTCGACGACCGGCCCGCGCATCTCGCGGGTATCGGTGTCGGGGGCATGGTCGCCCAGGTGGCCGCGCTCGAGCACCCGCACGCCTTCCGCGCGCTGACCCTGGCCGGGACGCGGCCGGTCGCGCCCGGCCCGGTCGACGAGGATCTGCCCGACCACGACCAGGCCGCGATGAAACTGCGATTCGAGCTGCCGAAGCCCGACTGGTCCGACCGCGGCGCGGTGGCGGATTTCGCGGCCGCCGCGGCGGCGATCTCGGGCGACGACCCCGACACGGCACGGGCCACCGCGGAGCGGATCTTCGACCGCACGCAGGGCACGGCGCGCTCGGTCCAGATGGCCAACCAGCTCGGCACGGTCTTCGCCCGGATCGACTGCGCGCCGCGCTGGCGTGAGCGCCTGCCCGAACTCGCGGTGCCGACGCTCGTGCTGCACGGCCGCCACGACCGGTTCTTCCCGGTCGGCAACGGCGAAGCCCTCGCGCGCGAGATTCCCGGCGCGCGGCTGCTCGTGCTCGAGAAGGCCGCGACCGCGATCCCCGCCGCGGCCGCCGACGAGATCGCCGCGGCGATGCTCGACCTCTGATCGCGTACCTACCCGGCCAGCCGCGCCTTCCAGATCTCCTCGCTCGGCCACTGCCGCGCCCACGCGGAGGGTACGTCCTCGTACTCGCGCGGCACCGAGTCCGGCGCCTGAATCTCGATCAGGTCCTCGACCACGAAGCCGCAGGAGCGCAGCAGCCGCAGCATCTCGCCGTGCGGCACGGTGAACTCCATGCGCGTGTCGTCCCCGACGCCGCGCAGCCCGAACTGGGGGCGGCGCAGCACGGCCTCGACCGGTCCGTCGACCTGCGTGCACAGCGCGAACAGAGGTGAGCGGCGCAGGAAGAGCAGGCGGCCGCCGGGCCGCAGCACGCGGGCGGCCTCCGGGATCCAGCGGTGCGGATCACACCAGAGCGACGCGCCGTACTCGCTGACGGCGACGTCGAACCGGTCGTCCTCGAGCGGCAGCCGCTTCGCGTCGGCGAGCAGCAGCGGGAATTCGAGGCCGAACTCCGCCTGCATCGCCCGCGCCGTGGCCAGCTGCTCCTTCGAGACGTCGACCGCGAACGGACGCGCACCGGCGCGGGCCAACCATGCGGACACGTACGCCGTGCCGCAGCCGAGTTCGACCACGTCCGCCCCGGCCACCGCGTCGAGCATGCCCAGTTCCGCCTCGGGCGTGCCCCACAGCCCCCAGCAGGGCTCGGCCGCCCAGTGCTCGCGGGCGAGCGGGCCGTGCCAGGCGGCGGCCCGCTCGTCCCAGTGCCGTCGGTTGAGTTCCACGTGCTCGGCGCTTGCGGCGAAGGCGGTCATGGCGGCCATGAGATCTTGCCCGGCCCGCCGCGGTCGAGTGGTTTTCTTGACATGCAGCCGCTCGGCTGCCTATGGTGAACATGCAGCCAAACGGTTGCATACGGTGGAAACGGGAGGCACGGCCATGTCCGACATCCGGCACCGGGTGGGCGTCTTCGCCCCACAGCAGCAGGTGTTCGACAAGCTCGGCACGATCGAGGGGCTGCGCGGCTGGTGGACCCGCGACGTGCGCGGGGACGACCGGGAGGGCGGGAACCTGGAGTTCTACTTCGGCGGCGGGGACGTGCCCGCCGCGGTCATGCGGGTGACCGAGCTCACCCCGTCCGAACGGGTCGTCTGGGAGTGCGTCGAGGGCCCGAAGGACTGGATCGGCACCACCCTCACCTTCGAGCTCTACCCGGGCCCCGAGGAGCGCGAGACGGTGGTGAGGTTCACCCACGGCGACTGGCGCGAGCCGGCCGAGTTCCTGCACCACTGCTCCACCCGCTGGGCCCAGTACCTGATCAGCCTCAAGACGGGACTGGAGGACGGCCGGTGGCAGCCGGACGCCGAGATGCCCATGATCAGCAGTTGGGCATAGGGACGGGAGTGGACGAGGTTTTCAAGGCCCTGGCCGATCCGAGCCGGCGCCTGCTCCTGGACGGTCTCAACGCCCGCAACGGGCAGACCCTGCGGGAGCTGTGCGCCGGCCTGGACATGACCCGGCAGTCCGTCAGCAAACACCTGGCGGTGCTGGAGCAGGCCAACCTGGTCACCGCGGTCTGGCGGGGCCGGGAGAAGTTGCACTATCTCAACGCCGCGCCGATCAACGAGATCGGCGAACGGTGGATCAACCAGTACGACCGGGCCCGGGTCGAGGCCCTGGCGGACCTGAAACTGGCACTGGAGGGCACTTCCATGGACGCAGCCGCCGACACCTCGGGCCGGCCCGAGTTCGTCTACACCACCTATATCCGCACCACGCCCGAGCAGCTCTGGCGCGCGCTGACCGAGCCCGCGTTCACCCGCCGCTACTGGCGCGGCATGACCTTCGAGTCCGACTGGAAGCCCGGCTCGCACGTCACGGTGACCCGCACCGACGGCACCGTGGCGGACGACCCGGAGCAGGTCGTGCTCGAATCAGACCCCTACCGCCGGCTCGCCTACACCTGGCACGCCGTCACCGGCTCCTGCGAGGAGCAGGGCGGGGAGCCGGAGCCGCGCTCCAAGGTGGCCTTCGACCTCGAAGACATCGGCGACAAGGTGCGCCTGACGGTGACCCACGACGGCTTCGCGCCGGGCAGCCGGGTGCTCGCGAGCATCAGCGGCGGCTGGCCGCTCGTGCTCTCCGACCTCAAGACGCTGCTCGAGACGGGCGAGGTCAAGGCCTGAGCCGACCGGCCCCAGCACGGCGCCGCGCCGCGCCGCGTCACGCCGCGTGGCCGAGCGCGCCGAGCGTCTGCCGGGCGATCTCGATCTCCTCGTCCGTGGGGATCACCAGCACCGGCACTCGCGTCCCGGGAGCGGACACGGACCGCTCGCCGCGCTCGGCCGAGGCGTTGCGCACCGGGTCCACCTCGATGCCGAGGCCTTCGAGGCCTTGCATGCTCAGGGCCCGGGTGCGCGCGTCGTTCTCGCCGACTCCGGCGGTGAACACGACCGCGTCGACCCGGCCGAGCACCGCGTAGTACGCGCCCACGTACTTCCTGATGCGGTGACAGTAGACCGCGTGGGCCAGCCGCGCGTCCTCGTCGCCCGCCTCGGCATCCCGGTTCACGTCGCGCAGGTCGTTGCTCCCGGCGAGCCCGAGCAGCCCGCTCGAGCGGTTGAGCACGCGGTCCACCGCGTCGGCGTCGAGTCCGGCCACCCGCTGCAGGTAGGCGGGCACGGCCGGGTCGAGGTCGCCGCTGCGCGTGCCCATGACCAGGCCTTCCAGCGGCGTCAGGCCCATCGAGGTCTCCACGCTGCGCCCGCGCTCGACGGCGCACACGCTCGCGCCGTTGCCCAGGTGCAGCACGATCACGTTCGCCTCCTCGACCGGACGCGCCAGGAACCTCGCCGCGCGGCGGGAGACGTAGGCGTGCGAGGTGCCGTGGAAGCCGTAGCGCCGCACGGAGTACTCCTCCCGCCACTCGCGCGGCACCGCGTACGTGTAGGCGGCCGGCGGCAGGGTCTGGTGGAAGGCGGTGTCGAACACCGCGACCTGCGGCACGCCGGGGAACGCCGCGCGCGCCACCTCGATGCCGGTGAGGTTGGGCGGATTGTGCAGCGGGGCGAGCGGATTGAGTTCGCCGAGGGAGGAGACCACCTCGTCGTCGAGGACGGTGGCCGTGGTGAACCTGGACCCGCCGTGCACCACGCGGTGCCCGACCGCCGTCGGCTTGACCTCGTCGAGGTCGGGCCCGGCCGTGCGGAACGCGTCGAGAACGGCGTCGAGGGCCTGCGCGTGCGAGGCGAACACCTCGGTGCACTCCAGGGCCTCGGCGCCGGCCGGGCGATGGCTGAGCTTGCCCGGGTCCTGGCCGCCGATGCGCTCGACCAGGCCGGTCGCCAGGCGCTCGCCCTCCCCCGCGTCGTCCAGCGCGAGCAACTGGTACTTGATCGAAGAGGAACCGACATTGAGTACCAGCACGGCCTGCGTCATGGCTCCATTCTGACGGCCAGTCCTCCGCGCCGCCGGACCGGGTCACGTTCGGAGTACCGGAACGGGCGCATGCGCCGGAGCCGTGGGGAGAATCGGAAGGCGCATTCCGTGCCCGCACAGACTCGACCCGAAGCGAAGGGACGGCCCATGGCGACCGGGAAGACGGGACCGCTCAGCCGCGAGGAGCTCAAGCTCATCGAGGCGTACTGGCGGGCGGCGAACTACCTGTCAGTGGGTCAGATCTATCTGCTGGACAATCCCCTGCTGCGCGAACCGCTCAAGGCGGAACACGTCAAACCGCGGCTGCTCGGGCACTGGGGAACCACCCCCGGGCTGAACCTGATCTACGCGCACATGAACCGGGCCATCCGCGCCCGCGACCTGGACGCGATCTACATCACAGGGCCCGGACACGGCGGTCCCGGCCTGGTCGCGAACGCCTATCTCGAGGGCACCTACAGCGAGGTCTACTCGGGCATCGGCCAGGACGAGACGGGCCTGCGCAAGCTCTTCCGGCAGTTCTCCTTCCCAGGCGGCATCCCCAGCCACGTCGCGCCGGAGACACCGGGCTCGATCCATGAAGGCGGCGAGCTCGGCTACGCGCTCTCGCACGCGTTCGGCGCCGCGTTCGACAACCCCGACCTGGTCGTGTGCTGCGTCGTCGGCGACGGTGAGGCCGAGACCGGCCCGCTCGCCGCGTCCTGGCACTCGAACAAGTTCCTCGATCCGGCCATCGACGGCGCGGTGCTGCCCATCCTGCACCTGAACGAGTTCAAGATCGCCAACCCCACGGTGTTGGCGCGCATCTCCCCCGAGGAACTCGACCAGCTGCTGTCCGGCTACGGATACCGCCCGATCACGGTCGAGATCACCGACCCGGACGACCACGACGCCGCGCACCAGGCCTTCGCCGCCGCGCTGGACCAGGCCCTCGACGCGATCGCGAAGATCCAGAAGACCGCGCGGGCCCAGCAGCGCAAGGACGGCCCGGAGGGTGTGGAGCGGCCCGCCTGGCCGATGATCGTACTGCGTTCCCCCAAGGGCTGGACCGGTCCGAAGGAGGTGGACGGCAAGCGCACCGAGGGCAACTGGCGGGCACACCAGGTGCCGCTCTCGGGCCTGCACGAGAATCCGGCGCACCTGCACCAGCTCGAGGAGTGGATGCGCTCGTATCAGCCGGAGGAGCTCTTCGACGCGGCCGGCGCCCTGCGCCCGGAACTCGCCGCGCTCGCGCCCGAGGGCGACCGGCGGATGGGCGCGAACCCGCACGCCAACGGCGGACTGCTGTTGCGCGACCTCGACATGCCCGACTTCCGCTACTACGAGGTCGACGCGGCCGGCCACGGTGTGACCACGTCGGAGGCGACGCGCGTCCTCGGCGGTTTCCTGCGCGACGTGATGGCCAAGAACGTCAAGCACCGCAACTTCCGCGTCGTCGGCCCGGACGAGACCGCCTCGAACCGGTTGAGCGCGCTGTTCGAAGCCACCGGACGGTCATGGATGGCCGAGGCGAAGCCCGACGACGACGCGGCGCTGGCCCACGACGGCCGGGTGATGGAGATCCTGTCCGAGCACACCTGCCAGGGCTGGCTCGAGGGCTACCTGCTGACGGGCCGCCACGGCTTCTTCTCCTGCTACGAAGCCTTCATCCACATCGTCGACTCGATGTTCAACCAGCACGCCAAGTGGCTCAAAACCACCCGCCACATCCCCTGGCGCCGCCCCATCGCATCCCTGAACTACCTACTGACCTCACACGTCTGGCGCCAGGACCACAACGGCTTCTCCCACCAGGACCCCGGCTTCATCGACCACGTCGTGAACAAGAAAGCCGACGTCATCCGCGTCTACCTGCCGCCGGACGCCAACACCCTGCTGAGCGTGGCAGACCACTGCCTGCGCAGCCGCCACTACGTCAACGTGATCGTGGCCGGCAAGCAGCCCGCGCTCAACTGGCTGTCGATGGACGAGGCGATCCTGCACTGCACCCGCGGCATCGGCATCTGGGAGTGGGCCTCCACGGACTCGGGCCAGGACCCTGACGTCGTGCTCGGCTGCGCCGGGGACACTCCCACCCTCGAGACGCTCGCGGCGGTGGCGATCCTCCGGGAGAGCTGGCCCGACCTGCGCATCCGCGTGGTGAACGTGGTGGACCTGATGCGCCTACAGGACGACACCGAGCACCCGCACGGCCTGTCCGACCGTGAGTTCGACGCCCTGTTCACCCGGGACAAGCCCATCGTCTTCGCCTACCACGGCTACCCCTGGCTCATCCACCGCCTCACCTACCGCCGCACCAACCACGACAACCTCCACGTCCGCGGCTACAAAGAAGAAGGCACCACCACAACCCCCTTCGACATGGTCATGCTCAACGACCTCGACCGCTACCACCTCGTCATCGACGTCATCGACCGCGTACCCGGCCTCGCCGACCGCGGCGCGCACCTGCGCCAGGAGATGCTCGACTCCCGTCTGCGCGCCCGTGCGTACACCCGCGAACACGGCGACGACCTGCCCGAGATCAAGGACTGGGTCTGGCCGTACGCGTGACGAGCGCTCGCCCGTGCCTGCCGCGCGGCGTCAGTGGTGCGGTATTCCGCTCACCAGCTGCTTGAGCCGCGCCTCAAGACCCCGCTGGGAGGCGCGGCGCTGCGACTTCAACTGCTTCTTCGACCCCTCCACGTAGAACCGGCTGTACCAGGGCGAGCCCATCTTGGCCAAGCGCAGCGCCGCCACCACGGCCAGCGGGAACACCAGCACCCCGGCCGGTCCCATGAACAGCCGTCCCTTGAACAGCGCGACCACGACGAACGCCAGCGTGATGAAAAGGTAGAGGAAGTAGAACCACAGGCTCTCGCCCTCCTCGCGCGAGAAGGGGTCGGACACGAGCGTGGCGAGGGTGCCGATGCCGGCGACGAAGACCACCGCGTCCACGGACTTGCGGCCCTGGTCCTCCCAGTACACGTCGGTCAGGTGCAGCCAGAGCGCGAACTCGTCCAGGGTGAGCGCGGCCCCGGCGGCGAAGATGCAGGCGAGCACGGTACGTACGGTCCCGTGCGGAGCGATGATGAACTGCACCGGCGCGGTCACCAGCATGATGATGATCCCGGGCACGAGATGGTGCACGTGCACCGTACCCACCCGCACGTTGCCGAACGGGCCGCGGCCGGAGCGGATGAGCCGCACGACGAGGCGGGTGACCATGAAGGTCCCGACGAAGCTGCAGAGCATGGCGAACTGCACGCCGGTGCTCGCGCTGTCGTTGGTGTGCACGTCGATGTCCACCGAGGTGACCGCCGTGACCGCCTCGCGCACCGCGTGCGGCACGGGCCGGGGAACGGCCGTCAACCAGACGAGCAGCGGGATCTCACGGAGCGTCACCCCTCAAGGATGACGCCTCGGCCGTTCGCCCGCCGGACCCCACGCCCGAGTCTTCGCGAAGCCGCAGGCGTACCACAGCTCCCTGCGGTAGTCCGGCACGGTCCAGGCCACCCGCGAGTCCACCCCGGGCGGCAGCCGGTGGGTGCGGAAGTGGATGCGCGCGCAGTGCTCGCAGTACAGCGCGTCCGCGTGGTAGTCGCGCACGATCGGCTCGAGGCTGCGCATCCGGGCGACGTTGCGCCGGGTGCGGGCGTAGCCGACGGCGCCGAGCACCATCGCCGCGGCCATCAGGACCCCGGCCACGTCGTTGCCGTCCAGGCCTGCCGAACCGAGGGTGGCCATCGCCCCCAGGAACAGCAGCGCCACCCCGCCGACCAGCATCCCCGACCACATCTCGTAGCCCGGCAACGCCACGTCCACGCTGCTCAGCGGCGACGCCGCGGCGTCCTGGCGCACGTCCACGGCACGCACGATCCGGTCCGATCTGCGGCAGTGCGGGCAGTAGTCTGATATGGCGTCCTGCGGGCCCATGCTGGGGTTTATACCAGCCGGGCGCGCACCCCGGAAGTGCCCGGCGGGATTGCGCGGCGGCGGGGGCCGGGCTCGCGCGAGACTCCCGCGACTCCGGCACCGGCAAACCGGTCCTGCCGTTCACGCCCGCGTCGGCCTAGACTCCGGACGGTGGCGAACTCACCGAAGTCACCGAACCCATCGAGCCCAACCCGGTCACCCGGTCGGACGAACCAACAGATCGCGCAGGACGTGCGCGCGGTCTTCCACGGCAGCCGGTGCAGCGTCGTCGGCTACCTGGACCGGGCAGAGACCTCTGAGATCCACGTACTGCACAGCACCGAGGTACCCGAACGCGGCCTGATCTCCTTCTGCACCATCGGCCTGTCGGACCACCCGGACGACGGCTACGAGGTCGACCCGCCGCTCGGCGTCGAGATCGTGGCCGTGAGCAACCGGCCCGAGTTCGCCGAGGTCCTGTCCACCGCGGCCTTCTGCGTCATCAACAGCGGATACCGGGCCCGGCCCGGCGGCGCGTTCCCCGGCGTGGTCCGGCTGCACTACCCGGACACCTCCGTGCCCAACCTGCACTTCGTCGAGCCCTACCTCTGGGACGAGCACGCCCTGCGCGCCCACGTCTACGACGGGAAGACCGTGGCCTGGCTCCAGGCGCTGCCGATCAGCGACGCCGAGACCGTGTACCTGGTCGAGCACGGCGCCGAGGCGCTCGGCGAGCTGTTCGCGCGGAGCGATCCCGACTTCGTCGACCTGCACCGGGCATCAGTGGTCTGATCGCTCCGGCTCAGTACGCCCGGACCGAGGCGGCCAGGGGGCGGCCGGAGGTGAGGTGCGCGTGCACGATGGTGTGGTCGAGGCAGCCGTGCCGCCAGGTGTCGAGCGATCCGGAGCAGGTGACCAGGCTGAGGGCGGCGTAGGGCGCGGGGCCGGCGAACTGCGGCCGGCCCGCGTACGTGCGCCAACTCGGGACCTGCTCGGTCGCGTCGACGGTGAAGACCGCGAGGCTGTGATCCGCCCTGGTGACCTCCAGCGTGTCGCCCGGACGTACGTCGTCGGACGTGTCCGTCTCGACGTGCGCGTCCACGACCGCGACGCCGAGCTGCCCCGGGGCCGGCCCGAGGTCGTACCACGCCGCCTGCCCGGCACTCCGGAGCGGCAGCACCCCGGGCGCGCTGCGGGTGGCGAGGCCGACCGGCGTGACGTCGGCGTCGATGCCGGCCCGCGGGACGGAGATGTGTACGGGCACGGAGAAACTCATCGGCGTGATCGGCTTCGGGCCGAAGAGCCGGTCGAGCGGCACCGGGTCGTCCACGGCGCGCGTGAACGGCACCTGCACCGGCAGGAGTTCGAGGGCTGACGGGGCATCGGCCGCCCCGTTCACCGTGGCGCGCGCGTCCCCGGACTGCGCGGGCTGGCCCATGGTGGACAGGCCGACGAGCGCGAGCAGCGTCCCGACGGCGAGCAGCAGCCCGCCGGTGCGCCGCGGATTGCGGCCTCGGGCGCGCCGGGGCCGAGGCCGAGGACGCAGCACATCCTGCGGCCCCCGCGTGCCGGGCGCCGGGGGCCGTGGCGGCTGCCGCGTCGGCTGTGGTGGGCGCTGCGGGCGTGTCTGTGGTTGCGGCTGCGGCTGGTCGGGAGCCCGCCGTCGCGGTTGTCCCTGCGGCGGTACCGGCACCTGCCCGCGCGCCTGCACCCGCCGTTGCCCGTGCCACTGCCCCTGCGCGTCCGTGCCCTTCATCGCTCGCCTCCTCGGTGCCGCCGGGATCTGCCGGTGGGTCACTTCGGTGCTACCGCAGCCTCAGGCGGATGATCTGGATCATCGGACCGTCCACCCGTTCGCCGAGGCATGATCACGCGCGCGCAGCAATGTTCTTATGGGCCTTCTTACTGATCAACGGCCGTCCGTCTCACTCATATGGGCGTAGACGATGGTGTTGTCGACGTAGCTGTGCTTGGCGTAGTCGAAGTCCCCGCCGCAGGTGATCAGGCGCAGCGCGGCGTAGCCGACCGAGCCGTAGACGCGGCTGGTGGGGAACTGGTCCTTGGCCGCCTGCTGGACCGAGTCGACGGTGAACACGGCGACGGTGTGGTCGGCCCGGGTGACCTGGATCTGCTCGCCGGGCAGCACCTCGCCGAGGTTGTAGAACGCGCCGCGGTAGCCCGCGGTCTCGCTGGAGTCGACGTGCGCGTCGATCACGGCCGGGCCGACCTGGCCGGGCGCCGGGCCCTTGTCGTACCAGGCCGCCTTCTGCGCCTGGTCCAGCGGCGGGACGCCGAGGCCCCCGTCGGGGTCGAGGCCCACCTTGAGCAGGTCGGCGTGGATGTCCGCCTCGGGGATGTCGATGTGCACGGGCGGGGAGAAGCCGAGCGGGTCGGCGAAGATCGAGCCCGCCGGCGGCGCCGGCGGCAGGTAGGCCGCGGCGGCCGGGCTCGGCGGCCCGGACGGCGCCTGCTGCGAGTGCACGATCTTGATGGCGCCGAACACCACGACGCCGAGCGCGGCCCACCCGAGCACGCGGCTGCGGCGAGATCTCGCTGGGGCACTCTCGTCCAAGGCACGCTCCCGAAGGGTGGACGACGTCCTGCGGCGGACGTCGACTGCGGCGGTTGTTCGCGGCCGTGATACCCGGTCGGGTCCGAGTGTTGCGCGGGACGGGGACATTCGGGTGAGGACGCCGGGACGCGGATCCGAGCCGGCCTCAGGCGGCGGCGTCAGCCCGTGTCGTCAGTCCCCGACGCCGGCCAGGCTGTCGGCGAGGAGGTTCGCGTAGACCTCGGCGCCGGCCGGCCGGGGATGGGTGTCGTCGATCCACAGCAGCCCGGGATGCGGCGAGACGGTGGCGTTCCAGTCGATCAGGAGGCTGTCGCGGTGGGAGACGGCGTAGTCCACGTAGAGGGTGTTGACCGTCTGCTGCCAGGAGCGCGGGACGTGCACGGTGATCAGTACGAGGACCCGGCCCGGTCCGATGATCTGCCTGATCCGGTCCAGCGTCTGCTCGGTGGTGTCGCCGTTGGTGCCGAGGGCGAGGACGACGAAGTGGCGCAGCAGCCCGCGCGCGGCGAGGTCCTCGAGCACGTCCGGCGCCTCGTAGATCTGCCGGCCCACCTTCGCGTCGATCACGATGCCCGGCAGGCGCGTGGCCACCGATTCGGCGCCGGCGAGCAGGACGGAGTCGCCGACGGCGGTGGTCGCCTGGCCCAGCACGGGATCCGGCGGGCCGTCAGCCGGCAGCCCGTCCGGTGCGGACGCGGACGAGTTCCGGTTCTGCTGTCCGGTCGCCTGCGGCTGCGCGGGCTTGGCCGACGCGCCGGCGGGCGCCTGGCCGGACGCATCGCCCTGGGCCGCCCCCGACGTGCCGCTGTTGGAGATGCTCGCGGCGGCGACGGCGCTGCCGGCGGAGATCTGCGACTCCAGCGCGGACTGCTGCGGGTCGACGCGTGGCGCGCCGGCGAAGCCGAGGATCGCCGGGAGCAGCGCGGCCACGGCCAGTCCGGCCGCGGCCCGGGTCGACCATACGGATGTGTCCGTTCTTCCGGTCAGCCGCGCCCAGGCGGCCCGCGGGTCGAAGCGGCGGGCGGGCCGCGCGACGAAGCGGTGGCTGAGCGCGGCGAGCACGATCGGCAGCGCGAGCTCGACCGCGCCCCGGCCCGCCGCCGCGCGCAAGCCCTCCGCCGCGCTCGGCGCGCCGATCAGCACGATCAGCGGCCAGTGCCACAGGTAGACGCCGTACGAGCGGCTGCCGAGGTAGACGATCGGACGCCACTCGAGCATCCGCGCGACGTCGGTGTCGCAGACCGCCGCGAGCAGGACGACCAGGGCGGCGAGGCTGGCCAGCGCGATCCCGCCGCACTCGGGCCGGGTGGTCTCGCCGTTGAGGCAGGCGGCCAGGACGAACACGACGATCATGCCGCCGAGGCCGCACCGCCCGAGCGCCCGCAGCACCCTGGCGTCGCGCGTCGGATCGAGCGTGCGCATCCGGTCGAGCGGCAGCCGCAGCGCGACGGCGGCGCCGAGCAGCAGGCCGCCGCAGTGCGTGAGGGTGCCGTAGTAGTCGGCCGGGCCTGATCCGGCGTCAGTGACCATCAGCGTGAACGCCGTGATCGAGCCGGCCGCGGCGAGCAGCGCCGGGAACGGGGTGCGCAGGAGCGCCCAGAGTAGAAACGGCCAGAGCAGGTAGAACTGCTCCTCCACCGCGAGCGACCAGAGGTGTTGCAGCACCGGCGGATGCCCGGCGGCCGCGGCGAAGGCGGCGAAGTAGTTCTGTCCGTGGACGATCAGCAGCCAGTTGGTGCCCGAGGCCAGGGCCGCGCCGACCTGGCTGCGCAGGCCCGCGGCGAATCCGGGCCCGGCATAGCGCGCGGCGACGCAGACCACGAGGATCACCGCGACGAGTTCCGGCGCGAGCCGGCGCACCCGGCCCAGCCAGAAGCGCCGCAGTACGAGGCGGGCGGGGTCGGGCTCGTCGGCCGTGCGCGGCCGCAGCCGCGGCGCGAGCAGACCGGTGATCAGATAGCCGCTGAGCACGAAGAACACGTCGACACCGAGGAAGCCGCCGGGCAGCGTGTTCGGGAACACGTGGAAGACCACGACCAGCGCGACCGCGAGGCCGCGCAGGCCGTCGAGTCCGGAAACCCGCTGCGGGGAAGGCAAGCGCACGCTCATTCGGTTACCCGTCCCTGTCGTGTGCCCTTCGACGCCAGGGCCGTCTGGGGCGTATTCGGTCAGCGAGGCGCGTCGCGTATTAGTCCGTTCGAGTGGGGGATGAGCCGGACGCGAGCGGATCCTCGTCGCGGGCCCGGGCCAGGTGCCACAGCACGGCGAGCGCGACGGCGGCGCAGCCGGCCACCGCGAGGGAGGTCAGCACCTGCTGCCAGCCGCCGTATTCGAGCTGGAAGAACCGGCGGCCGGCCGGGATCAGCGAGACCAGCACGAACAGCGCGGCCATCGTGCCCACCAGCACGGCCTTCCACCACGCGAACGGCCGCGCGACCAGGATGAGCACGCAGAGGCTGGCGGTGAACAGGGTGATCATCGCCGAGGTCTGCTCGCTCGGCAGCGTCGCGTTGGGGGGCAGGCGGGAGAGGTAGTAGGACACGAACGCGGCCGCGCCGTTGACCAGCCCGGCCGGGACGGCGAAGCGCAGCACCCGGCGGACGAAGCCGGGGCGGGCGCGGGCGAGGTTGGGGGCGAGCGCGAGGAAGAACGAGGGCGTGCCGATCGTCAGGGTGCTCACCAGCGTGGTGTGGCGCGGCAGGAAGGGGTAGGGCAGGCGCAGGATGCCGGTGAGCACCACGAGCAGGAACGACTCGAAGGACTTGACCAGGAACAGGTTCGAGACCCGCTCGATGTTGCCCACCACCCGGCGCCCCTCGGCCACCACCGAGGGCAGCGTGGCGAAGCGCTCGTCGAGCAGCACGATCTGGGCGACGGCCCGCGCCGCGCCCGAGCCGGAGCCCATGGCGATGCCGATGTCCGCGTTCTTGAGCGCGAGCACGTCGTTGACGCCGTCGCCGGTCATCGCGACGGTGTGCCCGCGGCTCTGCAGCGCCAGCACCATCTGCTGCTTCTGACGCGGCGTCACCCGGCCGAAGACGGAGTGGTCGGCGACGGCGTCGGCGAAGGCGCGATCCACGGTCTCGACCGTGCCCGCCCGCTCGGCCGACGCGCCGAGCTCCCGGGCGTCGAGCGGGCTCTCGGCACCGGGCAGGCCGAGCGAGGCGGCGACGGCGCCGACCGAGACCGCGTTGTCGCCGGAGATCACCTTCAGCCGGACGTCCTGACGCTCGAAGTACTCCAGCGTCGGCGCGGCGTCGGGGCGGATGCGCTGTTCGAGCAGCACCAGCGCGACCGGCTCCGGGCTCATCTGGGCGGTGGTGTACTCGGCGTCGTCGGACAGGCTGACGGCGGAGCGCGCGAGCAGCAGGACGCGCAGCCCGCCCGCGCCGCGCTGCTCGGCCAGCTCGGCCGCCGCGGTGCCCGCGCCGAGGATGTCGGGGGCGCCGAAGAGCCAGGTGCCGTGGCCGTCGGCGAAACCGGCACCGCTCCACTTGCGGGCCGAGGAGAACGCCGCGATGCCCTCGGCCGGCCAGCCCGGCTCGGGGGCGGGACAGGCCTCGATGACGGCGGCCATGGTCGCGTTCGGGCGGTCCTCGAGCGCGCCGAGAGCCCCGAGCACGTCGCGGACCTGGCTCTCCGTCAGCTCGGTCTCCAGCGTCTCGATCGCGTTCAGCCGCATGCCGCCCTCGGTGAGCGTGCCGGTCTTGTCGAGGCAGACGGTGTCCACCCGGGCCAGCCCCTCGATCGCGGGCAGCTCCTGCACCAGGCAGTTGCGCCGCCCGAGCCGCACCACGCCCACCGCGAACGCGACGGAGGTCAGCAGCACTAGGCCCTCGGGCACCATCGGCACGATCCCGGCCACGGTGCGGCTGATCCCGGCGCGCACGCCGCCGGCGATGGCCGTCTGCACGATGATCTGCAAGATGCCCGCGGGGATCAGCAGATAGGTCAGGAACTTGATAATCTGGGAGACGCCGTCGCGCAGCTCCGAGCGCACCAGGGTGAACTGCTGCGCCTCCGCGGCGAGCTTGGCCGCGTGCGCGTCGGCGCCGACCTTCGTGGCGCGCATGGTGCCGCGGCCGGCCACGACGAAGGAGCCGGACAGGGCCTGGTCCCCCGGGCCCTTGCGCACCGGGTCGGCCTCGCCGGTCAGGAGCGACTCGTCGACCTCCAGCGCGGCGGCGTCGAGCACGTCGCCGTCGACCGGGATCTTCTCCCCCGGCCCGAGCAGGATCACGTCGTCGAGCACGAGTTCCTCGGCGGCCAACTGCTGCTCGGCGCCGGCGCGGCGCACCCGGGGCCTGGCCTCGCCGACGATGGCCAGCGAGTCGAGGGTGCGTTTGGCCCGCCACTCCTGCACGATGCCGATCAGGGCGTTGAAGACGATGACGAAGCCGAACAGCGCGTCCTGGAACGGCCCGACCACCAGCATGATCACGAACAGGGTGCCGATCAGGCCGTTGAACCAGGTGAAGACGTTGGCGCGGACGATCGCGCCGAGGGAGCGGCTGGAGGCCACCGGCAGCCGGTTGGTCCGGCCGGACGCGACCCGCTCGGCCACCTGAGCTGTGGTCAGGCCGTCGGGGGCGAGGTCCTCGAGCACGCCGTCCACCTGTCCACGGTAGGTGGGCCGCGGTGCGGCGTGCCTGCCGGACGGGCCGAACGGACGAGGCCGCACTGGGGCGCGTGCCCCTGCTCCGCGCCCGCGTGCCGTGCCCGCCGCAGCTGACGCGGGCGCAGCCGGCATTCACGGCGATCGCGATGATGGTGGCGGCCTGCGGGATCGAACTCGATGATCCGGTCCTGATCGCGGCCGCGGTCGTGCTCGGGCCGACGCACGGGCCGACGGACGCGCTGGCCACGGCGCTCTCGGCGCGCCGATGGCGGTCGGCCGAGCAGGCGTTGCTGACGCTGCTGGCCGCGTTCGCGGCGGGGATCGCGCTCACGGCGCTGTTCGGCGTGACGATGCGAGTCACGGGACTGTACGAGCCGGGCGGTTCGCAGCAGCCGCATCCGAACACGGGCTTCATCTGGCGGTCAGGGGTCTTCTCCTTCGTCGTGTCCTGGCTCGGCGGCGCGGCGACGGCGCTGTCGAACACCGCCGCGCGGGTCGACTCGCGGGTCGACTCGCGGGTCGACCCGCGGGTCGACCCGCGGGTCGACTCGCGGGTCGACTCGCTGGCGGGCGCGCTCGTCTCGCTGGCCACCATCCCGGCCGCGGCCGCCGTCGCGATCGACATCGACGAGCGGCGGTACGCGGCCGGGGGTGGCGCGGCGCAGCAGTGGGTGATCAGCCTGGCCGGCG
Organism: Actinospica durhamensis; assembly: GCF_018139695.1. Classification (GTDB taxonomy): domain Bacteria; phylum Actinomycetota; class Actinomycetes; order Streptomycetales; family Catenulisporaceae; genus Actinospica; species Actinospica durhamensis. The sequence continues at coordinate 4,867 of NZ_JAGSOG010000114.1, read as the reverse complement.
TCGTGTTGGCGGGCGCGCTGGTCCGGGCGGCTCTGCGCCGTCGGAGCGTGCGGGAGCGGCGCCCGGCCGTGGCCGCCACCGCGCGGCCGGCAGGCTGATCCCACCGCGGCGGGCCTGGTGTCAGGCCTGGTGGAAGCCCTCGATCGGGGCGTCCGGGTGGCCGCCCTCGTGCGCGTCGAGGGCCGCCACCGCGGCGTCGAGGTCGGCGATCAGCCTGTGCGCGAGGTCGGCCGAGAGCCCGGCCCGGCAGGTCACCCGGGCCACCAGGACGTCCTCGGCGCCCGGCGGCAGCGCGTACACCGGCAGCTGCCAGCCCTTCTCGCGCAGCTTGGCCGAGAGGTGTTCGAGGCCCCAGCTGCGGCGCGAGGCCACCGGCAGGCTGAAGGCCACCAGCGGCAGCTGGCGCCCGTCACCCCAGAGCGTGAACCCGTGCCGCACCACCGCCTCGGCGACCAGGGCGGCGACCTCGTGTTCGTGGGCGACGAGCGAGGTGTAGCCCTCCCGGCCGAGCCGCAGCATCGTGGTGTAGGCGGCGATGATGGGCGCGGCCGGGCGGGAGAAGGTGAGCGAGAAGGACTTCACCGGCTGCCCGCCGAGCAGGTTCACGTCGAAGCAGAGGTGATCCGGCAGCAGTTCGTCGTGCCGCCAGGCCACGAAGCCGAGGCCGAGCGGCGCCCCGGCGTACTTGTGGCCGGAGGCGTTGATCGACACGACGCGTTCGAGCCCGAAGTCCCACACCAGTTCCGGGTGGCTGAAGGGCACGGTGAACCCGCCGGAGGCCGCGTCCACGTGCAGGCCCACGTCCAGGCCGGTGTCGCGGTGCAGCCGGTCGAGCATCTGGGCCAGGCCGTGGACGTCGTCGAGGATGCCGGTGGACGGGTAGCCGAGGGTGGCCGCGACGGCGATGGTGTCCTCGTCGATCGCGGCCCGCACCACGGCGGGGTCGAGCGCCGGGGCGCCCGGGGTGGTCGGGATGGGCAGCCGGCGCGGCTCCACGTCGAAGTAGCGGCAGGCCTTGTCCCAGCAGGGATGCGCGGCCGCCGAGTAGACGAGGTTCGGGGTGCCGGTGCCGCCGCGCTCCCGGTAGCGCTGGCGCGCGGCGAGCACGGCGAGCTGGATGGCCTCGGAGCTGCCGGTGGTGGCCACGGCCGCGTAGTCCGCGGGCGCGTGCCACAGGTTCGCGACGATGGCGCACAGCCGCCGCTCGATCTCGACCGAGGCCGGATACTCGTCCTGGTTGGTGATGTTGACCCGGGCCGTGCCGGCCGCGAGCGCGTCGATCACCGGCTCGCCGACCGTGGCGCAGAACGTCGCGAGGTTGAGCCGGGCGTTGCCGTCGAGCAGCAGCTCGTCGGCCACGATGGAGGCGGCGAGTTCGGCGCCGATGCCGCGCTCGCCGAGGTGCGCGCGCGGGATCTCCGTCTCGAGGCAGCCGGCGTAGAGCGGCGAAGGGGCCAGAGCCCGATCCACCTGCGCGTGTCTGGTGTGTACCGTCATGATCAGGCGATGTCCGCCGCCGCGGGCCCCGAATCGGACCGGGCCGGGATTAGACCGAACGAGTGAGATCGCAGGTCCAGGCCCTACGACCGCACTCGTTCGGCGTCGGACGTCCTACCTCAGGGCACTCACTCCTGACTCACTCCTGCGGCGCCTCGAGCTCGCGCGGCGGGGCCTCGAGCGCCTCAGGGGCCTGGCCGGCCTCGAGCGCGGCCCGCTCGTCCTGCTCGGCCAGGCCGCGCAGGTAGTGCGCGACCGCGGCCACCGCGACGGCGCCCTGCCCGACCGCCGCGCCGACCCGCTTGACCGATCCCGCGCGCACGTCGCCGGCCGCGAACACGCCCGGGATCGAGGTCTCGGACAGGTAGGGGGCACGCTCGTCCGGCCAGGGCTCGGGCAGCAGCTCCGGGCGCCGGGCCACCTCGGCGTCGGTGAGGACGAAGCCGAACTCGTCCACGCCGAGCACCCCGTGCACCCACTCCGAGCAGGGCACCGTGCCGACCATGATGTACAGGCTGTTGGCCGGGATCACCTCGGTGCGGCCGCTGCCCGCCTCGAGCAGCACGACCTTCTCCAGCCGGCCGTAGCCGCGCACCTCGCCGACCTCGACCCCGGTGCGCACCCGGATGTTCTCGCGCCGCTCGATCTGGTCGGCGACGCGGTCGGACAGGCCGCCGCCGCGCAGCGAGTCCTCGCGCACCACCAGTGTCACCGACCGGGCGTACGCGGCGAACTGCAGCGCCGCCTGGCCCGCCGGGTTGCCCGAGCCCGCGACCACCACGTCCTCGCCCGCTGCCAGCTTGGCCTCGGCCTCCGAGGAGCCGTAGTAGACCCCGGCGTTGTGCAGCTCCTCCACGCCCGGCGCGTCGAGCTGACGCCAGGTCATGCCGGTGGCGATCAGCACCGTGCGGCCCACCACGGTCTTGCCGTCGTCGAGGGTGACCATGTGCGAGCCGCCGCCCGGCACCAAGCCGGTGGCCACCTTGGCCGCGCACCACTCGACGCCGAGCCGACGGGCCTGGGCCAGCGCGCGGTGGGCGAAGTCGGCACCGGAAAGGCCGGCCGGGAAGCCCAGGTAGTTCTCGATCCGCGGGCTGACCCCGGCCTGTCCGCCGGGGCAGTCGTCCTCGATCACCACCACGCTCATGCCTTCGCAGGCCCCGTACACGGCCGCGGCCAGGCCGGCCGGGCCGCCGCCGACGATGATCAGGTCGTAGGACTGGCGGGTGGCCTCCTGGGTGAGGCCGAGCACCTTGGCCAGTTCGGCGATGGAGGGGTCGAACAGGCAGCGGCCGTCGTCGAGCAGCACCGTGGTCGGCGCGGGCGTGGGCAGGTTCAGGTCCCGGGCCAGCGCCTGCGCCTCGGGGTCCTCGCCCAGGTCCATCCAGGTGAACGGGACCAGACTGCGCGTCAGGTAGTCCTTGACGGTGTAGGAGATCGCGGCGAAGCGGTGCCCGAGCACGGTCACCCCGATCTGCGCGGCCGCGTGCTCGGCGAACCATTCGCCGAGCAGGTCGTCCACGATCGGCAGGATCCGCTCCTCGAGCGGATACGCCGGCAGTACCGCGTACCGGTCGGTCTGCGCCTGGTTGATCGCCTGGATCGCCGCGTCGGCCTGGTCCATCGTGGTCAGCAGCAGCCGCTTGGTGGTCGGCGAGGACCCGCGCACGTGGCCGAACAGCTCGACCCCGGTGCCGTCCACGAGCCGGTGCGCGCTGACCGCGAGGGCGAGGGGGGTGCCGGTGGCGGCGAGGTGGGCCAGGACCTCGGCGGCCTCGCGCAGGCCGCCCGCGCCGTGCACGCGGGCGGCCGGGCCGAGGTGGTGGCGCAGGCCGTCGACGGTCTCCTCCCGCTCGACCGGGTCGGAGTCGACGACCAGGACCGCGCAGGCGTGCTCGGGCTCGCTCATGGGACCGCCTCTCAGTACAGGTGTTCGGTACAGGTGTCGGAAGCAGTCCCACAGTAGGGAAAGGCCAGCATATGCGCGCGCTGATTACGCCGGGAGGCGGGCCGGTCAGCGCGCGTGCACCGTGACGAAGTCCCGGTCCGAGGGCGAGAAGTAGCGGTCGGAGGGCTGGTCGAAGTCCCACAGCTTCTGCGCGGCCGGGTGCTGCGGGTCCTGCAGCCCGTTGTAGGTCATGAACGAGGTCCAGTCGGGGTTGATGTCCAGCTCCATGCCGTAGACCGCGCCGGCCGCCTTGAGCAGGTTCGCCAGGGTGTAGACGGACAGCTCGGTGCCGCCGACGTAGACGATGTCGCCGTTCGCGGTCATGCCCACGCCCGACCGGGCGATGTAGTACCAGCCCCGGATGGTGTAGCCCCAGTCCGCGCCCGAGCCGTCCATCGGGCCGACGGTCACCGCGCCCTTGTCCACCAGCAGGTTCAGGTTCTCCCGCACCGCCGAGACGTCCGGGGACATGGTCAGGTCGCGCCCCCACTGGCCGATCTTGAGCGTGCCGTCCTGGTAGAACACCTCGGCCGCCTTGCCGTCCACCAGCGGCACCGCCTCGTGCCCGTCCTCGTAGAAGCCGCCCATCGCGTCGTCCGGGTCCACCTTGAACCCGCCGTTCCAGGTGGCCACCAGGCGCGGGAGCACGTCCGAGGAGAGGTAGTCCGGCTCGTTCCAGGTGCCGCCTGGCTGCTGGTAGCCGGGCTGCAGGGTGAAGCGCAGTGCGCGCTGGTTGAGCCAGGCCACGTAGGCCAGGTTGGAGGTGTGGTCGGGGTCCGGGCGCAGCGCCGCGGTCTCCACGATCGGGTTGCCCAGCGGGCCGATGACCGCCGGGGAGAACACGCCCTCGCCCGGGACCGCGCCGGCCGCGAACGGGGTGATGTCGGCGGGCCGGTCCGCCGGGGCCAGCTTGAGCTTGGGCCGGGCCCCCGCCTCGTCGCCCGTCGCCGTCTCGCTCCTGGCCTTGAGCTGGGCGAGCTGGCCGGCATCCAGCTTCCCGCCGGTGGCCGGCGGACTGTAGGTCTCGTTCTCCAGCCAGGTCACGATCATGCTCATGTCGTGGTCGCGGGCCCACTCGGCCACCCGCGCGTTGAGCGGGTCGGTGCCCGGCGCGGTGAGGTAGGGCACCAGGGTCACCCCGACGTAGCCGATCAGCAGCACGAACACGCCGATCACGGCGCGCCAGAAGTAGGTGCGGCGCCGACCGCGGCGCGCGGTGCGCACACCGCGGCGCCGGCGCCGGCGCCCGATGCGGCCGAGTTCGGCGGTCGGTTCGACGGCCGGCTCGACGGCCGGCTCGACGGTGAGTTCGGCGGTCGCCGCGGCGGGGGCGCTCTCCTCGCCGGGCGAGGCTTCGGGTTCGGGTACCGGATTCATCAGTTTCGGTCCTCGCGGCGGGGGCGAACGGGAGCGGGGCGTGGC
>NZ_JAGSOG010000113.1 GCF_018139695.1 Actinospica durhamensis | reverse complement strand
GGCAGGGGGGCGTCGACCTCGGCCGCGCCGGGCACCGCGTCCGCCGGATTCTGCCGGAGCATCCGGTTCTCGCAATCGTGTGGGCGACGCCGCCCCCGGGGACGAGCTCCGGTCAGGTGGCGTCGGCGTCGTACGGCGGCTGCTCGCCGGCCCCGAGGGCCGGGGCGCTCCCGTTGGCCGCGCCGGTCACCCGCGGGGCGGGCACGGGCGCGTTCAGGTCCGCGGCCTCGTTGAGCGCGCCGTTGATCTCCTTGCGCAGGTCGCGCAGCTCCTCGCCCTCGCCGAGCAGGTTCTTGCGCACGAAGGTCTTCGGGTTCAGGTCCGCGAGGTCGAGGTCCTCGAACTCCGGCCCGAGCTCATTGCGCAGATCCTGTCGGGCGTTGTCGCTGAAGGCCCGCACCTGCCGGAGGAATTTGGCCGCGCTGGCGGCCGCCTGGGGCAGTTTGTCCGGACCGAACAGGACGATTCCGAGCCCGAGGAGCACGACTATTTCGGGCAGGGACAAGTCGAAGAACATCGTCAGGCTCCGGCGGTCGGGAGGTGCGGCCTTGAAAGCGGTCGACCGGCCCCGGCGCGCGAACGGCACGGAACAGGGCGGTCGGTAACCACAGTAATCCCCGAATGACGCGCGATGACAGAGGCACCCCGAATATCACCCGGCCAACCGGAGGTGAAGGGCTCGAAGATCACGCCACCGGACTCCGTGATCGACGGACCGTCACCATACGCCACCCGTGGGGCCGATCGCCGACCGCGCCGCCGATCCGGCGCCGCCGCGCCTGCTCGGGCGTGCGGCCGGGCACGAAGCCCGGCCGCCGCGTGAACCGTGGCTATTCCGCGAACCACAGCGGGCGCAGCGCGGAGCGGGCGTACTCGGGACGCTGCGGCGTGCGGCCGGGAATCGCGAACGGGGAGCTGCCGACCACGCGGGCGTAGCCGCCGCGGGAGGGGTCCTCGTCCGGCTCGGTCTCCCCGCCGTGCGGCGGCAGCGGGCGCAGGCCCACCGCGAACTCGGGCAGGAAGGAGGCGGAGCGGCCCAGGATGGAGCCGAACGCGCCGGGACGCGGGCGGTCGCCGCCCGCGCCGAACGGCGGGTCCTCGTCCTCGTCGCGGCGGGCGGTGCCGTGCGTCTGCGGGATCTGGAACAGGGCGGCCATCAGCCGGGCCGAGGGCTCGGGCATGGCCATGGACTCGAGTTGGCCCTTGAGCGTGCGCTCCGAGTCGACCAGGGCGCGGCACGCGACGCAGCCCGCGATGTGCGCGAGCGCGCGGTCCCGGTCGTCGTGCGAGAGCTCTCCGTCCACGAGGGCGGCGAGCCGGGGGCCGAGGTGGTCGCCGAACAGCGCCATTACCGCATCCCCTTTCCGCCGCGGTTGCCCTGGGACTCGGGCAGCGCGTCGTTCGCCACGTCCTCGCCCTCGTCCGAGCGGCGGCGTGGATCGCGGTGCGCGAGCGCGGCCCGCAGCTGCCCGCGGCCGCGGTGGATGCGGGAGCGGACGGTGCCGAGCTTGACCCCGAGCGTGGCGGCGATCTCCTCGTAGGAGAGGCCTTCGATGTCGCAGAGCACCACCGCGGCGCGGAACTCGGGCGGCAGCGCGGTGAGCGCGGCCTCGATGTCCCCGTCGAGGTGGGCGTCGAAGTAGGCCTGGGCCGGCGTGGGCTCGCGCCCGGCGAGCCGCTCGGCGGCGTCCTCGGCCAGGCCCTCGAACCGGATGCGGGACTTGCGCCGCGCCTGGTCCAGGAAGAGGTTCGTGGTGATGCGGTGCAGCCAGCCCTCGAAGGTGCCGGGGGCGTAGGTGCTCAGCGAGCGGAAGACCCGGACGAAGACCTCCTGCGTGAGGTCCTCGGCGTCGTGGCGGTCGCCGGTGAGCCGGTAGGCCAGGCGGTAGACCCTGGCCGAGTGTGTGCGGACGACTTCTTCCCAGCTCGGCGGGGTCCAGTCCACCGGGCTTGGCCCCAGTACGGGCACGCCGAACGATTCCGTGGCCGCGGCCTGCGGCTCCGCCGCCTGCGCGGCGGACTCCGGCGCCGGTGACCCGGATTCGGCCGGGCCGTTCGCGCCTACTCCCCAGTGCTCTGCCTCGCCCCCGAGCGCCACGGCACTACCTCCTCGTTTTTCGAGTACCGCTGCACTGGTTACCATAGCCCGCTACCCCTTCGCCAAGCCTGAGAAGGGCCTGAAAGTTGACATGGAGCTTGTCAACTTCGGCCCGCTCGCCGTGTCCGTGGACCGGCTGAGCTCTGGACATCAGGATCAACGAGCGTGCGCCGCCGCGGGTTCCCGGGCTGCTCACAGGCGTGCGATGGCGGGAATCGGGACGCGGAAACGGCGGGTGCGCGGGTGCTTGGGCAAGGGCCCGCGAGGCCGCGCGCGGGGTGCGTCCGAGTCGGGCGGGAGCGGCGGTCCGGCCGGCGAGTGTGACCACTGTCGCTTCGGGCGGGCGTCGGGCGAGGGCGGCGGCCCGGTCGGGCGCGCATACCGCGGAGTTTCGCCGCGGGGTTTCGAAACGGGACGGCGGCCGGGTCGAGGGCTCAAACCGCGGGGGCTACGATCCGTGACGGATCAGGCCGCGGGAGTGACCGTGATCGGGCGTACCGGAGGGCGGGCTCGCCGCCTCGCGGGCCCGCCTTCCGGTCGCGGCCGCCTGTGCCGGCTTCCGCTAGCCGATGACGTTCTTCAGGGCGTCGCCCAGGGCGCCCGCCTCTTCGGCGTTGAGCTCGACGACAAGCCGTCCGCCGCCTTCGAGCGGCACCCGCATCACGATGCCGCGCCCCTCCTTGACCACTTCGAGCGGGCCGTCGCCCGTCCGCGGCTTCATCGCCGCCATGCTCATTCCCCTTCCTGCAGACACCCTGACCTGTCCCATTATCCCGCATCACACCGACACTGCGAAAAGGAGCGGAGCAGGGCGCTTCGACGACGTGCGCGCGACGTGCGGTGGCGGGCGTCTGGCCTCCCGCGCTACCAGCCGGTAACTTCATACTCGACCCGAGAGGAAGAGGCCCACCGTGAGCACTTCGAGCCCCCGGCCCGAACCCGTCGTCTACGCCGTGGACGGCGCCGTGGCCACCATCACCTTCAACCGCCCGGAGGCGATGAACGCGCTGGACGACGCCACCAAGGACGCCCTGCTGGCCGCGCTGCGCCGGGCCGCGGCCGACTCGGCGGTGCGCGCGGTGCTGCTGACCGGGGCAGGCAAGGCCTTCTGCGTGGGCCAGGACCTGCGCGAGCACGCCGGCAAGCTGGCCTCGGGCGAGCCGATCTCGAACACGGTCGAGCAGCACTACAACCCGATCACGCTCGCCCTGGCCGGGATGCCCAAGCCGGTCGTCGCCGCGATCAACGGGGTGGTCGCGGGCGCCGGCGCCGGGTTCGCGCTCGCCTGCGACCTGCGCATCGCCGCGGACACCGCCAAGATGAACCTGGCCTTCGCCGGCGTCGCGCTGAGCGCGGACTCGGGCGCCTCCTGGACCCTGCAGCGCCTGGTCGGCCAGGCCCGCGCGCTCGAGCTGCTGCTGATGCCCGAGACGATCCCGGCCTCGCGCGCCCACGAACTCGGCCTCTACACCGAGCTGGTCCCGGCCGAGAAGCTGGCCGAGCGGGCCCGCGAGGTGGCCGAGAAGCTGGCCGCCGGACCGACCGTGGCCTACGCGTCGATCAAGGAGTCGGTGGCGTACGGCGCGGCGCACACACTGGCCGAGACGCTCGAGGTCGAGGACGCGATGCAGCAGCGCTGCGCCGCGGCGCCGGACCACCGAGTAGCAGTCGAGGCGTTCTTGACCAAGCAGGCGCCGGTGTTCACCGGCCAGCCCTAGGACGAGGTGCCGGGCGGCGCGGCCGACGGGCCGCCCGCGCCGGGGTCCGGGCGTGGCCGGTCAGTCCAGCGGGATCAGCGAGCGGTGCGCCATCCGCACCGTCTCGCGCAGGAAGGGGCGCTTGGCCAGGGCGTAGCCGTCCGGGTCGTCCCGGTGCTCCCGGGCGAGCCGGCGCTTGAGGTCGGCGTAGGCCCGGCGGCGCTCCTCGTGCGCGCCGAGGTAGTGCGTGAGCAGCAGCTGGTCGAACTCCCAGGTGCCCCCGGAGCGGCAGACGAACAGCCGCGCGGGGCACGGCGGCGCTCCGGCGGCGGCCGGCTCGCTGCCGAACACCCGGCGGTCCGGCTCCCGCTGCCACAGCCGGAATCCGGCGCCCTCGAGCTCGGCTCGGTAGTCCTCCTCGGCGTCCGGCTCGGCCACCGCGAGCAGCACGTCCACGCAGGCCCGGCCGAGCAGGCCGGGAACGGCGGTGGAGCCGATGTGCTCGACCGCCGCCGCCCGGTCGCTCAATACACTGAGGATCAGGCTTCGATACTGGTCGAAGTACGCGGACCACTGGCCGTCGTACGGTTTGAGCTGCACGGGGTTCGTCTCGCCGACGGTTCGGGCGATCTGCTGGGCCACACCGCACCTCCCGGAGATTCAGCCGAAGTCAGGGTTCAGGTCGGGGTGCTGCCAGGAAACCGCGTCGGACCGGCGACGTCAAGACGTCACGCGGAACTCACCTGAAGTAGTGAGATCCTTCGCCAGATCACTCCTGCGTGCCGTCGGGCTCCTCGTCCGGCGTCTGAACGGCCGGCCGGGCCGGGTCGGACGGGTCGCGCTCGAGGTCGGCGATGCGCTTGTCCCGCACGTCGATCTCGTAGGCGAGCCGGTCGAGGATGTCGTCGACCTCGTCCATCCGGTAGCCGCGCGCGCCCACGGAGAAGCGCACCTTGTCCACGTGCTCACGGCCGAGCAGGCCGGTGTCGGGCACGGCCGGGTCGGGCCGGTCCGGGATCGGCTGGGACAGGTGTCCGCCGCCGCCCACGGCCACCCAGCCCACCGCGATGAGCAGGACGACCACGACGAGCAGCTGGAAAAAGAACATTGGGCGACGCCTCCGTACTCGTGGGGCTAGATCCCGCGAAGGAACAATACAGCGCTCGGGATACGGTGTGTCGGTGGAGTATCGCGAGCTGCTTGGCCTGGACCGTGCGCACGTCTGGCATCCCTATGGTCCGATGCCGGGAAAAGTGGCTCCGCTGCTGGTCACCGGCGCACACGGGGTCTGCCTCGAGGTGGCCGGGGCGCACGGTCCGGCCACCTTGATCGATGGAATGTCTTCATGGTGGGCCGCGATCCACGGCTACCGGCACCCCGTGCTCGACGCCGCCGCGCACGCCCAGATCGACCGGTTCGCGCACGTGATGTTCGGCGGGCTGACCCACGAGCCGGCCGTGCGGCTGGCCGAGCGGCTGGTGGAGCTGACCCCGGATCCGCTGCGGCACGTGTTCCTGGCCGACTCCGGGTCGGTCTCGGTCGAGGTCGCGATCAAGATGTGCCTGCAGTACCAGCGCTCGCTCGGGCGGCCGGGCAAGCGCAGGCTGATGACCTGGCGCGGGGGCTACCACGGCGACACCTTCCACCCGATGTCGGTGTGCGACCCGGAGGGCGGGATGCACAGCCTGTGGCAGGGGGTGCTGCCCGAGCAGGTCTTCGCCGAGGAGCCGCCCGCGGGCTTCGCCGCCGAACCCGACCCGGCCTACCTCCAGCACCTCGCCGACCTGATGGAGCGGCACGCGGCCGAGCTCGCGGCGGTGATCGTGGAGCCGGTGGTGCAGGGTGCGGGCGGCATGCGCTTCCACTCCCCCGCCTATCTCAAGGCGCTGCGGGAGCTGTGCGACGCGCACGACGTGCTGCTGGTGTTCGACGAGATCGCCACCGGCTTCGGCCGCAGCGGCGAGCTGTTCGCGGCCGACCACGCGGGCGTGTGCCCGGACGTGATGTGCGTGGGCAAGGCGCTGACGGGGGGTTACCTCACCCTCGCGGCGGCGCTGTGCACGCCGAAGGTGGCCGAGGGCATCAGCGGCGGCGAGGTGCCGATCCTGGCGCACGGGCCCACGTTCATGGGCAACCCGCTGGCCGCCGCCGTCGCCAACGCCTCCCTCGACCTGCTGACCGATCCGCAGCTGCGCGGCGGGACGAGCTGGCGCGAGGACGTGGCCCGGATCGAGTCCGCGCTCGGCGCCGGGCTCGGCGCGGCCCGGGAGCTGCCCGGGGTGCGCGACGTGCGGGTGCTCGGCGCGATCGGCGTGGTCCAGCTCGAGCGCGAGGTGGACATGGCCGCGGCCACCGACGCCGCGGTGGCCGCGGGGGTCTGGCTGCGGCCGTTCCGCGACCTGATCTACACCATGCCGCCCTACCCGACCACCGACGAGCAGCTGGCCGCGGTCTGCCGGGCGGTGTGCGCGGCGGCGCAGGCGTCCACCGAGGCCGCGCTCAGCCGGAGCTGACGCGACCTCAGGCCGCCCGGCCCGCAACGCTTCCGGCCCCGGCGAGCGGCGGTCTCAGATCCGCCGGCCGGCCGGCTGGGTCCCGCGGATGATCTCCACCGCCTCCTCCGGCAGGTCGGTGACGTGCAGCAGGTCGAGGTCGGCCGGCGAGGCCTTGCCCTCGGCCACCACCCGGTCGCGCAGCCAGTCCACCAGGCCAGACCAGTAGGACGTGCCGACCAGCACGATCGGGAACGAGGTCACCTTCTGCGTCTGCACCAGGGTGAGCGCCTCGAACAGCTCGTCGAGGGTGCCGAAGCCGCCGGGCAGCACCACGAAGCCGCGGGCGTACTTGACGAACATGGTCTTGCGCACGAAGAAGTAACGGAAGTTCAGACCCAGGTCGACGTAGTCGTTCAGGCCCTGCTCGAAGGGCAGCTCGATGCCCAGGCCCACCGAGACGCCCTCGGCCTCGACCGCGCCGCGGTTGCCCGACTCCATCGCCCCCGGGCCGCCGCCGGTGATCACCGCGTAGCCGGCCTTGGCCAGCAGCCGGCCCACCTCGACGCCCACGGCGTACTCGGGCGAGTCCGGCTTGGTGCGGGCCGAGCCGAACACCGCCACGGCCGGCCCGATCTCGGCCAGGGTCTCGAATCCGGCCACGAACTCGGAGGTGATCCGCAGCACCCGCCACGGGTCCTCGTGCAGCCAGTCGGTCGAGCCCTCGGACTCGAGCAGGCGCTGGTCGGTGGTGGTGTCGTCCGGGGCAGGCAGCTGCGTGCGGCGCAGCAGCACCGGGCCGCGGAAGCGCTCCTTGAGGTGCCGGCGCTGGTGCGGGCTCGAGGGCGCCGCCGGCACCGCGTTCTGCGTCTCTGGTTCAGTCACGCGGCCACGTTATCCGCTCGGGACCGCGCGGCTGAACGATCCGGGCGGTCAGTCGATGCCGCTGACCAGCTTCGTGTCCGCGGTGTAGGTGGGCGTCGACGGGGTCTGCAGGTGCTCCGAGAGCCACTGGAAGGCGGGCGTCTCATCGGTCTTCCACACCCCGATGTTGTGCCCGCCGCGCTCGGACAGCAGCGTCTGCACGGTGGTGGGCATGTGGGCCGCGGCCGTCATCGCGGCGGCCTCCTGGGCCACGTTGCCGTCCTGGTAGGTCCCGGCGAGCAGCAGCGAGACCTCGGCCGGGGCGTCGTGCTGGAGCAGCCACAGCGGCGCGTTCTGCTCGTACGCCGCGGTGCCGGGCTTGAGCAGGTCGCCGTCGGGGTGGTCGTCGCCGCTGAGGGAGACGGCGGCGGAGTACAGCTGCGGGTACTGCAGCACCAGCTTCGAGGCGCACAGCCCGCCCTCCGAATACCCCATCAGGCCCCAGGCCTTGCGCGAGGGCGAGGCGCGGAAGGAGGAGAGCACGAGCTGGCGCACGTCGGTGGTGAGCCAGGTGGCGACCTTCGGGCCCTTCGGGATGTTCGAGCAGTCCGGGTCGTGGCCGGGGTCGACGTTGATGGCGGCGGAGACCAGGATGAACGGGTGCGCCCGGCCCGCGTTCACCAGCCGGGTCAGCGCGAGCGGGGCCTGCATCCCGGAGAGCCAGGTCTGCGGCGTGCCCGGAGTGCCCGAGAGCAGCTGCACCACCGGGAAGTCGGTGTGCGCGTATGCGGCCTCGAAGTACTGCGGCGGCAGCCACACCACCACGGTGTTGACGATGTGTGAGACCGGCCCGCTGATCAGGGCGGTGTAGCCGTCGTCCACGCCGCGCAGCGGGCGGAAGAGCTTGGCGTTGGGCAGTCCCGCGGCGCGCGCGCCGAGCTTGGTGCCGACCTCGGTCTGCGGGGTGGCGGCGGCGATGACGCCGACCCCGCCGTCCTCGCCGAGCAGGTCGGACCAGGAGGTGTAGAGCTGGTAGGTGTTGTTTATCCACAGCGCCGCCAGCAGCACGGCACTGGCCTGGGCGAACAGGATCAAGGTGAGCCGGGAGCCTACCTTCACCGGTTTGGGCCCTGGCAGCCGGTTCCACAACACCAGGGTGAGAACCGGGAAAAGCACCACCGCCACGATCACCGCGGCGAGAAAACCCTCGCTGGTCAAGCCCATAACCCGTCAGCCCGTTCCGCTCGACTCTTCGCGTCCGCGGCCCCTCGGATCGAGAAACCCGGACGCGCCTCCCGCTTAAGGAGTAACGTCCGGGCCCGGGGTCGGGTTGCCATGAGCTTCAGGTTATCTTCATGTCGCCACGAACCCGTTACCTACTCGAGATCGAGCCACCGTCGCAGTGTCGCGAGGGCGCGGGTGATCCTTTCGAGTTCCACGTACTCCTGCCGAGTATGGGCCAGCGTGGCGTCGCCGGGTCCGTAATTGACCGCCGGTACACCCGAACCGGCGAATCGGGCCACGTCCGTCCAACCCTGCTTGGCCACCGGCGTGCCGCCGACCAACGCGGCGAAAGCGGCGGCGGCCGGGAGCGTGAGGCCCGGCGCCGCGCCGGGGGCGCTGTCGGTGACCTGCACGTCGAAGCCCTCGAACACCTCCTCGACGTGCGCGGCGGCCTGCTGCTCGGTGCGGTCCGGGGCGAAGCGGTAGTTGACCGTGACCACGCACTCGTCCGGGATCACGTTGCCGGCCACGCCGCCGGTGATCCCCACCGCGTTGAGGCACTCGCGGTAGAGCAGGCCCTCGACGTCGACCTCACGGGCCTGATACCCGGCCAGCCGGGCCAGCACCGGCGCGGCCTGGTGGATGGCGTTGACGCCGAGCCAGTCCCGGGCGCTGTGCGCGCGTACGCCGCTGGTGCGCACCGTCGCCCGCAGCGTGCCCTTGCAGCCGCCCTCGACCTGCGCGTTGGTGCCCTCGAGCAGGATGGCGAAGTCGGCCGCGAGCCACTCCGGGTGCTCGCGCACGAGGTGGCCGAGGCCGTTGCGCTCGGCCTCGATCTCCTCGCAGTCGTAGAACACGAAGGTGACCTCGCGGGCCGGGGTCGGCCCGTCGGCCGCGCCGAGCTCGGCGGCGATCTTCAGCTGGACCGCGACGCCGCTCTTCATATCGGTCGCGCCGCAGCCGTAGAGCCGCCCGCCCTCGACCCGCGAGGGCAGGTTGTCCGCGATCGGCACGGTGTCGAGGTGTCCGGCCAGCACGACCCGCTCGGGCAGGCCGAATCCGGTGCGGGCGACCAGGTTGTTGCCGTACCGCTCCACCCGCAGCCGCGGCAGGGCCCGTAGTTCGCGCTCGACGGCGTCGGCGAGGCGCTGCTCCGAGCCGCTGACCGAGGGGATGTCCACCAGCGCGGCCGTGAGCGCGCCGACCTCGAGGCCGAGGTCGAGCGTCGCGGGCGCGAGCGCTTGCGTCTGCTGCGCGGTCACGGCGCTCAGCCCGTCGCCAGGCCGTTGTCGCGCAGGATGTCGTTGAGCCTGGCCTTGTCGTGGCCCTGGCCCTGCTCGAGGCGCTTGAGCACGAGCACGCAGGGCAGGCCGAACTCGCCGCCGTTGAACTTCTTCATCCGGGTGCCGCCGACCGCGACGCAGTAGTCGGGCACGTGGCCGCGGCTGATCTCCTCGCCGGTCTCCGCGTCGATGACCGGGATCGAGGCGGACAGGATGGTGCCGGCGCCCACGACCGAGCCCTTGCCCACCCGGGCGCCCTCGATGATCATGCAGCGCGAGAAGATCATCGCACCGTCCTCGATCACCACCGGCTTGGCGTTCGGCGGCTCGAGCACGCCGCCGATGCCGACGCCGCCGGCCAGGTGCACGTTCTTGCCGATCTGGGCGCAGGAGCCGACGGTGGCCCAGGTGTCGACCATCGTGCCGGAGTCCACGTAGCCGCCGATGTTGACGAACGAGGGCATCAGGATCGTGCCGGGGGCGCAGTAGCTGCCCCAGCGGGCGATCGCGCCGGGCACCACGCGCACGCCGTCGAAGGTGGTCTTGAGCGGCATCTTGTCGTGCTGGTAGAACTCCCCGACCTTGGCCTCGGACATCTCGAGCACCTTGAAGGTGAGCAGGATGGCGCGCTTGGCCCGCTCGTCCACCACCACCTCGTCGGTCGCGGGGTCGACGAAGGCGACCCGGGCCGCACCGGTGTCGAGCAGGTCGACGGCGGCGATGATCTCGGCGCGGGCGTCGGCATCGGCCGGGGAGAGTTCGGCCCTGCGCTCCCACAGTTCGTCGACGACGGCAGGCAGGGGAGAGGTGAACACGGAAGACGATTCAGGCACGGTCATGGCCCGGATTCTAGTGCGAGGCTGTGACGGGCTCGGGCGACGTTCGGCACACGGGATCGCGTACGGTGTGGTCGAAGGCGGGTCGCGGCCCGCCTCGGCGCGGCAGTTCAGGCAGCATGGCAAGCGAGCAAGGGAGTCACCACGTGTCCCGATCCCGCAACACGTCCGACGGCGGAGCGGGCGGGGCGCAGCGCGGCAAGCGCGGCGGATGGCTCATCGGGCTGCTGGTCGTGGCGCTGGTGGCGGGCGGCCTCGTGGGGCTCGGGATCTACCTGCTGCACCGGCTCGGCTCGCTTCCGCTGTTCAACGCGGCGCAGTGCACGGCGGTGGACGGCAGCACCAGTTTCACCTACGACCTCGAGCAGATGCAGAACGCCTCCACCATCGCGGCGGTGGGCGTGAAACTGGGTGTGCCGTCGTACGGGATAGAGATCGCCGAGGCCACGGCCCTGCAGGAGTCCAAGCTCTACGACCTGAGCGGCGGCGACCGCGACTCCCTCGGCCTGTTCCAGCAGCGCCCGTCGATGGGCTGGGGCTCGGCGGATCAGATCATGGACACCACCTACGCCTCCACCGCGTTCTACGACGCGCTGCTGAAGGTGAAGGACTGGCAGAGCCTGGAGCTGACCGTGGCGGCGCAGGACGTGCAGCATTCGGGCTATCCGACGGCGTACGCGAACCACGAGCAGGAGGCCGCGGTGCTCGCCAAGGTCTTCACCGGCGTCGTGGGCGGCGCGCTGACCTGCACGCTGGACGGTCCGACCTTCTCGCCGCAGCCGACGAACGGCCAGGGGCTGACCACCGAGGGCCAGGCCGTGATCGCGGACGCGCAGAAGCAGTGGGGCAGCGTGTCGGTGAGCGACGTGAAGGGGAGCACGCGCACCTTCGCCTTCACACTGCCGAACGGCGGGACCGCGGTGGCCCGGGTCGACCGCGGCTGGGCCTACGCCAACTGGGCGGTGTCCAAGGCCGAGGCACTCGGGATCACCGAGGTCGGCTTCGACGGCCGTACCTGGTCCGCGTCGAACTCGCCGGGCTCCTGGCAGACCACCGGCGACACCTCGTCCGCGCCGACCGACCGGGTCGTGCTCACGATGACCTCCGGGTCCTGAGGTCCTGAGGCTCTCGGACCGAGGTCCGGTCCCGGGATCCGCGCGCTCCGGAAAGGCTCCGCGCACGCTCCGGATGCGCCCCCCGGAAAGCCCCCGGAAAAGCGCCAGGTAACGGCCCGACGATCAAAGTTATCATTTCTTTACCTAGTGAAACCGCAACCTGAGACGCCTCTGAACCGATGAATCGGATGTCGACTCCTTTCCGAGGAGCCCGAGTACACCCGAACAGGAGCCGTTTCATGACTGGGAAACACCGCCGGCCGCGTACGACCGGCCGGACGATCGCCGCCACCGCCGCCGTGCTCACCGCCGGCGCGATTCCGCTGGCCGCCGCCGGCAGCGCGTTCGCGAGTACCGCGGCGGGCGACCCGCTGGCCGCCACCGGCCTTTCCGCGCTGCCGATGGCCGGGGCCATGGGCTCGCAGCTGACCGAGTCGGCGGGCCTCGGCGCGATGCCGGTGGCCGGGGCCGGCCTGACCCAGAAGACGAACGAGCTGTATCAGAAGGCGGACGAACTGACCGAGAAGGCGGACCAGCTCACCGCGCAGCTCGGCACCGGCGCCCCGGTGCGCGACCTGCTGCACGAGATGGTGCCGCCCAACCCGCACGCGGTGCCCGGCGAGATCGCCCCCGGCGTGCTGCGCAACGGCGCCGTGGGCACCATGACCGGCGGCGTCGGCCAGCGCACCTCGCAGGTGGCCGCCGACGTGGCGGGCCAGGTCCAGCCGACCGCGAAGCAGCTGCACTCCAGCGGCGTGCCGACGGTCGGGGACGTCACCTCCTCGCTCAGCCGGACCCAGATGCCGATGTTCGGCACGGTCGGCAGCCTCACCTCGG
The DNA here is from genome assembly GCF_018139695.1 of Actinospica durhamensis. Classification (GTDB taxonomy): domain Bacteria; phylum Actinomycetota; class Actinomycetes; order Streptomycetales; family Catenulisporaceae; genus Actinospica; species Actinospica durhamensis. The sequence goes on along the minus strand of NZ_JAGSOG010000113.1, from coordinate 12,973 downwards.
CCGTCCCGGTCGGCGCCGTGCTCGGCGATCCGGTGATGAACGCCCTCGGCGCCGCCAGCCAGATGTAGGACCTGTGGGCCGGTTTCGCGAAATCGGCCCACGCACTCTTCGATCACCTATTCCAGTGTTCAGACGACCGATCTGAACACTTTCCGCATTTACCTAATCGTTATCGTGTTTGACCGCAACCTGAACGGTCGGAGACTCGTAAGTCTCGGTGAACGCACGAAATCCGTGACCGAAGGCGTTCCCCCGTTCCCCCGAAGAAGAGGAAACACCATGACTCACGCAGGACGCCGTATCGCCGCAGCCGCCGCCGCGACCGCGGCCGTCGCCATCCCGGTGGCCGTCGCGGCCAGCGCACAGGCCGCGTCTCTGCCCGTCGTCGGCGGCCTCCCCGTGGTCGGCGGCCTGGCCGGCGGGCTCCCGGTCAGCGGCCTGGCCGCCGGCCCGCTCTCCGGCCTCCCGGTGGCCGGCGGCCTGGTCGGCAACCTCACCGGCGCCGGCGGCGCGAGCCCGCTGTCCGGTCTGCCCGTGGTCGGCAACATCGCCAACAGCACCGGTGCCCAGGGCGCCGCCGCGCCGATGTCCCCGGCCCAGGCCGCGGCGCCGCTGGCCCGGCAGGCGCAGTCCGAGGTCACCAACGCGGAGCTGTCCACGGCCGGCTACTCCGCCAAGCACGCCCGCGTCTGATCGACACGCACCGCATCCGACTCCGTGTCCGGCCGCTGACCACACGGGCACGGGAGAGGGGTTCTCCGGGCCACGGGATGGGCGCGGGGAACCCCTCACACCGCCGTCTGACGGTCGGTCGGTCCAGGGTGGTGGTGACGCGGCGGCAGGAAGGCCGAGCCCGCGGGCCCGGCTGGGCCCGCGTCAGAACCTCAGCCCAGCGCGGACAGCCGCGCCGCGGCGGATTCGATCCGCTCGTCGGTCGCGGTCAGCGCCAACCGTACGAACCGCTCGCCGCCCGCGCCGTACATCTCCCCTGGCGCGGCCAGGATGCCGAGGTCGGCCAGCGTGCCGATGGTCTCCCAGCACGGCTCGTCCCGGGTGGCCCACAGGTACAGGCCCGCCTGGGAGTGCTCGATCCGGAAGCCCGCGCCGAGCAGCGCCTGGCGCAGCACCGCGCGCCGGGCCAGGTAACGCTCCTTCTGCTCCCGCGCGTGCGCCTCGTCGGTGAGCGCGGCCGCCATCGCCGCCTGCACCGGACCCGGCATGATCATCCCGCCGTGCATGCGCACCAGCAGCAGATCCTTCAGCAGCGCCGGGTCTCCGGCCAGGAACGCGGCCCGGTAGCCGGCCAGGTTCGAGCGCTTCGAGAGCGAGTGCAGGGCCAGCAGCCCGGTCACGTCGCCGTCGCACACGTCCGGGTGCAGCACCGAGATCGGCTGCGCCCCGTCCCAGCCGAGGGTGACGTAGCACTCGTCCGAGACGAGCACCGCGCCGTGTTCGCGCGCCCAGGCCACCGCAGCGCGCAGCTGCCCGAGGTCGAGCACCTGCCCGTGCGGATTGGCCGGAGAGTTGAGCCAGACCAGCCGCGGGGCCGGACCTGACGCCGCGTCCGGCAGCGCGCCGAACGCCGTCGGCCTCGGCTGCGCCCCGGCCAGCAGGGCACCGATCTCATAGGTCGGATACGCGGGGACCGGGTAGGCCACCGCGTCCCCCGGGCCGAGCCCGAGCAGCGTCGGCAGGTTGGCGACCAGCTCCTTCGAGCCGATCACCGGGAGCACGCCCGGCTCGCCGGCCACCCCGAGTTCCCGCTCCATCCAGCCCAGCGCCGCCGCGCGCAACGCGTCGGTGCCGCGGGTGACCGGATAGCCCGGCCAGTCCGCGGCCTCGATCAGCGCGGCGCGCACCACGGCCGGTACCGGGTCGACCGGCGTCCCTACGGACAGGTCGACCCGGCCGCCGGGGTGCGCGTCGGCCTTGCGGGCGTACGGGACGAGCCGGTCCCACGGAAACTGCGGGAGCCGGTCGGCGAGGGTGCGGTGGCTGTGGTCCATACCCGAGGCGGTCAGTGGCCCTCGCCCTGCGGCGGCAGCGCGGAGACGATCGGGTGGTCCTTGGCGATCTGGCCGAGCTTCGAGGCGCCGCCCGGCGAGCCGAGGTCCTCGAAGAACTCCACGTTGGCCTTGTAGAAGTCCTTCCACTGGTCGGGCGTGTCGTCCTCGTAGAAGATCGCCTCGACGGGGCAGACCGGCTCACAGGCACCGCAGTCGACACATTCGTCCGGGTGGATGTACAGGGAACGCTCGCCCTCGTAGATGCAGTCGACCGGGCATTCCTCGATGCAGGCCTTGTCCTTCACATCCACGCACGGCAGCGCGATGACGTAGGTCACGGTCGGATCCTCCTGGCTGCGGGCCGGGCCCGCAGCGCGGTCCCCGTCCTCTCCTGTTCACGTCGATCCAGTATCACGCCTGCGCGTGCTCTGGTCCAAGCTAGGGTCGGCCTTGGACCAGACTCTGGACATCTTCGGCGCACGCTTTCGTACGCTTTCGTGCGCCGTGGGGCGCGTGGGGCCGGTCCCGCCGCCTCTCGGGCCCGGTGATGTTCCCTCACTCGGAGGACACGATCTGATACCCCGCAGAGCGCAGTCGCTGGAGTACGGTCACCGCGTGGGTCGGGCCGCGCGTCTCCACGGTCAGTCCGACCTCCACCTCTCCGATGCCCAGGCGCGGCGCCATCCGGCCGTGTTCGACGTCGACGACGTTCGCGTCGGCGGCCGCGATCTCGGCGAGGAGCTGGGCGAGCGCGCCGGGCCGGTCGAGCACCCGCAGCCGCAGCGAGAGGAAGCGCCCGGCCGCGGAAAGGCCGTGGCGGATCAGCCGGAGCAGCAGCAGCGGGTCCACGTTGCCGCCGGAGAGCACGGCCACCACCGGCGGCTCGTACTGCTCGGCCGCCTCGAGCAGCGCCGCGACGCCGACCGCGCCGGCCGGCTCCACCACGAGCTTGTTGCGCTCGAGCAAAAGCAGCAGCGCACGAGAGATCGACTCCTCGGACACCGTGCGTACGTCCACGCCGAGTTCGCGCACGACCTCGAAGGTGATCTCGCCGGGGCGCCCGACCGCGATGCCGTCGGCCATGGTGGCCATCGAGGCGATCGAGGTGGGGTGCCCGGCCTCGAGCGAGGGCGGCCAGGAGGAGGCCGCCGCGGCCTGGACGCCGACCACGCGCACGTCCGGTCGCAGGGCCTTGAAGGCCAGGGCCACCCCGGAGAGCAGGCCGCCGCCGCCGAGCCCGAGCAGGACGGTGCGCACCTCGGGGCACTGTTCCAGGATCTCGAGGGCGACGGTGCCCTGCCCGGCGATGATGTCGGGGTGGTCGAACGGATGGATGAACGCCGCCCCGGTCTCCGTCGCGTACTCGCGCGCGGCGATCAGGGCCTCGTCCACGGTGCTGCCGGCGAAGCGGACGGTGGCGCCGTAGGACTCGGTCGCGGCCACCTTCGGCAGCGGCGCGCCCTCGGGCATGAAGACGGTGGAGGGGACCTCGTGCAGAGTGGCGGCGAGCGCGACGCCCTGGGCGTGGTTGCCGGCGCTGGCCGCGACCACGCCGCGGGCCCGCTCGTCCGCGGGCAGGTTGTGGATCCTGACATAGGCGCCACGCACCTTGAACGAGCCCGCTCGTTGCAGGTTCTCGCACTTGAACCAGACCTCGCCGCCGATCTGTTCGGACAGCGGGCGGGACCAGGCCAGGGGCGTGGGTCGGGTGATCTGTGCCAGCAGTTTGCGCGCGGCATGGATCTCATCGAGGGTGACGGGGTTACGCACGTCCCTAAGGCTACGACCGCGCCTCGGTCCGGCAGGCCTCGCGGCGTGCCCGGGTGCGCCGCACCTCGCGCCGACCCGCGCCGGGGCGCGCCGGAAGCCGCCGTAACAGCGGCATAACGATGTCGGCCCTTACGCGTTATTTCCTTGCATGCTGCAACCACTTCTCCCTATGGTTGCAGGGTACAAGCAACTGTTCCGGCTCCGCAGAAGGACGGAGGATGCGATGAGCGAGAAGATCACCCAGGACGACGCGGTGGAGATGCTCACGTCGGTGGGCGGGATCATCCGTTCGATCAAGCACCTCTACGCCGAACACGAGGGCATCGATCACGGCGCGGCCGTGGTGCTGAGCATGCTCTACCGGCTCGGACCACTACGTCCTTCGGACATCTCGCAGGCCTGCGGCCTCGACCTGTCGACGGTCAGCCGCTACGCCCGCACTCAGGAGGAAGCCGGTCGGGTCGCCAAGGTAGCCGACCCCGGCGACCGGCGGGCGCACCGGCTCGCGCTGACCGAGGCGGGCATCGAGCACGTCTACGGGCTCTGGCACGTGCGGATCGAGAACTTCCGGGACCTGATCGCGCACTGGAGCCCCCAGGACGCGCACACCCTGGTGCACCTCGTGCGCCGGCTGGCGGCCGATCTGGGCCAAGAGCAGCCGATCGAGATGCCGGAACTGGAACAAGTGCGGGCGGCCCACCAGGCCGCGCTCGCCGAGACTTTACCGAAGGGGGCATGAGAAACTCCATGTCAGAAGCAATATCCCCGCCCCATGCGGCCGAGCAGAAGGTGCTGACGCATCGCCAGATCATGGTGATCTTCAGCGGCCTGATGCTCGCGCTGCTGCTGGCCGCGCTCGACCAGACCATCGTCTCGACGGCGTTGCTCACGATCGTGAACGAGCTCAACCCGCGCAACGGCTCGGCCGAGATGCCGTGGGTGGTCACCGCCTACATGCTCGCCTCCACCGCGGTGGCGCCGATCTACGGCAAGCTCGCCGACCTGTTCGGCCCCAAGAAGATCTTCGTCTTCTCCATCGTGCTGTTCCTGGCCGGCTCCGCGCTGTGCGGCATGTCGCAGAACATGGTCGAACTGATCGCGTTCCGCGCGCTGCAGGGCCTCGGCGGCGGCGGCCTGATGGCGCTGGTGTTCACCATCATCGGCCAGATCGTCAGCCCGGCCGAGCGAGGCAAGTACCAGGGCTACTTCACCGCGACGTTCATGTTCGCCATGGTCATCGGCCCGCTGATCGGCGGCTTCTTCACCGACCGCTCGCACCTGTTCGGGGTCAGCGGCTGGCGCTGGATCTTCTACGTGAACCTGCCGATCGGCGCGGTCGCCCTGGTCGTGATCTCGGCGGTGCTGCACGTGAAGGAAACCCACGTCAAACACAAGATCGACTTCATCGGCGCGGCGCTGATCACGGCCGCGGCCTGCGGTCTGCTGCTGGCCACCCAGCTCGGCGCCAACGGCCAGGAGCCCTGGGGTTCGTGGCAGGTCATCGGCATGTTCGTGCTCGGCGTGGTGCTCGCGGTCGGATTCGTCCTGTGGGAGGCGAAGTTCGCCAGCGAGCCGATCATCCCGATGCACCTGTTCCGCAACTCGGTCTTCTCGGTCTCCAACGCGATGGCCCTGGTCGTGGGTATCACGATGATGGGCTCGCTGATCTACCTCAGCGTCTACCTGCAGTTCGTGGTGGGTTACTCGCCGACCGGCGCGGGCCTGGCCATCCTGCCGATGATGCTCGGCGTCGGCCCGACCGCGATGACCACCGGAATCCTGATCTCGAAGCTCGGCAAGTACAAGATCTTCCCGATCTTCGGCACCGGCATCGCGGTCATCGGCATGTACCTGATGTCGCGTCTGGGCGTGCACACCTCGGCGGGCGAGCGCGGCATCTACATGTTCGTGCTCGGCGTCGGCCTCGGCATGACGATGCCGGTGCTGACCCTGGCGGTGCAGAACGCGCTGCCGCTCAAGGACATCGGCACGGGCACCTCGAGCAACCTGTTCTTCCGGAACATGGGCAGCTCCTTCGGTACCGCGATCTTCGGCGCGATCCTGAGCAACCGGCTCGTCTCCTACGTGCACAAGGACCTGCCGCCGAGCCTGTCCAGCCAGATGAGCTCCGGCGGCGGCACCAGCCTGAGCCGCACGGCGCTGCAGCAGGAGAGCGCGCAGGCCGCGCAGCACGGGACCAACGGCGTGTTCGACATCGTCGTGCGCGACTTCACCAGCGCGATGTCGGTGGTGTTCATCTGCGCCGCGGCGATCATGGTCATCGCCTTCGTGCTCAGCTTCTTCCTCAAGCAGGTGGAGCTGCGTACGGCCAAGGGCCCGGGCAAGGCGCAGGCCAAGGCCGAGGACCTCGCCCCCGCCGTGCACTGACACCGGCGCGGGTGCGCTGACACCCGGTATACGAATACGACGAGTCCCCGTGGCATCCGTGCCACGGGGACTCGTGTCTTCTTTTCCGTTCGGGTCGGTCGCCGGGTCGGTCGCCGGGTCGTCGCCGGTCAGTCGCCGGACCAGTACCGCTCCGGATGGATGATCAGGGCCGCCGCGCCGACGAGGCCCGACTCCTGCCCGAGCCCGGCCGGCACCACCCGCACCGAGCGGGCGAAATCCAGCCCGACCCGTTCCCGCAGCGAGGCCTCGAGCGGGTCGAACAGCAGCGGTCCGGCCTGCGAGATCCCGCCCCCGATGGCGACCACGTCGAGGTCGCACAGCGTCGTGGCCGAGGCGATCCCGATCCCCAGCGCCCGCCCGGCCCGGTTCAACGCGGCCACCGCCGTCGGGTCGCCGCGGCGCGCGTCCTCCACCAGGTCCCGGCCGGTGCGCTGATCCACCGGGAACCCGGTGCGCCAGCCCTGCCGGAAGGCCCAGGCGGCCAGGTTCGGCCCCGAGGCGATGGCCTCGAGGCAGCCGATCGCGCCGCAGCGGCACACCGGCTCGTGCTCGTGCACGATCGCGTGCCCGATGTGCCCGGCGTTGCCGGAGGCGCCGTCGATCAGCCGGCCGCCCAGGATCAGGCCGCCGCCCACGCCGGTGGAGACCACCATCCCCAGCACGTTGTCCGCGCCCACCCCGGCCCCGCGCCAGTGTTCGGCGATGGCCACGCAGACCGCGTCGTTGTGGATGCGCGCCGGCAGCTTGAGCTCCTCGGCCAGCCGCGCCCGCAGCGGGAAGTCGCGCCAGGACGGGATGTTGAGCGGGGAGACCTCCCCGACCGGCCAGCGCATCGGCCCGCCGCAGCCGATGCCGACCCCGGACAGCTCCGCCCGATCCGTCGTCAGTTCCTCGATCAGCGCGAGCAGCGCCCGGAGCAGCTGCTCCCCGTCGTCGGTCGGCGGGTTCGGATTCGGCGCGCGCCGGCTCTCGAGTACCCGCCCCTCCCCGTCGACCACGCCCACGGCCAGTTTCGTTCCGCCGATGTCGATCGCCAAGACCAGCTGCTGTTCCTGCATGGAAACCGAGCCTAACTCAGGGCGTGATCGATACACCAGAAGCGTGTACGACGATTGGCTCGGTCAGTCGCCGTCCGCGAAGGCCAGCACCGAGGCGGTGTAGCCGTGCAGGTGGTTGCGCCCGCCCACCGGCCCGATCTCGCCGGACCCGAAGAACCCGGCCACCGCGGCCGTGCCGAGCTCCGAGCAGACCGTGTGCAGGTCGTGCCCGGCGCCGAACGGCTCGGGGAAGAGCCCGGCCGCGCGGCCGTTGCAGGACACCAGCAGCGCGCCGCCGATCGTCTCGTAGCCCGGCCGGGCCCGGGCCGCGCGCAGCACCGTACGCAGCCCCTCGGCCGCGCTCGCCGCGTCGCGCACCTGGAAGCGCACCGTCTGCCCGATCTCGACCGGCTCGCCCACCCGGATCCCGTCGGTCTCCGGGTCGAGGCCCACCACGCCGCGGATCAGGAAGTCCCCGCTCTCGTGTTCGTCCACGTACTCGTTGAGTGCGATGCCGATGTGCAGCCCCGTCGCGGCCTGAGCCCTGACCTCAGGCTTCTGCTCGGCCAGGATCTCGCGCAGCCTGCGGTAGGCGGGCCGCCCGGCCAGCCCGAGCAGCAGATCGCCCTCGGCTTCGGTCACCGTCATGGCCGGCCCGATCGCCCGGCAGCCCTGGCTCACCGCGATCGCCGCGTTCAGCTCGCCGCCGAGCAGCACGCCCACCGCCCCGGTCGCGTACGCCTCGGACCCGAGCAGCAGCCGGGCCGAGCCGTAGCCGGCCGGCCCCGGCGCGAGCCCGCCGACGAACGGCAGCTGCGGAAGCAGGGCATTGCATCGGGCCAGGAACCCGTGCACCGGGAAGCTGTAGGGATCGGCGAACAGCAGCGCCACCCGCTCGTCCGGCCAGGGCTCGGGCAGCCCGCCCACCGCCATCGTCCCGTTCGCCGGCCCCGCGGCCAGGTCCTCCTCGAAGGGCCTGGACACCCGGTGCGAGTGCAGCCGGAACGCGCGGACCCGGGTGCCCGGCAGCCGCGCGGCCCAGACCGCGACGCTGGTGCGGCCCCGGCCCGGCATGCCGTCGCCGTCCGCCGCGTCGCCCAGGCTGCTCTCCCCCATCACGCCCTCGGCCATGGCCCCGACCACCGCGCAGTTCTCGTTGCCGGTGGCCGCGACCTGCTCGGCCACCGCCGCGGCCACCTGGTCCGCGCTGTCCGGATCCGCCACCGCCGCGGTCACCACGACCAGATCCGGCGCTCCCGCCACGCGCCCGAGCGCCCCGTGGGCAGCCCGGCGGGCGGCCCGTTCGGCGTCGGGATCCGCGGCCAGGGCCGCACCGAATCGACTCATGCCGGAATGATCTCACCGCCTGAGCGTCTGAGCGGATGGCACGCTTGTGGGGTCGTGGCAGTTCGGTCCACTAGCCTGACCGGGGGAGGTATCGGGCCGGAGGGAAGGAAACATACGTGCACGAACGTCTGCGGGGACGTGAGTGGGGGGCGGTGTGGCGCCGCGCCGTGGCCGGGGCCGCGGTCGCGCTGACGCTGTGTGGGCTATCCGCCTGCGCGGGTTCCACCGAGGCGGTGCCGACGCCTCGGGCGGACCCGCACCAGCCCCGGTTGGCGGAGCCCGCATGTGACGCGCCGTCGGTCATCGCGCATCGCGGCGAGACCGGGGACGGACGCAAGCTGCCGGAGAACTCCGCGCAGGCCGAGCTCACCGCGGCGGCCGAGGGCGCGACGTACCTCAACCTCGACGTGCGCTGGACCGGCGACGCCGTGCCGGTGGCCCTGCACGACGCCACCGTCGGGCGCACCACCTCGGACACCGACCCGGGCGCCGACGTCACCTCGATGACCGCGTCCCAGTACACCCGGCTCAACGCCCGGACGTACGCGGGCGACACCGGTCAGGGCTCGATCGTGGCCGCGCTTCACCCGCAGACCCTGGTGCAGATACTGGACGCGGTGGCGCAAACCGGCCGCCCGGTCATCGTGCAGATGGAGGGCGACCCGTTCCACCTGGCCGGGCACCCGGTGCAGGAGTTCGCCAACCTGGCCCGGGTGGTGGAGCACTCCGCCGCCGCGGCCCGCATCATCGTGGCCGGCTGGACCCTGCCCGACCTCGCCGCCTTCCACGCCGCCGACCCGCACGCGACCCTGGCCTACCTGTTCGAGACCGTCGGCGCGCGCCGCTACCCGCAGGCGGCGCAGATCGAGCGGGTCGGCGCGCGCATCCTGTACGTCGACTACCGCGGCGTCAGCGCGCCGCTGGTGACGCAGTGGCACCGGCAGGGCCTGAAGGTGTGGGTGTGGACGCCGGCCGGCCCCGCGCCGTGGCAGCGGATGCGGGCGGACGGCGTGGACGCGATCGCCACCGACTGGGCCCAGGCGTACCTCACCTGGGCCCTGCCCTCACGGCCCTGCGGCGCGCAGTTCTAGTGCGCGCCGGGTGCGCGCCGCGGGGTCGGTGACGCCTTGACGGCCTCGGGTACCGCTCAGCTGCCGCCGCTGGCCGAGAGGTAGCTCGCCAGCTCTTCCACGTAGGTGTTGAAGGAGCTCGGCAGCTCGCCGGAGTGCAGCAGCGCCCACAGCTGGGCGGTGCCGGTGGAAAGGCTCTGGTTCGAGCCGATCTCCTGCTGCAGGGTGCTGATGATCTGGGTGATCTGCCCCTGCTGGGTCTGCGAGAGCTCGCCCTGCGCCTGGGTCGCGGCCTGCTGGATCTGCTGCACGGCCTGGCTCGGGCTGGCCGGGTAGGTCTCCAAGGTGGCCGGGAAGGTCACCGTCTGCGCCGGGGCGGTGGAGGTGCCCGCACTGCCGGTGGCCCCGCCCGCGGGGGCGGACGCCGAGGCGCCCGAGCCGCTCGGTGACGGCGAGGCCGCCGCGCTCGGCGAGGCACCGGCCGCCGCCGAGGCTCCGGACGTCGCCGAGGACGTCGTGCCCGCGCCGGTCGCCGAGTTCGACTTGTTGCCGCCCGACTTCTGGCTCAGCACGATGGCCAGAACGACGATGACCACCACGCCGGCGCCGATCCCCGCGTACAGCCCGCGCCGCGGACGCCGCCGGTGCGCGTGCGTCGCGCTCCCGCCGGTACCGCCACCGCCGCCGGCCGGACCGCTCTCGAAGACCGCACCGCCCGCGCCGCCCGCCGCCGCGCCCACTCCCGCACCCGCGCCGCCCGGGGTCGGGCCGCTGGGCGAGGCCGCGCCGCGCGCGACTCCAGGCCGCGGCCGCCGTCCGCCGCCGACCACCGGGATCACCTCGGTGACCGCGCCCGCCGACTCCTGTACCGCCACGGTCTCCTGGACCGCGGCCGTCTCCTCGACCACCGCCGTCGAGGCCCCGACGGATCCGAGCGCCACCGGCGCCGCGGCGGCAGCGGTGCCCGCCGTCCCGGCCGCGGCCTGCGCGCTCTCCGCCGCGATCAGCCCGACCGCGCCCGCCGCACCGACCACCGCGGCGGTCTCCGCGGCCCGCTTCTTCCCACTGCTCTTCTTGGCCGGGCCCTTGCGCCCGGCGCCGACCGCCCCCGACTGTGCTTCGGCGACCTCCACGACCTCGACCGCCGCCACCGCCTCGGCGATCTCGACGGCTTCGGCGACCTCGACCGCCGCGGCGAGTTCCGCCACCCCGGCCGACTCCACGGCCACGGCCTGCTGCTGGATCTCCACCCAGGCGCCCCGGATCGCCGCGGCCAGCATCGTCACCCGCGGCCGGGCGCCCGACTCGCCCAGCGCGAGCAGCAGCACCCCGGCCAGTGCGGCCGAGACGCCGAGCACCTCCAGGTTCTCCGCCGCCCACGCCCGGCGCTGCTCGAGCACCTGCGCTGCCGCCAGGTCGAGTTCCAGCGTCGCGGCGAACCCGACGCCGAACTCGGCCTCGAGCACGGCCGGCCCCACCAGGGCCAGCACCGTCAGCCAGGCCAGCGCGTACACGTCGGCGGCCGCGGTCAGGTCGGACTCGACCGTCGTCTCCAGCGCCAGCGAGGCCGGCAGGTCGACGAGCACCACCTCGTACCCCGCGTCGGCGGTGGCGGTCAGCAGCACCGAGTGCGCGCTCAGGTGACCGTGTACGAGCTCGAACTCGCCGAGCAGCTGCAGCACCTCGGCCACCTGGCCGAGGGCGAGCAGGATCTCGGCCCGGTCGAGCGTCTCGCGCACCATCGCGGCCGCGAGGGTCTCGCCCTCGAGCGCCGGGATCGCGCAGTAGCCCACGGTGCGCAGCGCGCCGGCGCGTTCGAACTCGTACTCGCCGAAGGCGTGCACCGCGGGCACCGCCGGATGGTTGATCCGGCGCAGCGCGGCCACCGCCCCGGCCAGCGCGGCCCCCTCGGCGTACAGACCCGCCGCGCCGGCGAATTCGATCCACACCTCGGTGCGCGCTGTCTCGTCCAGTGCGACCCAGTACTCGTACTCCACCCCGGCGACCCGTTCGGCCCCCACGGAGAAGACCTCGAGCCGTCGCACGAGCCGGTATCGCTCGCCGAGCAGGACGCCGTCCCTGAGTTCAGATATACCCTCCACCACGCGCGCAGCATAGTGCATGCCGCACGCGTCACGGGCGTCAGACCATCCGTATCGTTATATGCCGCGAAACCCCAGGTGGATCAAGGAATAAATCCCCTGTTCAAGCCCCTGTCGGGCCGCACCCCGAGGATTTCCCGAACCCCGCGCGGATCCGCTTACGGACCCGCGCGGGGATTCGTTCACGGATTCACGGACGGATTCACCCGTGGATTCGTCACAGGGCCCGGTCCAGGTCCTCCAAGAGATCTTCGAGGTCTTCGATACCCACCGAGAGCCGGACCAGATCCCCCGGCACCTCCAGCGGCGAACCGGCCGCCGAGGCGTGCGTCATCCGCCCCGGGTGCTCGATCAGCGACTCCACCCCGCCCAGCGACTCGCCCAGGGTGAACAGCCGGGCCCGGTTGCACACCTCCACAGCCGCAGCCTCGCCCTCGACGTGCCGGAACGAGACCATGCCGCCGAAGCCGCGCATCTGCTTGGCCGCCACCTCGTGTCCGGGGTCGGAGACCAGCCCCGGGTAGTGCACCGCCGAGACCTTCGGGTGCGCCGCCAGCATCTCGGCCACCGCCTGCGCGTTCGAGCAGTGCCGGTCCATCCGCACACCCAGGGTCTTGATGCCGCGCAGGGTCAGCCAGGCGTCGAACGGCCCCGCGACCGCGCCCATCGCGTTCTGGTGGAAGGCGAGCCGGGCCCCGAGGTCGTCGTCCGCGGCGATCAGCGCGCCGCCGACCACGTCGGAGTGGCCGCCGATGTACTTGGTGGTGGAGTGCACCACCACGTCGGCGCCGAGCGCGAGCGGCTGCTGCAGATAAGGAGTGGCGAAGGTGTTGTCCACGACCAGCAGCGCCCCGGCCGAATGCGCGATCTCGGCCAGCGCCGCGATGTCGCACACCCCGAGCAGCGGGTTCGACGGCGTCTCCACCCACACCACCCGCGTCGGCCGCGACGCGACCGCCTCACGCACCGCCTCAGGCGAGGTCAGGTCCGCCGCGGTCCAGTCCACCCCCCACCGCTCGTAGACCTTCGCGAACAGCCGGAACGTGCCGCCGTACGCGTCCGAAGGGATCACCACGTGGTCCCCCGGGTTGCACACCGTCCGCAGCAGGCAGTCCTCCGCCGCCAGCCCCGAGGCGAACGCCAGCCCGTGCCGCCCGCCCTCGAGCGCCGCCAGGCACTCCTGCAGCGCCGACCGCGTGGGGTTCGCCGACCGCGAGTACTCGTAGCCCCCG
>NZ_JAGSOG010000112.1 GCF_018139695.1 Actinospica durhamensis | reverse complement strand
GGCCCACCCCGCCGCCGACCCGGTGATCATGGTCCCTGGCACACGCGCCGGGGTCGTGTTCTCGGCCCGGTGTCGGCTCGGGGTCTTAGGATCGAGCCATGAAGCCACCCGTCGCGAAAACCGTGCCGCACGAGCGCGTTCAGCACTCCGACCACGTCGAGGACCCCTATTACTGGCTGATCGACAAGGACGACAAGGACACGACCGCCTATCTCGAGGCGGAGAACGCGTTCACCGCCTCGGTCACAGCCGGCCAGGCGGGGCTGCGGGAGCGGATCTTCCAGGAGATCAAGGGGCGTACCAAGGAGACCGACCTCTCGGTGCCCGAGCGCAAGGGCGACTGGTGGCACTACTCGCGCACCGAGGAGGGCAAGCAGTACGGCATCCACTGCCGGCTCGCCGCCTCCGGACCCAACCCGCCCGCGCTGCCCGAGGACGGCTCCGCGCTGCCGGGCGAGCAGATCCTGCTCGACGCCAACGTGCTGGCCGAGGGACACGACTTCTTCTCGCTCGGCTCCTACGACATCTCCCCGGACGACCGGCTGCTGGCCTACTCGACCGACTTCGACGGGGACGAGCGCTTCACCCTGCGGTTGCGGGACCTGTCCACCGGTGCGGACCTGGCCGACGTCATCCCGAACGTGCACTACTCGACCGCGTGGTCGGCCGACAACTCCGTGCTCTTCTACACCGTGGCGGATGACGCCTGGCGGCCGTATCGGGTGATGCGGCACGTCATCGGCACCCCGGCCGAGCAGGACGCGGTGGTCTATGAGGAGGCTGACGAGAAGTTCTGGCTCGGGGTGGGGCTCACCCGCAGCGAGCGCTACATCGAGATCGGCCTCGGCTCGAAGATCACCAGCGAGGCCTGGCTGCTGCCCGCGGACGAGCCGCTCGGCGAGTTCCGGCTGGTGCGGGAGCGCGAGACCGGCGTCGAGTACACCGTGGACCACTGGGCGCACCCGGACGACGCGGCCGGCGACGTGCTGTTCATCGTGCACAACGCCGACGGCCGGGAGAACTTCGAGCTCGCGACGGCGCCGATAGGGGATCCCGGCACCTGGACGCCGCTGATCGCGCACGACCCGGCGGTCCGGCTGGTCGAGGCCGAGGCCTTCGCCACCCACTTCGTGCTCTCCTACCGCAAGGACGGGCTGACCGGCGTCGCCGTGCACCCGTTCGTGGACGGGGTGCCCAGCGCCACCGGCACGCCGATCGCGTTCGACGAGCCGATCTACACCGTGGGCACCGGAAACAACCCCGAGTACCACTCGGACCGGCTGCGCCTCGGCTTCGCCTCGATGGTCACGCCGTCCTCCGTGTACGACTACGCGATCGCGACCGGCGAGCTGACCCTGCTCAAGCGCACCCCGGTGCTCGGCGGCTTCGACCCCGAGCAGTACGAGCAGCTGCGGGTGTGGGCGACAGCCGAGGACGGCACCCGGGTGCCCGTCTCCGTGGTGCACCGCAAGGGCCTGGCGGCCGACGGCACCGCGCCCTGCCTGCTCTACGGATACGGGTCCTACGAGGCGTCGATGGACCCTTACTTCTCGGTGGCGCGGCTGAGCCTGCTCGACCGCGGCTTCGTCTACGCGATCGCGCACATCCGCGGCGGCGGCGAGATGGGCCGGATCTGGTACGAGCAGGGCAAGCTGCTGCACAAGCGCAACACCTTCACCGACTTCGTCGCGGCCGGCCGGGCCGTGGTGGAGCAGGGCTGGAGCGCCCCCGACCGCCTGATCGCGCGCGGCGGCTCGGCCGGCGGCCTGCTCATGGGCGCGATCACCAACCTGGCGCCGGACCTGTGGAGCGGCGTGCTGGCCGAGGTGCCGTTCGTGGACGCGCTCAACACGATCCTGGACCCGAGCCTGCCGCTGACCGTGATGGAGTGGGACGAGTGGGGCAACCCGCTCGAGTCGGCCGAGGTCTACGCCTACATGAAGTCCTACAGCCCGTACGAGAACCTCGCGGCGGTGCGCTACCCGGCGATCCTGGCCCGCACCAGCGTCAACGACACGCGCGTCGGCTACCACGAGCCGGCCAAGTGGATCGCCCGCCTGCGCACCATTGCGCTCAATGGCCGCAGCGAGCAGATCCTGCTCAAGACCGAGATGGAATCGGCCGGGCACGGCGGGAAGTCGGGCCGCTACGACGCCTGGCACGAGGAGGCCTTCGCCCTGGCCTGGGTCTGCACGACGGCCGGCGTCGAGGCCGACGGCGCGGCGGTGGACGCCACGGCCGCCGAGACCGCGCCCGTCACCGCCGAAGTCACCGGAGCCGGGGCGTGACCGTCCCCCCGCTCACCCTGGTCACCGGCCCGGAGGAGTTGCTCGCCGACCGGGCCGTGGCCGAGGTGGTCAACGCCGCCCGCGCCGCGGATCCGGCCGTCGAGATCTGCGACACCGCCCCGGGGCAGCTCGCCCCGGGCGGTTTCGCCGAGCTGGTCTCGCCCTCGCTGTTCGGCGAGGCGAAGGTGGTCGTACTGCGCGGCGTGCAGGATCTGACGCCGGAGCAGACGACCGAGGTCACCCGGTACCTCGCGGACCCGGCCGACACCACCGTGCTCGTGCTCGTACACACCGGCGGGAACAAGGGCAAGGCGCTGCTGGACGCGGTGCGCAAGCACAAGCCGAACGTGGTCGACTGCCCGAAGCTGAGCAAGCCCGGCGACCGGGTCGGCTTCGTGAAGAACGAGTTCCGCCGCGCCAAGCGCTCCGTCACCGACGAGGCGGCCCGCGCCCTGTCCGACGCCATCGGCTCCGACCTGCGCGAACTCGCCGCCGCCGTCAGCCAGCTCGCCGCGGACACCGAAGGCACGATCGACGAATCCGTGGTCGCCCGCTACTACCAGGGCCGCGCCGAGGTCTCCGGCTTCAC
Source organism: Actinospica durhamensis (assembly GCF_018139695.1). Taxonomy (GTDB): domain Bacteria; phylum Actinomycetota; class Actinomycetes; order Streptomycetales; family Catenulisporaceae; genus Actinospica; species Actinospica durhamensis. Next base: position 22,657 of record NZ_JAGSOG010000112.1, on the reverse strand, counting down.
CATCGCCGACCTCGCGATCGAGGGCAAGCGCTACGAGGCCCTCGAGCAGCTCCGCTTCGCCCTCGACACCGGCGTAGCCCCCGTCCTCATCGTCAGCGCCCTGGCCACCGGCCTACGCCGCCTCGGCAAAGTGGCCTCCGCCGGCAACGCCGCCCGCGACCTCGGCCTGCCGCCCTGGCAGGTCGACAAGCTCCGCAAACAGGCCCGCAGCTGGAATCCGCCCCGCCTCGCCGCAGCCCTACGCGCCGTCGCCGCAGCCGACGCCGCCGTCAAAGGCGCCGGCGCCGACCCGGGCTACGCCCTGGAGAAGCTGGTACTGACGCTCTGAGAGTGCGCTGAGGCCGCGTCGACGATGCCTACAAGCCGTTTTCCCACGGGCCGATCGGCTGGAGGCCGACTTGGCGTGCTAGCCACTCGGCCCGCGTGTCGTCTTCGCCGCGGAGGTGGATGAAGACGGTGTGATCAGCGGCCGGGATCTCGCTCATCACGTCGCGCGAGTTGATGACGATCTGAACGAAAGCGTCCTTGCCGCGCGGCTCCAGACCGAGTTCCGCAACCGCGGGCCACTGGAACCACGACCACTTGATGGAGGCCCAGCCAGTACCGGTGATTTTGAGGAACGCCTCCTCGATCGAGCCGACAGGCCGCTGGTCGAGGGTGAGCGTCACCGGCAGCGCCCCGAGCACCCTCGGGTCTCCCGCGGCGACCAGCTCACGGATCTCGTCGTTGAACTCCGGCCAATGTGGGTCGCACGGCGCGATCGTCGCCTCCGGGAAGGCCAAGGCCATGCGCTGCGCCTCGTCCAGGGTCAGAGCCTGGGCCTCGGCGGACACATAAAACCCCTTCAGGGGGATGACCAGACGCAGCAGCCGCTCCACAGCGGCGTAGGCGACCTGGAGATCCGCAGTCCGCAGAATCGGTAGAGCGCGTGAGGTGCTCATGGCGAAGCAGTCTGGCACAGGGACTGCGGCCGAGCGTGTGATTATTCAATACCAAAGCCCCGCGCGTCCATGAAGGACGGCGGGGCCCGGGGAGATCAGCGAGATCGGGAAGATCAGGCGTTGATCGAGTTGACGGCCTTGGCCAGCGCGGACTTCTTGTTGGCGGCCTGGTTGGCGTGGATGACGCCCTTCGAGACGGCCTTGTCCAGCTTGCGGGACGCGAACGCGGCCGCCTCCTGCGCCTTCACGGCGTCGCCGGCGGCGACAGCCTCACGGGTGCGGCGGATGGCGGTCTTCAGCTCCGACTTGTACGCCTTGTTGCGCAGCCGGGCCTTCTCGTTGGTCTTGATCCGCTTGATCTGCGACTTGATGTTCGCCATAAGTGTGAGACAGCCTCTTCTATATCGAATCGTGGTAGCGCGGCGAGCCGGTTCGGTACCGGAGGTACTCGGTCTCGGCCGTGCGGTGTCTGGTCACCACTGGTTGCTCAGGCTGGCAACACCGCACTACGAGGCCACGCGATCGACCAGTCTACCCTGCGGTGCAGGGTCATCCGACCCGGTGTACGTGCAGGCGCTGTGCGGGCAGGATCGCGGCCGCGACCTCGGTGAGGTGGGCGTGGTGGGTGAGCAGGATCACCTGGAACCGGTCGGCGAGCTCGTCGAACACGCGCAGGGCGGCGGCCGAGCGGGCGTCGTCGAAGGTCATCAGCACGTCGTCGAGCAGCAGCGGCATGGCGCGGCCCTCGTCGGCGTACCGCTCGAGGGTGGCCAGGCGCAGGGCGAGGTAGAGCTGGTCGCGGGTGCCCTCGCTCATGCCCTCCACACCGACCAGGGGGCCGTCTGCCGAGATCGAGTCCGAGTCCGAGTCCGAGTCCGAGCCTGAAGCGGGAGCGGGGGCCGGCGCCGAGCCCAGCGCCCGCCGGGCCCGCAGCACGGCCTTGCCGTCGGGGCCGGTGTCGTCCACGAGCTGCACGAAGCGGCCGCTGGTCAGGGTGGCGAAGACCTGCTGGGCCCGGCTGAGCACGGGGCCCTGGTGCTGCTGGCGGTACGCCTCGATGTTCTCCAGCAGGAGACGCTCGGCCAGGTAGAGCCGCAGGTACTCCTGGCCGTGGGTGACGACCGCGGCGAGCTCCTGTTCGACCGCCTCGGCCTTCTCCGCCGCCGTGGCCGCGCCGTCCATCCGCCGCAGTTCGAGCTCGCGCTGCGCCTTCTCGGTGTTCTTCGCGGTGCGGGCTTCGTCGAGTTCGCCGACGCGCTGCTCCCACTCCACGATCCGGGTGACGAGTTCGTCCAGGTCGTGCTCGGCGACCTCGCGTTCGAGCTGCTCGACGCTCAGGCCCTGGCCGGACAACGTGGCGAGCAGCAGGTCGAGCTGGTCGTCGATGCGGCGCAGCTGGGTGCCGCGGGCGATGGCCTCGCGAAGATCGTCCTCTGACACGGCCTCGCATTCGGCCAGCAGCCGGGCGAACTCGGCCTGCGTGCGCTCCTGCTGCTCCTGCGTCTTGCGCTGGGCCGCGTGCAGCTCCTCGCGTTGGGTGTGCAGGCGCGAGCGGTCCTCCTCGACCTTGCGCATCCGCTCCAGCGAGGTTTTGACCGCGTCGGGGGTGCCCTCAAGGCCGTGCGCGGCGGTGAGTTCGGCCCACGTGCGCCGGATGCCCTCGACGAACTGCGCGACGTCGTGCTCCTCGCGCTCGGCTTCGGCCAGCGTCACACGGGCTTCGTTGATCTTCGTGGTCGCGTCGGTGCGGGTGCGCGCGGCCTCGGTCAGCTGGGCCTGTCGCTCGTCGGCGAGTTCGCGCAGCTCCGGCAGCCGCAGGTCCTCTGCTGCCGCCGGGCCTCCGGCTTCGGTGAGCAGCACCTGCAGACGCGTGGTGTGCATGTGGGCGGCGGCTTCGTCGGCGGCCAGGTCGAACCGGTGCTGCGCGCAGATCTCGGACAGTTCGCGCAGTTCCGCGAGGGCGCGCATCAGGTCCTCGGCGGCGTCCGGCGTGGGGGTGGCCGCCAGTGCGCCGGCCTCCCAGAGCCGCTGCCACGCGCCGTCGAGCTGCTCGCGTGCGTCCCGGGCCCCGGCCAGGGTCTCGGCGAGTTCGGCGACGCGGTCGGCCGATTCGCGCACGGCCAGTTCCAGCCTGCGCCGCTCGGCGATCCGCTGGATCTCGCGGCGCATCCGGTCGCCCGTCTCGTCGGCCGCGGTGACGGCCGCCTCGTACGCGGGCGCGAGCTCGGGCGACGCGGCCGGGCCGCCTTCGGCCAGGCTGGGGCGCAGCCGGGTCCACAGCTGCTGTCGCTGGGCCCTGATCCGCTCCAGATCCTCTTCGGACGGAGGAGGATCCGCCGCGAGGAAACTCTCCAGCGCACGCCGCTGCTCACGTTCTCTTGCCGATTCCTCCTCGTGCCGACGGGCGGCCTCGGCCAGCCGGGTCTCGGCCTCGCCGATCCGCTTGAGCTGGGCCGCCAACTCGCGCTCGCCCGGTTCCGCGACGTCGCCGAGCTCTTCCGGCAGGGCGAAACGCGCGTGCCGCTTGCGCGACTTCTCCAGCTTGAGCTCCGCCGCCTCGGTCTGCCGGTACAGGACCTCGATGCGGCCGGAGAGGCCTTCAGGGACCGCCTTGAGCCCGGCGCGCAACGGGGTCGGGTCCACCGGTTCCGGCAGCTGCGCGAAGGCGCCCTCCTGCCGGGCGAGCTCCTGCTCGCGCTTGAGCACGGCCTTCTTCGCCTCGTCCCAGCGGACGTCCGCCTCGCGGCCGGTGTCGCGCAGTTCGTCCACGCGCACCAGCAGATCCTCGAGCCGGGCGGCGTACTCAGGGCCCGAAGACGCCCCGTCGCCCGCGAGTACGCCGGCGGCCTCGGCCCGCAGCTGCACCTCGGCCAGCTGTACGTCGATCTTGTCCAGCTCGCCGCGGGCGTTGCTCTCGCTCTCCGTCAGGGATCTGCGTTCCCGGTCGAGTTCGCCGTACGCCTCCTGCACATGCGCGGCGGCGGCCATGCCCCGGGCGAGCAGGGCATTGCGATCGTTGGTGAGCCGGGCGCGCTCGCCCACGGTCGCGTACGCCTGCCGGATCCGGTTCATCCGGTTGAGCTCGCTCTGGTCGTCGCGCCACGCGGCGGTGAGCTCGTCGAGATCGACGCGCGCCTGCTCGGCCGCGTCCTTGATCCGCTGGTACTCGCGCGGATCGAGCAGCGCGGACTCGCGCTCGCGCTTGGTCTGCGCGACCCGGCCGTTGACGCCCAGCAACAGGTTGAGCGGCTGGTTCTTGCCCCGCGAGGTGTAGAGCTGCTTGTACTGCTCGCGCAGCTGCTCCTGGATCCTGGTCAGCCGGGCGCTGGAGCGGCTCTCGAACAAGGCCTCGCCCAGATCGCCCTTGCCCTCGAGCAGCGCCCGGCCGCCGTCGCGCAGCTCCTCGTGATCGAGGGCGAACACGGTCCGGAAGTCGTCCTTGTCCACGCCGGCCAGCAGCCGGTCGAGGGTGCCCTGCGGCAGCGGCCGGTCGTCCGGCGTACGCAGCGGATCCTTGTTCTTCTTCAGCCGCACCACGTCGAGCACGCCGCCGTCCGCGCCCTGGAGCCGCGCGTCTATCCGCAGGTCCTGCATCGCGTGCAGGAAGTCCAGCTTCGTCTGCGGATGGATGCCGTAGAGCAGCTCGCCGACGGCGGAACGCAGCGTAGACTTGCCCGCCTCGTTCGGGCCCACGACGATGTGCACGCCGGGCGCGTCGAACTCCAGCGCGCAGTCGGTGAACCGGCCGTAGCGTACGAGATTCAGGCTCCTGATCCTCATGCCGCGTTCTCCTCGAGCACCGCCGTGAGCAGGTCGGCCGCCTCGTCCAGCAGCTGCCCGCACCACGCCGCGTCGGCGATGTCCAGCCGGTCCCGGCCGCGCACCTCGGCCGGCAGCCTGCTCCACAGGTCGCTCTTCTCGATCGCCCGGCGCAGCTGGTCCTCGTCCGCGCGCAGTTCCCGCGCGGTGCGCAGGATCCCCCTGACCAGCTCGCCCGCCCCGGCGCCCTCGTCCGCGGGGTCCGTACTCAGCTGCGGCGCGGACGTGGCCGCGCGCACCTTCTCCAGCCAGACGTCGTCGTGGTCCTGGGCGAGCGCGCGCAACTCGGCGCCGAGACGCTCCCGCTCCCGCCACAGCTCGGCGTGCGCCTCGGACCGGCCCACCACGACGATCCGCGCCGCCAGCGGCTTGCCCGCAGCGGCCCTGGCCCGGTCCAGTGCGTCCTGGGCCAGCCCGCACACCTCGTCCAGGTCCGCGGCCCCGCTCGCGTCCACCTCGATCCGGGCCCAGCGCACCACGTCCAGGTCGCGGTGCTCGAGCTCGGTCCGGCCCGGGCGCACCGTGATCAGCGTGCAGCCCTTCGGGCCGTCCTCCCTGGCGTGCCGGCCCTGGATGTTGCCGGGGAAGACGATGTGCGGCTCGGCCGAGACCTCCTCGCGGGTGTGCACATGGCCCAGCGCCCAGTAGTCGTAGCCGAGCGCCGCGAGCTCCTGCTCCGTGCACGGGGCGTACCGGTCGTGCCCGTCCCGGCCGGTGAGCGCGGTGTGCAGCAGGCCGATGTTGAACAGGCCGGGGATCGCCGCCGGATACCCGACGGCCAGGTTCTCGGTCACGTCCCGGCGCGCGTAGCCCTGTCCGTGCACCACGAAACCGGCGTCCGCCCGCGGCCGCGCGGTCTGCGGGCGGGCGGTGTCGAAGACCGTGACGTTGTCCGGGTACGACAGGGTCCTGCTGATCTGGCTGGCCGCGTCGTGGTTCCCGGAGACCAGGTAGACCGGGATCCCGGCCTCCTCCAGGGCGACCAGCTGGCGCCGGAAGAACAGCGCGGTCTCGAAGTCGCGCCAGTCGCCGTCGAAGACGTCCCCGGCCAGCAGCACGCCCTCGACCCGCTCCGCGCGGGCGAGCGCCACCAGGTTCTCGGTCGCCCGCCTGGTGGCGCCGCGCAGCAGCTCGGCCGGCGCGTCGGGGTAGCGCTCGAGCCCGCGCATCGGACTGTCGATGTGCAGATCCGCGGCGTGCAACAGCTTCATGGCGAGCGACCCTATCCCCGGCCGGACTACGGCGTGTGCGAATACGAAGATTCGCTACCGGTCCGCCGGCTCCTCCTCCTCGTCGTAGCCCTCGTCCCCGTCGTCGGCCCCGTCGGCCGCGCGCGCCTCCGCCACCAGCTGCGCCAGCAGCTCGGACAGGTCGGCTCCCGCGTTGATCTGGTACTCGCGCACCGGCACCGCCTCGACCTCGGCGCGGATCTCGGCCATCTCCGGGTCCTCGTACACCTCGACGAAGGCGGCGAGCAGCTGCGGCAGTGCCTCGCGCCACAGCCGCATGCCCTCCTCGCCGAAGCCGCGGCTCGCGTTGGTGAACTCGGCCCAGGCCGTGATCACGCCGCGGGCCTCGATCAGCTCGTCGTCGGTGAGCACGATCGACTCGGAGAACTCCTCGAGCAGGAATCCGCCGAGGCTCTGCGGGCCGAAGCCCACCGCGGTGCGGTCGCTCAGCGCCGCCGCGTCCGCCAGCACGGTCACCAGCGCGCCGGCGAAGTCCCGGTCCAGGTCCCCGGCCGGGGCCGAGTCCAGGAACGCGGCCACCGTCTCGCGCACGTCCTCGGCGCTGCCCACGGCTGTCTCGGTGGTCGCCGGCTCAGGCAGCAGGTCGAGCCGGGACGCCACCAGCGGCCACAGGCCCACCGGGCTGGTCATGTCCAGCTCCTCCGGGTCGAGCCCGGCCTCCTCGGCCAGCTCGGCCAGCTCCTCCGGGTCGTCCGGGCCCTCGGACAGCAGCCGGTCGACCGCCTCGGCCAGCAGCGTGCGCGCCTGCTCGAGGCCGAGCTCGGTCACGTGCAGACCCTGCTCCTCGTCCTCGGCCCGCATCTCCTCGGCCAGCTGCTCGGCCGAGCCCGCCACGATCAGCACCCGGTCGAGCACCGGGCCGCCGCGGTCGGCCACGTAGCAGCAGACGGTGTGCTCCTGCCCGTCCCGGCGGAAGCCCAGGTTCACCGCGCCGACGTCGCCGAACAGGTCCCCGGCCCGGAACACGGCGACGGGCGTGACCTCCTCGGCCAGGCGCAGCCAGGCCGGCTCCTTCAGGCCGGACTCGGCCAGGAAGTTCGCCGCGTCCAGCGCCTCCTGCCGGCTCCACTCCTCGCCCACCATGGCCAGCGCGCGCAGCCCGGCCAGCGCCTCCGGCCTGCGCTTCTGCTTGGCCAGGTAGTCGAGCAGCTCCCCGAACATGCGCTCGAACAGCTCGTCCGGGTCGTCCTCCTGCTCCTCGGCCTCGCGCCAGGCCGCGTCGAACACCCCGCCGACGACGAAGGAGCCCCACAGCTCCGCGTCCATCACCTCGGTCTCGGGGTCGAGCAGCGCCTTGGCCTCCTCCACCACGTGTGCGTACGGGGAGGCGGGGGCGCGGTGCGCGGACTTCACGGGTCGCTTCGGCTTGCGGCTGCGGCTCACGGGGCTCATGCCGCGATTCTGCCAGCCTTCGGGGACGAGACGGACACGACGCGGACACGGCCCGGGCGTGGCGGGCGCCCCGGAGCAGGCCCGAGCGTGCGCGGAGCCGCACCGGACCCGGTCCCCGGCGCGTGTCTCGGCGCGCGGCTCGACCGCTCGGCTCCGGCGATTACGGACAGGTCCCCGCTCATGGGACCATGGACGCGTCCCTACCAGTCGAATGGATTGCCCGCGTGCCTGCCCTGCCGCCCAACGTCCCGCAGCCGTCCAAGACAGACCCGGCGCTGATCCGCAACTTCTGCATCATCGCGCACATCGACCACGGCAAGTCCACCCTGGCCGACCGGATGCTGCAGCTGACCGGGGTGGTCGACGAGCGCCAGATGCGCGCGCAGTACCTCGACCGCATGGACATCGAGCGCGAGCGCGGTATCACCATCAAGTCGCAGGCCGTCCGGCTGCCCTGGCAGGTCGACGGCGTCACCCACGTGCTCAACATGATCGACACCCCCGGCCACGTGGACTTCACCTATGAGGTCTCCCGCTCGCTCGCCGCCTGTGAGGGCGCGGTGCTGCTGGTGGACGCGGCGCAGGGGATCGAGGCGCAGACCCTGGCGAACCTCTATATGGCGCTGGAGAACGATCTGGCCATCGTTCCGGTGCTCAACAAGATCGACCTGCCGGCCGCGCAGCCGGAGAAGTACTCCGAGGAACTCGCCAAGCTCATCGGCTGCGAGCCCGAGGACGTGCTGAGGGTGTCCGGCAAGACCGGGGCGGGCGTGCCCGAGCTGCTCGACCACGTCGTGCGCACCCTGCCGAGCCCGATCGGCGACGCCTCCGGCAAGAGCCGGGCGATGATCTTCGACTCGGTCTACGACTCCTACCGCGGCGTGGTCACCTACGTCCGGGTGGTGGACGGCTACCTGTCCAAGCGCGAGCGCATCCTGATGATGTCCACCGGGGCCACCCACGAGCTGCTGGAGATCGGCGTCATCTCGCCCGAGCCCAAGCCGGCCGAGGGGCTCGGCCCGGGCGAGGTGGGCTACCTGATCACCGGCGTGAAGGACGTGCGCCAGTCGAAGGTCGGCGACACGATCACCGCGCAGTACAAGGGCGCCACCGAGCCGCTGACCGGGTACAAGGACCCGAAGCCGATGGTGTTCTCCGGCATCTACCCGATCGACGGCTCGGACTACCCGGAGCTGCGCGACGCCCTGGACAAGCTCCAGCTCAACGACGCGGCGCTGGTCTACGAGCCGGAGACCTCGGCCGCGCTCGGCTTCGGCTTCCGGGTCGGCTTCCTCGGCCTGCTGCACCTGGAGATCATCCGGGAGCGGCTCGAGCGCGAGTTCAACCTCGACCTGATCGCCACCGCCCCGAACGTGGTCTACCGGGTGGTGATGGAGAACGGCGAGGAGCACGTCGTCACCAACCCCAGCGAGTTCCCGGCCGAGGGCAAGATCGCCGAGGTGTACGAGCCGACCGTGCGGGCCACCGTGCTGGCCCCGAGCGACTACATCGGCGCGATCATGGAGCTGTGCCAGGGCCGCCGCGGCAACCTGCTGGGCATGGACTACCTCTCCGAGGACCGGGTCGAGCTGCGCTACACGCTGCCGCTCGGCGAGATCATCTTCGACTTCTTCGACCAGCTCAAGTCCAAGACCCGCGGCTACGCCTCGTTCGACTACGACGTGGACGGCGAGCAGCGGGCCGACCTGGTGAAGGTGGACATCCTGCTGCACGGCGAGAAGGTGGACGCCTTCTCCGCGATCGTGCACAAGGACCGGGCCTACAACTACGGCGTGAAGATGGCCGAGCGGCTCAAGGACCTGATCCCGCGTCAGCAGTTCGAGGTGCCGATCCAGGCGGCCATCGGCGCCCGGGTGATCGCCCGTGAGACGGTGCGGGCCATGCGCAAGGACGTGCTGGCCAAGTGCTACGGCGGTGACATCTCGCGCAAGCGCAAGCTGCTGGAGAAGCAGAAGGAGGGCAAGAAGCGGATGAAGATGGTCGGCCGGGTGGAGGTCCCGCAGGAGGCCTTCATCGCCGCGCTCTCCTCCGACGCCGACGCGCCCGCGGAGAAGAACAAGAAATAAAGAGGGATTCCTCGGCTCCGGCTGTCCGTCGGAGGGGGTCGTTACCGTCGTAGGAGAGAACGGTGACGACCCCGACGCTTTGGAGGCACGGTCATGGCTCTTCCCGAGATCGTCTCCCGCGAGGAATGGCTCGCGGCCCGCAAGGCCCTGCTCGTGCGCGAGAAGGAGGCCACCCGCGCCCGCGACGCGCTCAACGCGGACCGGCGCCGGCTGCCGATGGTGCGCGTGGAGACCGAGTACGTGTTCGAAGGCCCCGAGGGCAAGGCGTCCCTGGCCGAGCTGTTCCACGGCAAGCGGCAGCTGATGCTCCAGCACGTGATGTTCCATCCGGACTGGGAAAAGGCCTGCCCCAGCTGCACCGCGGGCATCGACGAGTTCGCACCGGGCCTGCTCAAGCACCTGCACGCGCGCGAGACCGAGTACGTGCTGGTCTCCCGGGCCCCGTACGACAAGCTCAAGGCGTACGCCGAGGAGCACGGCTGGTTCCTGAACTGGTACTCCTCCTACGGCACCGACTTCAACCGCGACTTCGGGGTGACGCTGGACGCGGACGCCGGCCTGGTCGAGTACAACTACGGCTCGCGCCCCGAGCTCGTCGGCGCGGGGGAGACCTCGGAGCAGCCGGGCGTGAGCGTGTTCCTCAAGGAGGGTGACGGGCTCTTCCACACCTACTCGGCCTTCGCCCGCGGCGTGGACCACATCGGCGGCGCGTACAGCCTGCTCGACCTGACCGCGCTCGGGCGGCAGGAGGCGTGGGAGGAGCCGAAGGGGCGCTACGAGCGGGCCCGTACGGCCGTGCCGGACTTCGCGCAGTAGGCGGGGCGGGCGGCAGCGGCATAGGCAGCGGGCGGACGCGGCGGGGGCGTGGACACGCGCGGGCGCCGCGCCGCGGATCGGCGGCGCGGCGCCCGGAGCGCGCCCCGGCTCAGCCGAGCGCGCACATGAGCGGTGCGTGCAGGCGGGTCTGGTCCATCGGCACCGTGCGGCCGTGGGCCATGTGCGTGCACGAGTAGGTCGGGTGCAGGCCGTGCCCGCAGGCCCAGGCGGACAGGTCGTCGCCCTCGTGGTCGATGTCCACCCGCACCGGTCCCTCGGCGCCCACCGCGAGGTCGGTGACCAGGTCGCGGGCTCCGGCCACGTCGGGTGCGACCACCGGGCCGACCACCGTCGTCTCGCCGTTGCGCCAGGTCGCGCCGTAGCCGGCCAGTCGGCCGCCCTCGCCGCGCAGCACCCGGATGCGGTCGGCCAGGTGCGGCAGCCGGGCCATCAGCGCGGCCCGGTCGGCGCCGTACGCGTCCCGGTCGAGGCGGGCGATCTCGGCGTAGTCGGCCGCGCCCGCCTCCTCGCTGCGCCCGACGTTCGCGCCGGTCGGGTCGAAGGTGCCCAGGTGCGCCTCCACCGTGGCGAAGGGCTTGAAGCCGAGCTTCTCGTAGAGCGGGCGGCCCGGCAGGACGGCGTGCAGGGTCACGCAGGAGCCGTCCGCCTGGTCGAGCGCGTGGCGCACCATCCGGGTGCCGAAGCCGCGCCGCTCGTGGCTCTTGGCCACCAGCACCATGCTGACCGCCGCCAGATCGGCCCCGTAGCGGGTGAGCACCGAGGTGGCGATCAGGTCACCGTCGGGCTCCTCGATCCCGTAGACCTCGCCGAGTTCGAACAGAAGTTCCCACTTCTTCTCCTCGGTCCCCCAGTCGTGGCTGACGGCGAGCGCGCTGCACCGCGCGCGGTCGGCCGCCGTCAGCCGCCGCACGGGTAGGTCTGTCGCTGAGGCAGTTGCTGAGCTGGTCATAGACCGCTGGTACCCCGCCCGAGTGAGCCCGCGACGTGTTACCGGCGGGTTTCCACCGCATGCCGGGCCGGGGCCCACCGAGCGGCTCAACCGTTGGTGCGATCGGGGCAAATCGGCCGGTCCCGGTCCGCCGAAGCGGGGATCGTGCGTCCGGGCGCCGGTGCGGCTGAGACAATGACCCAATGCCCTCCGTACAACTCGACGGCGATCCGGTCCCCCCGGACGGCGCGCTCCCGGCCGCTTCGCTGGAATCCTTCGGGACCCGGCCCTTCGGCTTCTACGTGCACGTCCCCTACTGCTCCACCCGCTGCGGCTACTGCGACTTCAACACGTACACCGCGGCGGAACTCGGCGGCGGCGCGTCCCAGGCGGGCTACGCCCAGAACGCGATCGCGGAGATCCGCACCGCCCGGCGGGTGTTGGGCGAGGCGTACGTGCCGGTCGAGACGGTCTTCTTCGGCGGCGGCACGCCCACCCAGCTGCCCGCCTCCGACCTGGTGGCCATGCTCAAGGCGATCAAGGCCGAGTTCGGGCTCTCCTCCGAGGCCGAGATCACCACCGAGGCGAATCCGGACTCGGTGGACGAGAAGTACCTGGTCGAGCTGGTCGAGGGCGGTTTCAACCGGATTTCCTTCGGCATGCAGTCGGCCCGCCCGCACGTGCTGCAGATCCTCGATCGCACCCACACGCCGGGACGCCCGGAGCAGGCTGTGCGCTGGGCCTACGACGCGGGTTTCGAGCAGGTGAACCTGGACCTGATCTACGGCACGCCGGGGGAGAGCGACGAGGACTGGCGCGCCTCGCTGGAGGCGGTGATCTCGGCGTACCCGGACCACGTCTCGGCCTACTCGCTGATCGTCGAGGAGGGCACCAGGCTCGCGGCCCGGATCAAGCGCGGCGAGCTGCCGACGATCGACGAGGACGTGCACGCCGACCGCTACCTCATGGCCGACCAGCTGCTCGCCGAGGCCGGCTACCGCTGGTACGAGGTGTCCAACTGGGCCGTGTCCGAGGACGCGCACTGCCGGCACAACATGCTCTATTGGACCGGCGGCCACTGGTGGGGCGTCGGCCCGGGCGCGCACTCGCACATCGGCGGCACGCGCTGGTGGAACGTCAAGCACCCGGCCGCCTACGCCCAGCGGGTGGAGGCGGGCCTCTCGCCCGGACACGCCCGCGAGGTGCTCTCGGCCGAGGACCGGCGGATCGAGCGGATCCTGCTGGAGCTGCGCATCTCCGACGGCCTCGACCTGAGCGTGCTGACCGAGAAGGGCCGCACCGCCGCGCAGCACGCGCTGGAGGAGGAGCTGCTCGAGCCGCTGCCGTTCGCCGACGGGCACGCCGTGCTCACCCGGCGCGGCCGCCTGCTCGCCGACGCCGTGGTGCGGGACCTGACCGACTGAGGCCGGCCGAGCGGGCCGGCCGGCCCTCGCCGGTCAGGGCGCGGTGACGAAGTCGATCAGCGCCTCGACCGGGCCGAGCAGGTGCGGCTCGAGGTCCTGGTACGAGTTCACCCGGGACAGGATCCGGGCCCAGGCTCGGCGCGGGTCCAGCGGCCAGGACGGGTCCTTGCGGTGCAGCCGCTCGCACACGCCGGTCTTCCAGTCCTCGGCGCGCGGGACGACCGGCCAGGCCGCGATGCCCAGCGACGCGGGCTTGACCGCCTGCCAGATGTCCACGTACGGGTGGCCCAGGACCAGGATGAACTCCTCGCGGCCGCGCTGGAGCCGGTCGGCCGTGCGCGTCTCCTTGCTGTTGGGCACCAGGTGGTCGAGCAGCACCCCGAGGCGCCGGCCGGGTCCCGGCCCGAACGCCGCGGCGATCTCGTGCAGCTCGTCCACGCCGCCCAGCAGCTCCACCACGACGCCCTCGATCCGCAGGTCGTCGCCCCAGACCCGCTCGACCAGCTCGGCGTCGTGCTTGCCCTCGACGTAGATCCGGGCCGCCCGGGCGACCTTGGCCCGCAGGCCGGTCACCGCCACCGAGCCCGAGGCCGTGCGCCCGGAGCGGGACGGCGCCGGCGCGGCCGGCTGCGGGCGCACCAGCGTCACCGGCCGCCCCTCGAACAGGAAGCCGGGGCCGAGCGGGAAGACCCGGCGCTTGCCGGCCCGGTCCTCCAGCGTGACGGTGTATCCGCCAGGGGTCTTCTCCAGCCGGACCACAGCGCCGCAGTAACCGGTGGAGCTCTCCTCCACCACAAGGCCCGCCGAGGCTTCGAGTTCTGTGGGCGGGGTACGGCGTTTATGGGCCGGTAGCAGGTCTTCGGGTTCATACCGCTTCGAGCTCACCACATGCCGAGGGTAGACCAAGGGTCGGGGACACGCCGTACACTGGACTTGCGAAATCTGGCACTCCGGGTGAACGAGTGCCAACAGGCCGGTGGTCGGCACCCGACCGCGGCCCGTCCGCCCCCGCCCGACCCAGCCGGACCGAACCCGCTCCCAGGAGGTGCGCACGATGGACGAGCCGAAGCTGGACCGCCGCCGCCTCGAGGTGTTGCGGGCGATCGTCGAGGACTACGTGGCCACCCAGGAGCCGGTGGGCTCGCGCGCCCTGGTCGAGCGGCACAACCTGAACGTCTCCCCGGCGACCATACGCAATGACATGGCCCTGCTCGAGGAGGAGGGCTACATCCACCAGCCGCACACCAGCGCGGGCCGGGTGCCCACCGACAAGGGCTACCGGCTGTTCGTGGACCGGCTCACCAACGTCAAGCCGCTCACCGGCGCCGAGCGGCGGGCCATCCACAACTTCCTGGACGAGGCGATCGACCTCGACGACGTGGTCTCGCGCACCGTGCGGCTGCTGGCCCAGCTCACCCGGCAGGTGGCCGTGGTGCAGTACCCCTCGCTCTCGCGCTCCGCTGTCCGCCACGTCGAGCTCGTCAGCCTGTCCACCAGCCGGATCATGCTGGTGCTGATCACCGACACCGGCCGGGTGGAGCAGCGGGTGGTCGAGGTCAGCGCGATCGACGAGGCCTCCCTCGGCGAGTTGCGGGCCCGGCTCAACGCCCAGATCGGCGGCCGCCGGCTGGCCGAGGTGCCCGCCCTGCTCGCCGACTTCGCCCGGCTCATGCCGGCCGGGGAACTGCTGGACGACCCGGCCAGGGCCCCGCAGCCGGTCGCGGTCGACGCGCTGTGCGCCAGCCTGCTCGAGATGATCGTGGAGCAGCGCGAGGAGCGCGTGGTGCTGGCCGGCACGGCCAACCTGGCCCGGTTCGGGCAGGACTTCCCCGACTCCATCCAGCCGGTGCTCGAGGCGCTCGAGGAGCAGGTGGTGCTGCTCAAGCTGCTCGGCGAGGCCACCGCACCGTCCCTGCTGACGGTCCGGATCGGCCGGGAGAACGGCTTCGACCAGCTCACCTCGACCTCGGTGGTGACCAGCGGCTACGGTCGGGGCGAGGACACCCTGGCGCAACTCGGCGTACTGGGACCGACGAGAATGGACTACCCGGGCACTATGGGGGCGGTCTCCGCCGTTGCCAGATACGTCGGCCGTATTCTCGAACAGGCGTAGCCTGGGGCGAGGGCCGAGCACCGGGCACCAGACCGAAAGCAGTGGAGAAGACTTAACGTGGCGACCGACTACTACGCGGTCCTCGGGGTCAGGCGGGACGCCACCCAGGACGAGATCAAGAAGGCGTACCGCCGTCTCGCCCGCGAACTGCACCCGGACGTCAACCCGGATCCGCAGACCCAGGAGCGGTTCAAGGAGATAGGACTGGCCTACGAGGTCCTGTCCGACCCGCAGAAGCGCCAGGTCTACGACCTCGGCGGCGACCCGACCAGGGGCGCCGCGGCCGGGGCGGGGGCCGGCGGCTTCGGTCCGGGCTTCGCCTTCAGCGACATGCTCGACGCCTTCTTCGGCGGCGGGGGCCAGCGCGGGCCCCGCTCGCGGGTGCAGCGCGGCCAGGACGCGCTGATCCGGGTGGAGATCTCGCTGCAGGACGCCGCCTTCGGCACCCAGCGCGACATCCAGGTCGACACCGCCGTGGTCTGCCCGACCTGCTCCGGCGACGGCGCGGCCCCCGGCACCCAGCCGATCACCTGCGACATGTGCCGCGGCCGGGGCGAGGTCTCCCAGGTCACCCGGTCCTTCCTGGGCCAGGTGATGACCTCGCGGCCGTGCCCGCAGTGCCAGGGCTACGGCACCATCGTGCCCACCCCGTGCGTGGAGTGCGCCGGCGACGGACGGGTGCGCACCCGCCGCACGCTGACCGTGAAGATCCCGCCCGGCGTGGACAACGGCACCCAGATCAAGCTGGCCGGCGAGGGCGAGGTCGGCCCCGGCGCCGGACCGGCGGGCAACCTCTACATCGAGATCGTCGAGGAGCCGCACGATATCTACCAGCGGCGCGGCGACGACCTGCACTGCACCGTCACCATGCCGATGACGGCGGCGGCCCTGGGCACCAAGCTCCCGCTGCAGACCCTGGACGGCCAGGTCGAGCTGGACATCCGGCCGGGCAGCCAGTCCGGGCAGTCGATCACCATGCGCGGGCGCGGCATCCAGCACCTGCGCGGCTCGGCCCGCGGCGACCTGGTGGTGCACATCGAGGTCCAGACGCCGAAGAACCTCGACGCCGCGCAGGAGGACCTGCTGCGCAAGCTCGCCGTGCTGCGCGGCGAGGAGCGCCCGTCCGGGACCTTCGCGCCCGGGCAGCAGGGCCTGTTCTCCCGGCTCAAGGACGCCCTGAACAACCGCTAACGCACCCGCTGCCCGCACCGGGACTTGACCCTGCGTCAGGCCCGGTGCGCAGCACGGCACGACCCGTCAGCACGGCGGCCGGGCGCCCAGGCCCGGCCGCGCCGAGATACGCGCGAGGCCCGTCATGACCGTCCCCGTCTTCCACGCCTCCCGCGAGCTGCTGGCGGGCTCCTCCACCGTGCGCCTGGACGGTCCCGAGGGGCGGCACGCCGCCCTGGTGCGCCGGCTCCAGCCGCGCGAGCGGATCGACCTGACCGACGGCGCCGGCCTGGTGGCCGAGTGCGTCATCCTGCAGTCCGACGGCTACGCGCTCGACCTCGAGGTGCAGGACCTGCGGATGCTCCCGGCGCCGAGCCCCCGGCTGACCGTGGTGCAGGGCCTGGCCAAGGGCGAGCGCGGCGAGATGGCCGTGGAGACGATGACCGAGATCGGCGTGGACGTGATCGTGCCGTGGTCGGCCGGGCGCTCGATCGCCCAGTGGAAGGGCGAGCGTGGGGCGAAGTCGCTGGCCAAGTGGCGCAGCACCGCGCGTGAGGCGGCCAAGCAGTCCCGCCGCTTCTGGTGGCCGGAGGTGACCGAGCCGGCGACCACGGCCCGGGTGGCCAAACTGCTGGCCGCGGCGGCCGTGCCGATCGTGCTGCACGAGGAGGCCGAGCTGCCGCTGGCCGGGATCGAACTGCCCGCGGCCGCCCCGGCGGGCGGCAACGGCGCGGCGCACGAGGTGGTGCTGGTGGTCGGCCCCGAGGGCGGGATCGCGCCGGAGGAGCTGATGCAGTTCGCCGAGGCGGGCGCGGCGCCGTACCGGATGGGCCCGACCGTGCTGCGCACCTCCACCGCGGGCACGGCCGCGGCCGCGGTCCTGCTGGCCCGTTCCGGGCGCTGGGACTGAGTTCCGACGACGCGTCAGCTGCGCACGGCCCGGGTGGTCGGGCCCGGCTCCGCGGCCGCCGCGCAGACCGGCGCGGTCAGCGTGTCGCCCTCGATGAAGCCGCCGGGCGCGTCGGCCGGGTAGTAGAAGTAGTGGCCCTCGCCGCAGGTGCACTGGCCCGGCTGCGCGGCCACCACGGCCGACCAGTAGCCGGGACCGCCGCGGCCGCCGATGTAGGCCACTGCGCCGTCGATGGCGTCGGTGTGGGTGTTGTAGACCGCCATGCCGACGTCGAAGGGCACGTGCAGCCGGCGGAACCGGTGCCAGGCGTAGGAGTAGCCGTAGTAGGTACGGCATTCGGCCGAGTAGTACTGGCGCACCGAGAACGCGATCATGCCGCGGTAGCGGGCGTAGACGGTGTGCCCGACCTGGCGCACGTCGGCGCAGCGCCGGTCCGGCTGACTGGGGAACAGACGGCGTCCGTACTCGGAGCCGGGGCGGGTCGGTGCGGGTCGGGGTGAAGCGGGCGCGGGCTCGGCGGGGTGGGCCGCGGCGGCCTCGGCGGCCGGTGTTTGGGCCCTGCCGGAGAGGGCAGGCAGCACGGCGACGGCGTCCGGCAGCACCACGGCGTCGGACAGGGCGGACGGGGCACGGTTCGCGGTCCGGACGGTGGCGGTGGCGGCGGTCTCGGCGGCGGCCGCGGCCGAGGAGGCGTGGCAGGGAACGGCGAACAGCGCGGGGACCGTGGCGAGGGTCACGGTCAACGCGGCGGTGGCGATGACGTGGACGGCGAGACGGTCCATGGCTTCCCCTTGGAAGATCTGATATATCGGGCGTCTGATAGCTTTGCGACGTCGGGCGCGACGTTACCGAGTGAG
Source organism: Actinospica durhamensis (assembly GCF_018139695.1). Classification (GTDB taxonomy): domain Bacteria; phylum Actinomycetota; class Actinomycetes; order Streptomycetales; family Catenulisporaceae; genus Actinospica; species Actinospica durhamensis. Next base: position 4,929 of record NZ_JAGSOG010000112.1, on the reverse strand, counting down.
ACTCACGGCGAGCCCGAGGATCGCGGCCCCTGAAAGGAAAGGACTCGAACGTGGGACAGCAGATCACCGCATCGGGGGAAACGTCGGCTCCTGATACAACCTTCGAACCCGGTTGTATTTTCTGCTCGATCCTGCGCGGGACGATCCCGGCCACGGTGGTCCGCGAGACCGGGCGCACGCTGACCTTCCGCGACGTCGCCCCGCAGGCCCCGACACATCTGCTGGTCATCCCCAAGACGCACGTGTACGCCAACGCCGCCGAACTGGCCGCGGGCGACCCGGGCCTGGCCGCCGAGCTGCTGCGCGAGGCGGGGGCGGTGGCGGCGGCCGAGGGGCTGGCCGAGGACGGCTACCGGCTCGTGTTCAACACCGGCGGCTACGCCGGGCAGACGGTCTTCCACGTCCACCTGCACGTGCTCGGCGGGGACGCGCTCGGACGCTTCGGCGTGCCCGCGCCGACCGACTGACCGGTCGGGAACAAAAGCCGGAGACCCGCGCGTTCTTGCTGAGTAGCATTGTCGCTGTCAGCGGCAAACGCAGCGAACTTCCAAGGGTGTGATTCCGAGGCCGTGAGGCCGAACCTATGTCCGAGCAGCAGACCACGATCAAAATCACCATTCCGGCGGCACTACCGATGGTCGCGGTTCTCGGGCACGGGGACGGGATCCTGCGTGCCATCGAGAAGCAGCTGCCCGCGGTGGACATCCACGCGCGCGGCAACGAGATCACCGTCACCGGCCCGCCCCAGGACGCCCAGCTGGTGCGTTCGCTCTTCGACGAGCTGTTGATCGTGCTCAACAACGGCGCCGTGCTGACCGAGGACTCGGTGCGCCGCTCGATCACGCTGCTGCAGGCGGCCGGCCGGGGCGAGGAGAGCCTGCGCCCGGCCGAGGTGCTCACCCAGAACATCCTGTCGAACCGGGGCCGGACCATCCGGCCCAAGACGGTCAACCAGAAGCACTACGTGGACGCGATCGACAAGAACACGATCGTGTTCGGGCTCGGCCCGGCCGGCACCGGCAAGACCTACCTGGCCATGGCCAAGGCGGTGCAGTCGCTGCAGAGCAAGGAGATCACCCGGATCATCCTCACCCGCCCGGCGGTGGAGGCGGGCGAGCGGCTCGGCTTCCTGCCCGGCACGCTCTACGAGAAGATCGACCCCTACCTGCGGCCGCTCTACGACGCCCTGCACGACATGATCGACCCCGACTCGATCCCGAAGCTGATGGCCGCGGGCACCATCGAGGTGGCGCCGCTGGCGTACATGCGCGGCCGGACCCTGAACGACGCCTTCATCATCCTGGACGAGGCGCAGAACACCTCGGCCGAGCAGATGAAGATGTTCCTCACCCGGCTCGGCTTCGGCTCCAAGGTCGTGGTCACCGGCGACACCACCCAGGTGGACCTCCCCCGCGGCGTCCAGTCCGGCCTGCGAGTGGTCCAGGAGATCCTCGAGGGCCTCGACGACATCGCCTTCTGTCGTCTGACCAGCACCGACGTGGTGCGCCACCGGCTGGTCGGGGAGATCGTGGACGCCTACGGGCGCTACGACGCGGCCCAGCAGGCCCGCCAGCCGGGCAAGCCGGGCACCTCCCGCCGCATGGGATGATGCGGGGTATGTCCATCGACATCAACAACGAGTCCGGGATCGAGGCCGACGAGGCCTCGATCGTCGCACTGGCACGCTTCGCCCTGGGCGAGATGGGCATCCACCCGCTGGCCGAGCTGTCCATCCTGCTCGTCGACGTGGGCGCGATGGAGCAGCTGCACATCCAGTGGATGGACGAGCCCGGGCCCACCGACGTGCTCTCCTTCCCGATGGACGAGCTGCGCCCGGCCCGCGCCGAGGACGACAACGAGCCCACCCCCGGCCTGCTCGGGGACATCGTGCTGTGCCCCGAGGTGGCCGAGAAGCAGGCGGTCGCGGCCGGGCACTCCACCGCGGACGAGCTCGCGGTGCTCACCACCCACGGCATCCTGCACCTGCTCGGCTACGACCACGCCGAGCCGGAGGAGCACGAGGAGATGTTCGGGCTCCAGAACGACCTGCTCAAGGCCTGGGCGGAGACGCGCGGGGGCGCCGCGAGGTGACCGCCTCCCAGGTGTGGCTCCTCATCGGCGCGCTCGCCGCCGTGGCCGTGGCCGGGCTCGCCGCGTGCCTCGACGCCGCGCTCGCCCGCATCTCGCCGGTGCGCGCGGCCGAGATGGTCGAGCACGGGGTACCCGGCGCGGCGCGGCTGGAGCGGATCACCGCGGACCCGGCCCGCTACTTCAACCTCGTCCTGCTGGTGCGTGTGGTCTGTGAGCTCTCGGCCGCGGTGCTGGTGACCATGGTGAGCGTGCACCAGTGGGGACTGACCTGGTACGCCGGGGCCTTCGCCACCGCGGTGATGGCGGTGGTCTCGTACGTGGCCGTGGGCGTGGGCCCGCGCACGCTCGGGCGCCAGCACGCCCCGCGGGTGGCGCTGGCCGGCTCGAGCCTGCTGCTGCTGCTCAGCCGGCTGCTCAACCCGCTCATCCGGGCCCTGATCGTGCTCGGCAACGCGCTCACCCCGGGCCGGGGCTTCCGCGAGGGGCCGTTCGCCACCGAGGCGGAGCTGCGCGCGCTGGTGGACATCGCCGAGCAGCACAGTGAGATCGAGGCGGACGAGCGGCGGATGGTGCACTCCATCTTCGAGCTCGGCGACACCCTGGTGCGCGAGGTGATGGTGCCGCGCACCGACATGATCTTCATCGAGCGCGGCAAGACCCTGCGGCAGGCGCTCACCCTGGCCCTGCGCAGCGGGTTCTCCCGGATCCCGGTGGTGGGCGAGAACACCGACGACGTGCTCGGCATCGTGTATCTCAAGGATCTGGCCGGGCGGGTGCACGAGCACCACGCCGGGGAGAGCACCGAGATGGTCGAGTCGGTGATGCGCCCGGCCACCTACGTGCCCGACTCCAAGCACGCGGACGAGCTGCTGCGGGACATGCAGGCGCAGCGCATCCACCTGGCCGTGGTGATCGACGAGTACGGCGGCACGGCCGGGCTGGTCACCATCGAGGACATCCTCGAGGAGATCGTGGGCGAGATCACCGACGAGTACGACCAGGGCCGCGAGCCGGTGCAGTGGCTCGGCCGGCCCGGCGACCTGCTCTCCGGCGCCCGCGTCACCGCCCGCCTCGGCCTGGACGAGCTCGGCGAGCTGTTCGGCCGGGACCTCGAGGACGAGGACGTGGAGACCGTCGGCGGGCTGCTGGCCAAGGCTTTGGGCAAGGTGCCGATCCCGGGCGCCTCGGTCGCGGTGGCCGGGCTCTCGCTGGTGGCCGAATCGGCCGAGGGACGGCGCCGCCGGGTGGGCACGATCCTGGTGCGGGAGCTGCCGGAAGAAAAATCAGGAGACTGAGGCTCATCGCGGTGCGGTGTCCAGCACGCGAGGGGATCGTTCCGTATTCGAGATCCGCACGAGTCGTCCGCGTATTTCCGGGATTCTACGGTTGTGGTTCATGAACAGTAGGAAGCTCACGTACGCGGGCCTCGTCGCGGCCCTCCCGTTGGCGCTGGCGGGTTGCTCCAGCTCGAACTCCGGCTCCACCCCGACCGGTGCGGGCACCGCTTCGTCCACGGCCGCCTCGACCGCGCAGCTGACCGGGACTCAGCTGACCAGCGCGCTGCTGACGGCGACGGACGTCGCCTCGGGCTTCACCGTCTCGAGCAACTCCGCGGTCGACTCCGGCGGCTCGCTGACCACCACGGCCGCGAAGTACAAGCCGGCCGGCATGTCCTGCGCCGACCTGCTCAACGAGATCGGCCAGACCGGCTTCGGCGAGAGCGCGATGGCCGACAACACGCTCGAGAACGACACCACCGAGGAACTGCTCAACCAGGCGGTCTACCAGTTCTCCTCGGCCTCGGCGGCGAACGTGTTCTTCACCTCGCTCCAGGCCAAGTGGAACTCCTGCGGCTCCTTCACCGAGACGGACTCCTCCGGCACCGCCGGCAAGGTGGACATCACCGTCGCCTCGGCGCCGAGCGGCCTGGGTGACATGGACTTCTCGAACACGATGTCGGCGAGCGAGTCGAGCACCACGATGACCGGCACCAACCTGGCCGTGCTCAAGGGCTCCGACGTCTTCATCGTCGGCCCGGGCAAGATCGGCAGCAGCCAGCCCTCCGACCTGTCCGCGCAGACCCTGGTACAGAAGCTGATGTCGAAGGTCTCGACGGCCGGCTGATCCGCGCCCCGCGCGAGCTCCACCCACCCACGTATCCACCCACATATCCGCGTGCCCGAGCCGGCGCCGTGCACCCATTCTCGGCCCGCGACCGCAGCGTCCGGCGATAGGCTTGGCCGTATGGACGCTGAGCTGGACCCGGAAGACGCCAAGATCATCACCCTGGCCCGCTCCGCGCGGGCCAGGTCCGGTGCCGAGACCGGCGCGGCCGTGCGCGACACGACCGGACGCACCTACGCCGCGGTGGACGTGAGCCTGCCGTCGCTGCGGCTGAGCGCCCTCGAGGTGGCGGTGGCGATGGCGGTCTCCTCCGGCGCGGATGGCCTCGAGGCCGCGGCCGTGGTGGCGGCGGCCCCGGAGCTGACCGAGGCCGCGCTGGCCCCGGCCCGGGATCTGAAGGCGGGCCAGGTTCTGCTGGCCGACCCGTCCGGCCGGCTGACTGCGACGTATCTGACGGTGTAACGCCCGTTTTGGCCCCCACTGGCCCCACTCGCCCGGCGTAATGTTCACACCGCCGTTCCTGCATTCGGATTACGGTGGACGCGTGAGCGGTATCGATCCCCACGAGGTTCTGCCCGAGCACGCGTCCACCTACGGCGGTGTGAGCGGCAAGCGTCCGAAACGGCGCAAGCCCGCCCCGCACGGCTCGGGGCCGGACGAGCCGCCGGGCGGCGGCCCCGGTTCCTGGGGCGGCGGGAACGGGAAGGTCGACGG
>NZ_JAGSOG010000111.1 GCF_018139695.1 Actinospica durhamensis | reverse complement strand
CCACCGTGACGCGCCGCGCGCAGGGCGGGCCGGGTTCGTCCTCGGGCGCGGCGGGCACGGACGCGGGCGGCGGTGCGGACGGGCCCGACGTGGAGATCGAGCTCGAGGTGCTTCCGGGCAGCTACGACATGCCCGGGGCCAGGCTGCTCGACCTGGTCGCGGTGATGGACCGGCTGCGCTCGCCCGGCGGGTGCCCCTGGGACGGCAAGCAGACCCACCAATCGCTGGTGAAGTACCTGCTGGAAGAGGCCTACGAGACCGTCGAGACGATCGAGGACGGGGAGTGCGAGGTCCCGGGCGAGGGGCGCGACGCGCTGCGCGAGGAGCTGGGCGACGTGCTGCTGCAGGTCGCCTTCCACGCCCGGATCGCGCAGGAGCACCCGGAGGATCCGTTCGGTATCGACGACGTCGCGCAGGGTATCGTCACCAAGTTGATCGGGCGTCACCCGCACGTGTTCGGCGACGGCGGCGCGCGCACGGCCGACGAGGTCGAGGCGACCTGGGAGCAGCTCAAGGCGGCGGAGAAGGACCGGTCCTCCGTGGTCGAGGGGGTGCCGCTGGCCCAGCCCGCGCTCTCCCTCGCCGACAAACTGCTCAAGCGCGCCGGCAACGCGGAGTTGCAGATAACGGTTCCGCAACTGCCGGACGATCTTGGTCAGCTCTCTGATGTATCGGACTCGACATCGAAAGAGCAGGTCGGGCGACTGTTGCTGGCCGTCGTGGGACTGGCGCGGCAGCTCGGAGTCGATCCGGAGGAGGCGCTGCGGATTCAGGCGCGCGGCCTACGCGACCAGATTCTTCACCTCGAGGCCTCCCGATAGTCGGGTAAGTACGGTTAGTCTGGTCAGTGCACCGGCGCCGGGACCCCACCATCGGTGCGGCGAACGGCTACGGCATCAAGATCATTAGGAGTGCGGAACCATGTTGCGTGGCGGACTTGAGCCCTGGCACATCATCATCATCCTCGCCCTGCTCGTACTGCTCTTCGGCTCGCGCAAGCTGCCCGACGCCGCGCGGTCGGTCGGCCAGTCCCTGCGCATCTTCAAGTCGGAGATGAAGGCGGCGGCGAAGGACGACACCCCGGCGTCGCCCGCGCAGCCCGCGGGCACGGTCGCCCCGCCGGCCGCGGTGGAGGCTTCCGTGATCACCCCGGCCGCCGCCCAGGACGCCGTGCCCAGCCAGGTCGCCGAGCAGCGCTGAGCCTGCTCCATCCGGGCCTCGTCGCGAACGCGGCGAGGCCCTGAGTCGTACCCGGATCCGGTCCGGCAACCCCTCGGCCCGTCGGCCCGTCGGCCCGTCGCCCGCGGCTCGGCCCGGCGTCGGCGCGTGTGACCATGGATCGGTGAACGTGCCCGCTCCGCAGCCAGACCCGACCGCGCCCCCCGCGCTCTTCGACCGCGCGTTCATCGACGACCCGTACCCGGCCTACGCCTGGCTGCGCGAGCACGCCCCGGTGCACAAGACGCGGCTGCCCAACGGGGTCGAGGCTTATCTGGTCACCCGGTACGACGAGGTCAAGGCCGTGCTCGCGGACCCGCGGCTGTCGAAGAACGCGGCGCAGTCCTTCCCCGGGTGGAAGCCGGGGCGCACCGGGATCCCCGGGGAGCACCGGTCCGGGATCGCGGCACACCTGCTCAACCTCGACCCGCCGGACCACACCCGGCTGCGGCGGCTGGTGGCCAAGGCCTTCACGCCGCGCCGCATCGCCGACTTCGAGCCGCGGATCCGGCAGATCGCCGACAAGCTGCTGGACGAGTGCGCCGCGCGGGCCGCCGAGCCCGGCGGGGACGGCGGCGTCGACCTGATCCGCGGGTACGCCTGCCCGCTGCCGGTCGCGGTCATCCTGGAGATGCTCGGGGTGCCCGAGGAGGACCAGTCGATCTTCCACGAGTGGGCCTTCGGCGTGGTCGACCGCGGCGGGGCGCGCGGCGGCGTGGGGCGCTCGGTCAAGCGCATCCGCGGCTACCTGCGCGAGATCATCCACAAGAAGCGGCTCGCCCCGGGCGACGACCTGCTGACCGCCCTCGTGCGCGCCTCCGACCACGGGGAGCACCTGAGCGAGGACGAGGCGGCCGCGATGGCCTTCATCCTGCTGTTCGCAGGGTTCGAAACCACCATCAACCTGGTCGGGAACGGGTATTTCGCGCTGCTGACCCACCCGGCCGAGCGCGATCGGCTGCTCGCGGAGCCGGACCTGCTGCCGTCCGCGGTCGAGGAGCTGCTGCGCTACGACGGGCCGGTGGAGTTCGCGACCTGGCGCTTCACCACCGAGCCGATCACCGTCGGGGGCACCGAGATCCCGGCCGGCGAGCCCGTGCTCGCGGTGCTCGCCGCGGCCGACCGCGACCCCGCCCGCTTCCCCGCGCCCGACACGCTCGACCTCGGCCGGCCCGCCACCGGCCACGTCGCGCTCGGGCACGGGATCCACTTCTGCATCGGCGCGCCGCTCGCCCGGCTCGAGGGCCGCATCGCCTTCGAGCGGCTGCTCGCGCGCTACCCCGGCGCCACACTCGCCCGTCCGGCCGAAACCCTGCGCTGGCACTCGGGTCTGATCATGCGTGGGCTCTACGAGCTGCCGGTTCGCCTGCAGGGCCCCTCCACGCCGTCCGACTGATCCGCCGTCAGGCCCGAGATCAGCGACGAAGGACGGACAGCCGCACAGTCCGAACACGCCGTGAACTAGGCTGGGGCCGAAACGAGATCTGAAGACAGCTTGACGAAGGAGTACGCACGTGGCGTCCATCGAAGCAGTCGGCGCGCGGGAGATCCTCGACTCCCGTGGGAACCCCACCGTCGAGGTCGAGGTCGCCCTCGACGACGGCGTGATCGCGCGCGCCGCAGTCCCGTCCGGCGCGTCCACCGGAGCCTTCGAGGCCGTGGAGCTGCGCGACGGGGACAAGGACCGCTACCAGGGCAAGGGCGTGACCAAGGCCGTCCTCGCGGTGCTCGACGAGATCGGCCCGGCGCTGATCGGCTTCGACGCGCACGAGCAGCGCCTGGTCGACCAGGAGCTCAAGGACCTGGACGGCACCCCGAACAAGGCCCGCATCGGCGCCAACGCCATCCTCGGCGTCTCGCTCGCGGTGGCCAAGGCCGCGGCCGAGTCGGCCCAGCTGCCGCTCTACCGCTACCTCGGCGGCCCGAACGTGCACCTGCTGCCGGTGCCCATGATGAACATCGTCAACGGCGGGGCGCACGCGGACTCCAACGTCGACATCCAGGAGTTCATGATCGCTCCGATCGGCGCGGAGACCTACGCCGAGGCGCTGCGCTGGGGCGCGGAGACCTACCACTCGCTCAAGTCGGTGCTCAAGGCCCGCGGCCTGTCCACCGGCCTCGGCGACGAGGGCGGCTTCGCGCCGAACCTGGACTCGAACCGGGCCGCGCTGGACCTGATCCTCGAGGCCATCGAGAAGGCCGGCTACACCCCGGGCGAGGACATCGCGCTGGCGCTCGACGTCGCGGCCACCGAGCTGTTCAAGGACGGCGTCTACCACTTCGAGGGCTCCAAGCTCACCGGTGCCGAGCTGTCCGCGTACTACGCCGACCTGGCCTCGAACTACCCGCTGGTCTCGATCGAGGACTCGCACAGCGAGGAGGACTGGGACGGCTGGAAGGCCGTGACCGACAGCCTCGGCGCCAAGATTCAGCTCGTCGGCGACGACCTGTTCGTCACCAACCCGGAGCGCCTCGAGCGCGGCATCAAGGGCGGCCAGGCCAACGCGCTGCTGGTGAAGGTGAACCAGATCGGCTCGCTCTCCGAGACCTACGACGCGGTCACCCTGGCCCACCGCTCGGGCTACCGCACGATGATGTCGCACCGGTCCGGCGAGACCGAGGACACCACCATCGCCGACCTGGCCGTGGCCATGGAGTGCGGCCAGATCAAGTCCGGCGCCCCGGCCCGCACCGACCGCGTGGCCAAGTACAACCAGCTGCTGCGCATCGAGGAAGAGCTCGACGACGCCGCGCGCTACGCCGGCCGTTCGGCCTTCCCCCGCTTCCAGGCCTAGGAGCGGATCAGGCAATACGATGGGTGGCGCGCTCCGGCTCGGAGCGCGCCACACGCGTCTCGGCCGCCCGGCCGCGCGACGCCGAGACGCTGAGGGGGTGTCAGACCCGTGGTGGACCAACCCTCGCGTCGATCCCCGCGCGGCGCGTCGCAGCGTTCGTCGGGCACCCGCGCCCCGTCGCGCCTCGGACTGGTGCCGCCCTCGCGCCCGTCCGGGCGTGTCGGCAAGGCCGAGCGCACCGCCGAGGCGCCCCTGAGCGAGGGCCGGGCACCCGAGGCCCCGGCCGAACCCCGAACCCGGCCACGCCCGTCCGTACGCCGCCCGCGCGCCCCGCGCCCGAGGTTCCGGCTTACCCGGCGCGCGACGATCCTCGCGCTCGCCGTGTGCGCGGTCGTGGTCACCATCGCCTACCCGCTGCAGGAGTACCTGGCCCAGCGCTCGGCGCTGATCGCGATCAACCGGCAGAACGACGCGCTGACCAAGCAGGTCTCGCAGCTGCAGACGCAGATCGCGCTGTGGTCCGACCCGGGGTTCGTCGCGATCCAGGCCCGCGCGCAGCTGCACTACGTCAAGCCGGGCGAGGAGGGCTTCACCGTGGCCGGTCCGGCCAACGGCGACGAGCAGCTCGGCCTGCCCACGCCGGAGCCCTCGCCCTGGTACGACAAGCTGTGGGGTACGGTCAAGGACCCGGACGCCACGGCCACGCCGTGACCGGGCCCGGCCGGGTAGTACCGTAGAGCGGGTGAACAGCGTGGAACGCAAGGACGTCGCGGCCGTCGAGGCACAGCTCGGCCGCACGCCGCGGGGGCTGCGGGCGGTGGCGCACCGGTGCCCGTGCGGCAATCCGGACGTGGTGGAGACCGCCCCCCGGATCAAGACCGAGCGCAATCCGGACGGCGAGCCCTTCCCCACGCTCTACTACCTGACCTGCCCCAGGGCCGCCTCGGCCATCGGCAGCCTCGAGGGCGGCGGCCTGATGGCCGAGATGACCGAGCGGCTCGCCACGGATCCGGAACTCGCCGCCGCCTACCGCGCGGCGCACGAGGACTACCTGCGGCGGCGCGACGCGATCGAGATCCTGCCCGGCTTCCCGAGCGCCGGCGGCATGCCGGACCGGGTCAAGTGCCTGCACGTGCTGGTGGCGCATTCGCTCGCGGCCGGGCCCGGGGTCAACCCGCTCGGCGACGAGGCGTTGGCGCTGCTGCCGCAGTGGTGGCGCTCCGGGCCGTGCGTGAACGCGTGCGGGGACGGGGCGGGCGAGGCCGCGGGCGACGCGGCCGGCACGGGCGAATCAGAGCACACCCAGGAGGGCGAGCAATGAGCACGGGCAAGCGTGTGGCCGCGGTCGACTGCGGCACCAACTCGATCCGCCTGCTCGTGGCGGACCTCGATCCGGACACCGGCGCGGAGACCGAGATCGAGCGGCGGATGGAGATCGTCCGGCTGGGCCAGGGCGTGGACGCCACCGGGCGGCTGGCCGACGAGGCGCTGGAGCGCACCTTCGCGGCCTGCGACCGCTACGCCGAGGCCGTCCGCGGGCACGGCGCCGGGCACGTGCGCTTCGTCGCCACCAGCGCCACCCGGGACGCGAGCAACCGGGACGCGTTCGTCGCCGGCGTGCGCGAGCGGTTCGGGGTCGAGCCCGAGGTGGTCTCCGGACACGAGGAGGCCGAGCTCTCCTTCCGCGGCGCCACCTCGGCCCTGGCCACCGACGCGGTCGCGCACGACACGCCGTACCTGGTGGTGGACATCGGCGGCGGCTCCACCGAGTTCGTCCTCGGCGCCGACGCGGTCGAGGCGGCGCTGTCCGTCGACGTGGGCTGCGTCCGCATGACGGAGCGTCACCTGACCGACGATCCGCCCACCCTGGCCCAGGTCACCGCGGCCCGCCGGGACATCGAGGCCGGCATCGACCTGGCCGCGCAGAGCGTGGACCTGTCCCGGGCGAAGACGCTGGTGGGCCTGGCCGGCTCGGTCACCACCATCGCCGCGATCGCGCTCGGCCTGACGGAGTACGACCGCTCGCGGGTGCACCTGTCCCGCATCCCGGCCGAGGTGATCCGCCAGACCGCGGCCGACCTGCTCGCGATGAACCACGCCCAGCGCGCCGCGATCCCGGTGATCCACCCCGGCCGGGTCGACGTCATCGCCGCCGGAGCGCTCATCCTCGCGTGCATCGTGGAACGCCTCGGCCTGCCCGAGGTGGTCGTCTCCGAGCACGACATCCTGGACGGGATAGCGCTCTCGCAGCTGTGACCGACCGGCTCCGCCTCACCCGGCCCACTGGCCGCTGAGGTAGAGCAGGGCGGTGGCGACCATGAGGACGCCGCTCGCCGCGCAGGCCGCGATCAGGGCCTTGCGGCGGGTGGCGAGCCAGACCGCGGCGCCGACCCACAGCGGCCACCACAGCAGCATCTCGCGCGGGATCGACATGTAGGACGTCGAGGTGATCAGCGCGAGCACGGAGATGCCGACGTAGACGAGCTCGGCCCAGCGCCGCCGCCCGGCCAGCACGAACACCGTGGCGACGCCGATCACGGCGGCGAGCAGCTCGAACCGGTAGGCCCAGGCGTCGAAGTTCCCGATTCCGGCGAGCTGGTGGCCGCCGGCCGCCGTACCCGTGCCGGTCTGCCCGCCCGGTGCGCCGCCGGTCCCGCCGAAACCGCCGCCGCCGGTCCCGCCGAAACTGCCGCTGCCGCTGCCGCCGAACTGAGGCCGACCGCCGCCGCCGTTCCCGTTCCCGTTCCCACCGCCGGGGAATCCGCCGCCCCCAGTGACACCGCCGCCACTACCGCCACCAGCCCCGCCGCCGAAGCCCGAGCCGGTGCGTGAGCCGAAGGCGTCGTTCCACGAGGTGCGCCAGGCCGTGATCGGGTTGGTCAGGGACCGGGACCAGCCGCGCTTCTCCGCGTGCAGCCACTCCAGCCAGTCGCCGGTGATGTCCTTGAGGTAGGCCGCGTAGGCGCCGGCCGCGGCGAGCGGGAGCAGCAGCGCGGGGGCCCTGGTCCAGTCGCGGCGGGTGGGGCGGGCGGCCAGGAACATCACCGCGACCCCGGCCAGCACGAACAGGCCATTGATACGGATGGTGCAGGCCGCGGCGAGCAGCACTCCGGCCCGCACCCACTGGCCGCGGCGGGCGGCGAGCCAGCCGGGCACGGCGAAGGCGAGGAAGAGCGACTCGGTGTATCCGACGGCAAGGAACACCGCGGCCGGCGCGCACACCAGCAGCAGCACGGCGTAGCGCGCGGCACGGTGGGCCTCGGCGGCCGAGCCCTCCGGCCGGCGCCGGGCGTACTCGAACTCGGTCAGCCGGGCCAGCGCGACCACCGCGACCGCGCCCGCGACCAGGGAGATCAGCAGGCCGGACACGGCCCAGTCGCGCACGACCAGGTGCACGGCGCGCAGCACCGTCGGAAATCCGGGCAGGAACGCGGTGATGTTCTCGTCGTAGGACGGGCCCTTGCCGCTGGTGTATCCGTACTCGGCGACGGTCAGATAGCGGTACCAGTCCCAGTGCTGCCACAGGCCGAGCCAGGACGAGGATCTCCCGGTGCCGGTCGCGTAGCGCTCGAACAGGCTCAGCAGCAGGAGCACCGCGCGGGACGCGGCCCACACCGCCAGCGCCGCCCGGTCCACCGGGCGAAGCCGGGACCAGGGCCGGGACCACGGCAGCCGGGGTTCGGCCGCCGTGTCGGGCATCTCGGAAATCACCACATCGGCGACGATAGGAAGACCCGATGAGCGGGGTCTGAGAAAGTCCGTGACGGACGGTGATTGAAATTTTCGCCGCTGCGCCGCTCCGCCGGCTCGCCGGATCAGATCACGACACCGGATCGCTCCAGAGCCGGGCGTGCATGTGCTCGTCGTGCCAGGCGCCGTCGGCGTAGCGGAACGACTCGCGCAGCGTCCCCTCGTGCAGGTAGCCGGCCTTCTGCGCGACCCGGCAGGAGCCGAGGTTCTCCACGCTGTGCAGCAGCTCCACCCGCCGCACGCCGAGGCCGCCGTCCTCCTCGCGCTCGAACGCCCAGCGGCTCACGGCGGTGAGCGCGGCCGGGGCCACGCCGCGGCCGCGCGCCCGCGGCACGATCCAGTAGCCGACCTCGGCGGTGTCGCCGCCGTCGCCCTTGGCGTCCTTGCCGAAATCACGCAGCGTGATCGATCCGGCCAGGCCCGCGTCCGCGTCCTGGATCGCGAACGCCGCCCGCCCGCCTATCCGCCACTGCTCCTCGTTCCAGGACACCCAGGGTTCCATGCTCTCCACGCTCGGTAATACGGCCCCGTAGCGGGCCCAGCGGCGGATCTCCGGATCGGCCCAGGCGGCGACCAGCGCCCCGGCGTCCGTGTGGCGCCAGGGCCGCAGCAGCAGGGGTCCGGCCGTGATTTCCGGCTGGTTCATGGTCGGCAACCTCTTCCCGTGGTTCGGAATTGGAATGCGCACTGTCTTTGTGCCACCCCGGTCGCTTACGATGGCATAACGACCGGCCCGACGCCGGTCCGTAAGGCTGCGTCCACGCTGCTCTTTGACTCAGGGCGCAGTGGCCGCGTCCGATTTCCAGCAAGGAGTCGTTCTCAAGTGCCTGCCCTGTTCGACAAGGTCCTGCGCGCCGGCGAAGGGAAGATCCTTCGCAAGCTGGCCAAGACGGCCGACCTGATCAACTCGATCGAGGACGACTTCGTCGACCTCACGGACGAGGAGCTGCGCGCCCTCACCGACGAGTACAAGCAGCGTTACCAGGACGGCGAGAGTCTGGACCAGCTGCTGCCCGAGGCCTTCGCCACCGTGCGCGAGGCCGCGAAGCGGACCATCGGACAGCGCCACTACGACGTGCAGCTCATGGGCGGCATGGCGCTGCACCTGGGCAATATCGCCGAGATGCGCACCGGTGAGGGCAAGACGCTGGTGGGGACGCTGCCCGCGTACCTCAACGCGCTGTCCGGCGAGGGCGTGCACATCATCACCACGAACGACTACCTGGCCGAGCGCGACTCGGCCTGGATGGGCCGGATCCACCGGTTCCTCGGCCTGAGCGTGGGCTGCATCCTGGCGAACATGGCGCCGGACCAGCGCCGCGAGGCCTACAACTGCGACATCACCTACGGTACCAACAACGAGTTCGGCTTCGACTACCTGCGCGACAACATGGCCTGGGACAAGGGCGACCTGGTCCAGCGCGGCCACTTCTACGCGTGCGTGGACGAGGTGGACTCGATCCTCATCGACGAGGCCCGTACCCCGCTGATCATCTCCGGCCCGGCGGACCAGGCCACCAAGTGGTACGTGGACTTCGCCCGGATCGCCGCGCGGCTGGTGCGCGACACCGACTACGAGGTCGACGAGAAGAAGAAGACCGTCGGCATCCTCGAGCGCGGCGTCGAGCGGGTCGAGGACCTGCTGGGCATCGAGAACCTCTACGAGTCCGTGAACACCCCGCTGGTCGGCTACCTGAACAACTCCATCAAGGCGAAGGAGCTGTTCAAGCGGGACCGCGACTACGTGATCATGAACAACGAGGTGCTCATCGTCGACGAGCACACCGGCCGCATCCTGGCGGGACGCCGCTACAACGAGGGCATGCACCAGGCGATCGAGGCCAAGGAGGGGGTGGAGATCCAGAACGAGAACCAGACGCTGGCCACCATCACCCTGCAGAACTACTTCCGCCTCTACGACAAGCTCGGCGGCATGACCGGTACCGCGCTGACCGAGGCGGCGGAGTTCCACCAGATCTACAAGCTGGGCGTCGTGCCGATCCCGACGAACAAGCCGATGGTGCGGGCCGACCGCCAGGACCTGATCTACATGACCGAGGAGGCCAAGTTCAAGGCCGTGGTCACGGACATCGAGGGCCGGCACAACGAGGGCCAGCCGGTGCTGATCGGCACCGTCTCGGTGGAGAAGTCCGAGTACCTCTCCCAGCAGCTGCGCAAGCAGGGCATCCCGCACGAGGTGCTCAACGCGAAGTACCACGAGCGCGAGGCCGCGATCGTGGCCCAGGCCGGGCGCAAGGGCGCGGTCACGGTGGCCACCAACATGGCCGGCCGCGGTACCGACATCATGCTCGGCGGCAACGCCGAGGCGCTGGCCACGGCCGAGCTCGCGCAGCGCGGCCTGTCCGAGACCGACACGCCGGAGGAGTTCGCCGCGGCGTACCCGGACGCGCTGGAGAAGGCCAAGAAGGCGGTCGCGGCCGAGCAGGACGAGGTGCGCGAGCTCGGCGGCCTCTACGTGCTGGGCACCGAGCGGCACGAGTCGCGCCGGATCGACAACCAGCTGCGCGGCCGTGCCGGACGCCAGGGCGACCCGGGCGAGTCCCGGTTCTACCTGTCCCTGGGCGACGACCTGATGCGGCTGTTCAAGGCGCAGATCGTGGAGCGCGTGCTGGCCGCGGCGAACGTGGCCGACGACGTGCCGATCGAGTCGAAGATGGTCACCCGGGCGATCCAGTCCGCGCAGAGCCAGCTCGAGCAGCAGAACTTCGAGATCCGCAAGAACGTCCTGAAGTACGACGACGTCATCAACAAGCAGCGCACGGTGATCTACGCCGAGCGGCTGCGCGTGCTCGAGGGCGAGGACCTGCGCGAGCACGTGCGGCACATGATGGAGGACACGGTCGCCAGCTACGTCGGCGCCGCCACCTCCGACGGCTTCTCCGAGGACTGGGACCTGGACAAGCTCTGGACCGCGCTGCGCACGCTCTACCCGATCTCGATCACGCTCGAGGAGGTCGAGGAGTCGGTCGGCAGCCGTTCCTCGGTCACCGCCGGCGTGCTCACCGAGGAGCTCACCGCCGACGTCCTGGCCGCGTACGACAAGCGGGAGGAGACGCTCACCGAGCCGATCACCCGCGAGCTCGAGCGCCGGGTGGTCCTGTCGGTGCTCGACCGCAAGTGGCGCGAGCACCTGTACGAGATGGACTACCTGCAGGAGGGCATCGGCCTGCGGGCCATGGCGCAGCGCGACCCGCTGGTGGAGTACCAGCGCGAGGGCTTCGACATGTTCAACGCGATGATGGACGCCATCAAGGAGGAGTCCATCGGCTACCTGTTCAACCTGGAGGTCCAGGTCGAGGTCCCCGGGGACGACCCGGAGGCCCAGGCCCGCGCGGAGGCGGCCACGGCCCAGCTCAACGCCAAGGGCCTCGGCGCGCCGAAGGCTCCGGCCAAGCTGAACTACTCCGCCCCCACCGCCGAGGGCGCGGTGGAGGAGCGCACGGTGGTCAACGACGCCGCGGTCCAGGACGCCAAGCAGGAGGCCAAGGACGCCAAGTCGAAGCAGCAGGGGCGCCGCCGCAAGAAGTAGGCCCGCGTTCCACTGATCGTCAACCGAAGCCCCGTCAGGTCGATCCTGACGGGGCTTCGGCTGTCCGGCCCAGTCAACCTCACTGGATCGGGTGATCTTGACCCGCGCAAGACAACGTTCGGGCCCCGCCATCCGTCTGACGGATCATCAGGCTCTGAAAAGGACGGGGCGAGACGATGCTCGAGGACGACACGTACTTCATCACCGAGGTCCGCTTCCCGGACAGCCGGCTGCAACGCACGGCCGGAACGCTGTCCGAGTGGGGCGGGACGGGCGCGGTGCCCGGCCAGCGCGGCTGGCTGCGGTCCTGGGTGACCGGCTGGACCCACCGGCTCGAGGTCGACCCGCGCGGGCTGGCCACGCCCGAGCCGACGGCCGGGGTGGGCCGGTTGGCCGAGGCGGTGGTGGACGTGCTGCTCGAGCGCCGTCCGGTGGAGCAGATGCGCCGCTGGCTCTCCCGGGACGTGGCCGGGCTGCTCACGGCCCCCGGCACCCGGCGCGGCCCGGCCCGCTTCGCCGCCCGTTCGATGATCCGCTCGGTCCGGCTGCACCAGCCGGCCGCCGGGATCGTGGAGACCACCGTGGTGGTCCAGGACGGCACCCGGGTGCGGGCGGTGGCGCTGCGGTTCGAGCAGGCCGTCCCGTCAGCCCCGGTGGCCGCGCAGGGGCGCTGCGGCTTCGACTGGCTGTGCACCGCCCTGCAGTTCAACTGATTCCTCGCCGGCCGTCACGGCCCGGCCGGTGCGGCGCCGGTCGTAGGGCAGCGCGAACTCCATGCCGAACGCGGCCAGGGCGAACCTGGGCAGGTCCAGCCAGGAGCCGACCAGCACCGAGCGGGCCACCCAGCCCGGCTGGAACTTGTCGTTGAACCGGTAGAGCGAGTCCACCTGGATCAGCGGGTCGAGCAGGCCGATGGCCTTGATGGTGGCCCGCTGGGTCCGGGTCAGCTCCCCCGGCGCGGACCTGGCCCGGGACAGCAGCGGGCGGAACGCGGCGAAGTTGAGCGAGACCCGCTGGTAGCCGTGGATCCGGGCGTAACCGATCACGTCCACGATCAGCCGCTCGTTCACCCCGTTCGGCGAGAGCGGGGTACGCGGCATGACGTCCAGCGAGAGCGCCGGGGCCCGGCCGTACTGCGCGGCCGGCAGGTAGCGCTGGAAGGCCACCGCGTAGCCCTCGGGGGCCAGCGCGACCGCGATCAGCGCCTCCGGGTGGGCGCCGCGGGCCATCGCGTCCAGGTTCATCGCGAAGCCGTGCTCGAGCCCGGACGGGCCGAGCCACTCGCGGTGGATCCGGCGCAGCTGCCCGGCCAGGCCGGGCTCGAGCTCGCGCTCCGGCAGCACCTCGACGACCAGTCCGGCCCGTTCGGTGCGGCGCACGGCCTGGCGCACGTTGCGCATCGCCCGGCCGTCCAGGCTGAACCCGGCCGCGTCCACCACGACCTCGTCGCCGATGCCGATCCGGCGCATGCCCTGGGCCGCCCACAGCTCGAGGGCCGCGGGTCCGGCGCCGAGCACGGCCGGACGCCAGCCGCTGCGGCGCACCAGCGCGGCGAACTCCTCGACCGCGTCGGGCCAGGAGGCCGCCGCGCCTACCGGGTCCCCGCCGGCCACGGCCATCCCGGCCAGCACCCGGTAGCCGATCGCGGCCCGGCCGTCGGGGGAGAAGACGTAGCTCTTGTCGTAGCGCAGCGCGAACGGGGCCAGGGTCTCGGAGTCCGGGTGCGCCACCATCGCCCGCACGATCGCCCGCTGGGCCCGCCCGCCCGGCCGCGGAGCCGGGGCCGAGGCCATCAGCCAGGCCAGCGCGATCACCAGCAGCGAGCCGCAGAGCAGGGCGAGGCCGTTGAGCTGCCAGGAGGGGCCGTCGAACTCGGCCGGGCCGGGGTTGGCCGCGGCGGCCGAGACCACCTCGCGGCCTATGTCCCCGGCCGCGACCGGGGTGGCGAAGCTGCCGCGCTCGATGAACAGGCCGCCGCCGCCCAGCAGCAGCACGGCGACCACGGCCACGGCGCTGAACTCGGCCGTCTGCCGCAGCCGGCCCGCGTTCAGCGGGACCTGGAAGTGGGTGCGGGCGTGCCAGAGCCCGATGATGGCGAAGGCCAGCGGGGCCAGCCGCCACGGCTCGGCGCGGCTCGGCGCGAGCAGCGCCTCGGTCTCCGCCGCCGCGCTCCACACCAGCAGGCCGAGGGTGAGCGCCCACGCCGTCTGCCGTCCCCGGGCCAGGCCCCAGCCGAGCACCAGCAGCACCGCGCCGAGCAGGCCGGCGTGCGCGGAGGTGGGGCCGGTGCCGCAGACGGTCAGCGCGAGCGCGCTCAGCCAGCCGGGGGCGTCCGGAAGCGCGTAGACGAGCATGGCCGCACCGGCGGCCCCGATCAGGGCCGCGAACGGCCAGAGCGACGGTTCCCGACTCCGGTCCTGGCGGACGGTCTTCACATTCATGGCTACCTCCCCGCAATACTGCAACTACCCGCCCTGACGGTCAGATTCCCGTGGGGCGCCGGAGTTGTCGAGTCGTTATCCGCGTGCCCGGGCGCGCCGGTCCCGGTCAGCGCGCCGGTGCGGGCGCCCTGGCGTGGGCGGCGAGCACCGGCGCACGCGCGCGGCGGGCGCCGCTTTCAGCCCACCGCCTGCGCCAAACGGCTGGAGTCCCGGCATGGCCGTACCGGACCGGTGGGAAGGTGGAGGACGTGTTCGAGAACGTGCGGGGTCGCGCGGCCCGGGTCGCGGTGCGTCGGGGCATCGTGCTGGGCGGCGGCGGCACGCTCGGCGCCGCCTGGATGATCGGTGCCCTGTGCGCGCTCGAGGAGGACGCCGGGGTGGACGCGCGCGACGCGCTGCTGATCGTGGGCACCTCGGCCGGCTCGATCCTGGCCGGGCTGCTCGGCGCGGGCGCGAGCGCCCAGGACCTGTGGGCCCATCAGCGCGGCAAGCAGGTGGAGCAGGGCCCGTTGGCCGGGCAGCTGTTCGACTACGACGCGGCCGCCGGCGGCGCCATGCCGACCTGGCCGCAGGTGCGCTTCGGCTCGCCCCGGCTGATCGCCCGTTCGGTACGCCATCCGCGCCGCTACCCGAGCACCGCCGTGCTCTCCGCGATCCTGCCGCCCGGGCGCGGCTCGCTCGGCGACATCGGCCGGATGGTCGAGGAGGTCATCCCGTCCGGCACCTGGTCCCCGCATCCCGGGATCCGGATCGTGGCGATGGACTACGACTCGGGCGAACGCGTCGTGTTCGGCCACCCCGGAGCGCCCTCGGCGGGGCTGGCCGAGGCCGTGGTGGCCTCCTGCTCCATCCCCGGCTGGTTCCCGCCCGCGCGCATCGGCGGACGCCGCTTCGTAGACGGCGGCACCGTCTCCAACACCAATCTGGACCTGCTCGGCGCCTCCGGCCTGCCCGGCGGCGTCGCCCTCGACGAGGTCTACGTGCTCGCCCCGATGGCCGCGCGCGGCTACGACAAGCCGACCGGGGTGATCGGCAAGATCGAGCGCGGATACCGGCACCGGGTGACCCGTCAGATGCTGCAGGAGGTGATCCGGGTCCGCGCCGACGGCACCACCGTGACCGTGCTGTGCCCCGGCCCGGAGGACCTGCACGCCCTCGGCGCCAACCTGATGGACCCCAGCCGCCGCGTCGAGGTGCTCGACACCGCCCGGCGGACGGTGGGCGAGGTGCTGGCGAGCGCTCATCCGGTGGCGTGAGTCGCCATCGCGGCGCAGCGAGGCCCTTGGGGACACGGTTTTCGTCCCCAAGATTCCTTGGCCGAGCAAGCCGCGATCTACAATGACCGCATGCGTGTTTACCTGCCCGGCACGATCGGCCTGCTCGAGCGGCTCCGGCAGGAGGGCACGGTCCCGGCCTCGACCGGTTACGCGGTGACCGAGGCGTTGCGCGCGTGGTACCTCGAGGGCGACGAGGAGGAGCTCGAGTACGCGGCGATGACCGCGGCCGCCCGGGCGTCGCTGCGGCTGCTCGCGCTGGAGCCCGAGCTCGCCGAGGCCCGCACGCTGCGGGTGGTGCTGGCCGCCGACGTGGCCGACTCCCGCGTGGTCGCGAGCGGGGCCGAGCCCGAGGATCCGGGTGTGATCGAGCTGACGGGGTCCGTGGCGCTTGCCGACATCGCGTCGCTGCACGTGGACGAGGCCGGGGCGCGCGCCGCGGTGCGGGCCGCGCTGGCCGCTCTGCCCGCCGCCGGGGAGGGTGACCCCGACGCCGGACTGGCCGTGGACGCGGTCGAGGACTTCGACCTGCTCTGGTACGCCTCGCAGGAACTCCGCGATCTCGTCTGAATGCCGAGATTTTCGCTTACCTGTTCCCCCGTACGGTCCACACTGTAGGAAACGACAACCCAGACGTAACAACGTGATCGGGCAGGTGCGTCCCGGCGTTCCACTTTGGCGGGTAGCCTTTCAGGCGTACCCGAGGCCGGGGAAAGCCCCGGCCGCTACCCGTTGATGCCGTGCAAAGGCGCACGGCTGGTATGGAGCGAGCGCTCATGGTGACGCAGACGGACCCGGCGAAGACGCAGCTGCTCGGGGAGGCCGCCGAACTGGCCAGATCCGGCCAGACGCGCCCGGCCCAGGCGGCGGACGTCGGGGAGGCGGTGATCAACCGCTACTACCGGCACGTGGCCGTGGACGATCTGGCCGACCGGGCGCCGGCCGACCTCGTCGGGGCCGCCGCCTCGAGTGCGCAGCTGGCCGCGCAGCGGCCGCAGGGCACCGCCAAGATCAGGGTTTTGACTCCGACCGAGGAGCGCGACGGCTGGCGGGCCGGCCCCGGCGCGCGCAGCGTGGTCGAGATCGTCACCGACGACATGCCCTTCCTGGTCGACTCGGTCACCGCCGAGCTCTCCCGCCGCGGCCACGGCATCCACGTGCTGTTCCACCCCGTCCTCGCGGTCGACCGCGACCTGGCCGGCAACCTGCGCGAGGTCTACGACCTGGACGCGGCCTCGGCCCCGGCCGGCGCGCTGGTCGAGTCCTGGATGCACATCGAGATCGACCGGCTGGCCGACGACTCCGCCGCCGCCACCTCGCTCGCGGCCGACCTGCGCCGGGTGCTGCAGGACGTGCGCGAGTCGGTCGAGGACTGGCCGAAGATGCGCGCCTCCGCCCTCGCCGCCGCCGACGCGCTGGACGGTGCGCAGGGCACCGGGGCCCAGGCCGCCGGGCTCGGCTTCGACGAGCTCTCGGCCGGCCAGGAGCTGCTGCGCTGGCTGGTGGACGGGCACTTCACCTTCCTCGGCTACCGCGAGTACGAGCTGGTCACCGAGGGCGGCGAGGACCGGCTGCGGGCCAAGCCGGGCACCGGCCTCGGCATCCTGCGGGCCGACCAGTCGCTGGCCGGCCCCGGCTCGTTCTCCAAGCTGCCGCCGGAGGTGCGCGCCCGCGCCCGCGAGCCGCGCCTGCTGGTGCTGACCAAGGCCAACTCCCGCGCCACGGTGCACCGCCCCGGCTACCTCGACTACATCGGCGTGAAGGTCTTCAACGAGGCCGGGCAGGTGGTCGGGGAGCGCCGCATCCTCGGCCTGTTCTCCGCCGCCGCGTACTCCGAGTCGGTTCTGCGCATCCCGGTGGTGCGCCAGAAGGTCCGTCAGGTGCTCGACCTGCACGGCTATTCGCTCAACTCGCACTCCGGCAAGGACCTGCTGCAGATCCTCGAGTCCTACCCGCGCGACGAGCTCTTCCAGATCCCGGTCGCCGAGCTCGCCGACATCTCCGGCTCGGTGCTGCAGCTGCAGGAGCGGCGCCGGGTGCGGCTGTTCCTGCGCGAGGACGTCTACGGGCGCTTCTTCTCCGCCCTGGTCTACCTCCCGCGCGACCTGTACGACACCGCGAACCGGCTCAGGCTCCAGCACATCCTGCTCGAGGAGCTGCACGGCGACGTCATCGACTACACCGTGCGCTCCACCGAGTCGGTGCTCACCCGGCTGCACTTCGTGATCCGGGTGGCCGGCGGCGAGCGGCTGCCCGAGGTGGACGCCGAGCTGATCGAGCGCCGCCTCGCCCGCGCCCTGCGCACCTGGAACGACGTGCTGACCGACGTGCTCACCGAGCAGCTCGGCCCGCAGCGCGCCAGCGACCTGCTCTCCGACTACGCCGACGCCTTCCCCGAGGGCTACAAGGCCGACTTCTCGCCGGAGCGGGCCGCGCAGGACCTGGCCAGGATCGAGGCCATCCACTCCGACGACACCACCGACTCCTCGCTGGCGGTCTACCGCCGCCCGGACGCCGCCCCGGACGAGTACCGGCTCAAGATCTTCCGCGTCGGCGCGATGATCACCCTGGCCGAGGTGCTCCCGATCCTGCAGCGCTTCGGCGTCGAGGTGCTCGAGGAGCAGCCCTACGAGCTGCTGCGCCGCTGCGGCGACACCGCCTGGATCCTGGACTTCGGCCTGCGGGTCGGGGAGCCCGAGGCCCTGCAGGACCCCTCCGCGCGGGACCGGTTCACCGCCGCGTTCGCCGCGGTGTGGTCCCGGATCGCGGAGAACGACGGCTTCAACGCGCTGGTGCTCTCCTCCGGCCTCGGCTGGCGGCAGGCCAGCATCCTCCGCGCCTATGTCAAGTACCTGCGCCAGGGCGGGGTGGCCTTCAGCCAGGACTACATCGAGCAGGTCCTGTCGGCCAACACCCGGATCGTGCGGCTGCTGGTGCGCCTGTTCGAGGCCGCCTTCGACCCGGCCCACGTCGGCGCCGGGCACGAGCTGGTGGACGGCATGGTCGAGGAGATCGAGGGCGCCCTCGACACCGTCGCCTCGCTCGACGAGGACCGCATCATGCGCTCCCTGCTCGCCGTGATCCGGGCCACCCTGCGCACGAACTTCTACCAGCTCGACGCCGAGGGCGCGGTCAAGCCGTACGTCTCGTTCAAGATCAACGCCCCGGCGGTGCCGGACCTGCCCGCCCCGAAGCCCAAGTACGAGATCTGGGTCTACGCGGCCCGGGTGGAGGGCGTGCACCTGCGCTTCGGCAAGGTCGCCCGCGGCGGCCTGCGCTGGTCCGACCGGCGCGAGGACTTCCGCACCGAGATCCTGGGCCTGGCCAAGGCCCAGATGGTCAAGAACGTGGTGATCGTCCCGGTCGGGGCCAAGGGCGGGTTCGTGGTGAAGAACCCGGTCGACCCCTCCGACCGCGAGGCCTTCCTGGCCGAGGGCGTGGCCTGCTACCAGATGTTCATCAGGGGCCTGCTCGACATCACCGACAACCTGGTGGACGGCGCGATCGTGCCGCCGAAGGACGTGGTGCGCTTCGACGGGGACGACCACTACCTGGTCGTGGCCGCGGACAAGGGCACCGCCACCTTCTCCGACATCGCCAACGCGGTGGCGGCCGAGTACGGGTTCTGGCTCGGCGACGCGTTCGCCTCCGGCGGCTCGGTCGGGTACGACCACAAGGTCATGGGCATCACCTCGCGCGGCGCCTGGGAGTCGGTCAAGCGCCACTTCCGCGAGCTCGGCGTGGACACCCAGACCCAGCCGTTCTCCGTCGTCGGCATCGGCGACATGTCCGGCGACGTGTTCGGCAACGGCCTGCTGCGCTCCCGGCACGCCAGGCTGATCGCGGCCTTCGACCACCGGCACATCTTCGTCGACCCCGACCCGGACGCCGAGCGCGCCTTCATCGAGCGCCAGCGGCTGTTCGACCTGCCCCGCTCGAGCTGGGCGGACTACGACCAGTCGCTCATCTCCGACGGCGGCGGCGTCTTCCCGCGCTCGGCCAAGTCGATCCCGGTCACCCCGCGGATGCGCGAGGCGCTCGGCCTGCCCGAGGGTGCGATCCGCACCACCCCGGCCGAGCTGATGCGCGCCATCCTGCTGGCCCCGGTGGACCTGCTGTGGAACGGCGGCATCGGCACCTACGTGAAGTCGGCCGCCGAGTCGCACGCGGACGTCGGCGACAAGGCCAACGACACGATCCGGGTCAACGGCGGGGACCTGCGGGTCAAGGTGGTCGGCGAGGGCGGCAACCTCGGCTGCACCCAGCTCGGCCGGATCGAGTACGCGCTGCAGGGCGGCCCGGAGGGCACCGGCGGCCGGATGAACACCGACGCCCTGGACAACTCGGCCGGCGTGGACACCTCCGACCACGAGGTCAACATCAAGATCCTGGTGGACCAGGCGGTCAAGTCCGGCGTGCTGCCGACCTCGGAGCGCACCGCGCTGCTGGCCTCGATGACCGACGAGATCGCCGACCTGGTGCTGGCCGACAACTACGGCCAGAACGTCGCGCTCGCCTCCTCCGTGGCCCAGGCCCCGCAGCTGCTGCACGTGCACGCGCGCTACATGCGGGCCCTGACGGCCTCCGGGCACCTGAACCGGGACCTGGAGTTCCTGCCGCGCGAGCGGGTGATCCAGGAGCGCCGGCAGGCCGGGCAGGGGCTGACCCAGCCCGAGCTGGCCGTGCTGCTCGCCTACACGAAGATCGTGCTCAACGAGGAGCTGCTGGCCAGCAACCTGCTCGAGGACCCGTACCTCGAGGCCGACCTGTTCGCCTACTTCCCGAGCAACGTGCGCGCCCGGCTGCGCGAGCTGATCGCGACCCACCCGCTGCGCCGCGAGATCATCGCCACCCAGGTCGTGAACAACCTGGTCAACAACGCCGGCACCACGTTCATCTACCGGATGCGCGAGGAGACCGGCGCCGGGGCCGAGGAGATCTCCCGGGCGCACATCGTGGCCCGCGAGGTGTTCAGCCTCGAGACCTTCTGGACCGCGATCGACGAGCTCGACAACCGGGTCCCGGCCGAGGTGCAGACCCGGATGCGGCTGGCCGGACGGCGGCTGACCGAGCGCGGCGCCCGCTGGTTCCTGCTCAACCGCAAGCACCCGATCGACATCTCGGCCCAGGTCGAGGCGTTCGGCGCCGGGGTCGCCGAGGTCGTCGCGCAGCTGCCGAAGCTGCTCAAGGGCAACGACGCCGCACAGCTGGCCGCGGCCACCGCGGAGCTGGTGGAGGCCAGCGTGCCGCAGGCCCTGGCCGCCCGCTGCGCCGCCGTGTCCGCCGCCTACTCGGCGCTCGACATCGTCGAGGTGGCCTGGGACAGCGGCCGGGCCCCGGTGGAGGTGGCCGAGTGCTACTTCGACCTCGTCGACCGCCTCGGCATCGGCGCCCTGCGCGACCGGATCACGGCCCTGCCGCGCACCGACCGCTGGGAGACGATGGCCAGGGCCGCGGTGCGCGAGGACCTCTACAGCGCCCAGGCCGCGCTCACCTTCGACGTGCTGGCCGCCGCCCCCGGCGAGGCCGACGCGGACGCCAGGTTCGAGGCGTGGGTGGAGAAGAACCAGGCCGCGGTGGAGCGGGCACGGGCGATCCTGGCCGAGATCTCCTCGGCCGACTCCTTCGACCTGGCCATCCTGTCCGTGGCGCTGCGGGTGATCAGGACCCTGCTGCGGGCCAACGCGATGTAGCGGCGGACTGCGCCGGAGCACAGGGCGGCCGCGGGTCGGGAAACCGGCCCGCGGCCGTTCACATGGCGCAGACCCACTCGAGCGGCAGCGCCTCACGCAGGTCGTCGAGCGCCTGCGGGGAACGGGCTCTGACGGTCAGCCAGTAACCGCTCTGCACATGGGCGAGCAGGTCGTCCCCGGCGAACCAGACGGAGTCGAAGCGCTCCGGCACGATCGCGGGGAGCGGCTCGAACTCCTCCGGCAGCGGGCCGATCAGCTCGCCCGCGTCGGAGAGCCGGTCTGCCTCGTACAGCGCCGTCTCCGCCATGAAGAGCTCGAGCAGCGCGACCGACAGGCGCTGCGTCCACGGCTCCCAGCGCTCGGCGGACCGGTCGGCCAGGCTCGCGCGGTAGAACGTCGGTGGATCGGCCGCACCGACGTCGTCCAGCAGCACCCCCCACTGCGCGGCGCCCTGATTCTCCGTCTGATAGACCAGCGCGCCCTCGTGCACGTACAGCCCGTCCGGGAGCTCGAGCCGGTCCTGATTGCGCACCAGGTCGTCGCGCCGGCCGAAGCGCAGGTAGGCCTCGCGCAGCGCCGCCGGCAGCGCGACGCCGAGGCGGCGTTCGGCCTCGTCGAGGTCCGCGTCGGCGAAGCCGTCCTCGGCACGCAGCGGTGCTCGCCAGTCGGCCGCGAACTCGGACAGGAAACGCCAGGTGTCGGCGCGGTCGCGCAGCGCCGCGCGTATACCGGCACTGATCTGTGCGGAGCTTGTCATGGCTTGAAGATACTCGCGAACGCCGACGCGCTCCTGTCCATTTTTGCCGGGGCCGGATCGCGCCAGGCCGCGCCAGGGCACGGCCGTGCGCGCCGGCCGGTCCGGGCGGCTCGGCCGCCCTACGCCGTGCGCGCCGTGGTCTGGCCCTGACCCTGGCCGGGCAGCTGCGCCTTCGCCGCCGCGGCCCGCTGCGCGCTCTCGACCAGCAGCGCCAGGTCCGTCGGCGCGCCCGGGGCGACCGGCACCGCGCCGGTGCCGGCCAGGCCCGCGCCGCGCGGGGGCAGCGCGTCGCCGAGGCGGCGCCAGTCCTCCGCGGTCACGTTCGCCCGCGCCGTCGCGCTCGAGGCCATCCGGCCGCCGACCCGCGGCACCTGCACCGGCAGCACCCGGCCGTCCGGCAGGGCCAGCCAGGCGCGGCCGGGCAGGCTCGGGCGGATCGCGGCGGCGTCCGGCAGCGACACCAAGCGGCGCGACTCCTCCGGGCCGTAGGTGCGCAGCGCGAGCCGCAGATCGAGCTCCTCGCACAGCTCCCCGTCGAGCAGGCGCCTGGCCGGGCCGTCGTCCAGCGTGATGCCCAGCAGCAGGTGCACGCCCACCTTCCGGCCCTGCTGCGCCAACTCCGTCAGTTCCTTGACGAACCACGGATGCTGCGCGGCCAGCCGGTCCAGCCCGTCCACGCCGAGCAGCACCCGCGCGCCCGCGACGCCGCTGCGGGTGACCGCGAGGGTCAGCAGGCGGCGCAGCTGCGGCTCGGTCGGGGGCGTCTCGAGGTGCTCGACCACGTGCGGCAGCTTGGCGCTCTCGCCCCACGAGGGTCCGCCGCCGCCGGAGACCAGCAGCACGTTCAGCCGCTCCGGCGGAGTCGGCAGCGCGGCCGAGCACAGCACCGAGCGCAGCGCCTCGGAGACGCCGGAGCCGGAGACGCCGCCGACCAGGATGTGATGGCCGGTCAGCTCCGCGCGCACCGCGCCGTGGCTGTCCGCGCCGAGCACCACCGTGAGCCCGTCCGCGCTCTGCGGCGTCTCGCGCTGGGTGTTCCAGCGCGCCGAGATCTTGGTCGGGGTGAGCAGATCGAGCTCGAGCAGCGGCAGCAGCCTGGCCTCCTCGGGCAGCTGGCGCTGGTTGGTGCCGTGTATCCCCTGCACCCCGCCCTCGCGCGCGTCCCGCAGCGGGGCGAGCGCGTGCGCGAACCGCAGTGCCCACTGCGGGGAGGTCAGGTCGGCCAGTATGCCGTCTATCGCCAGCGCCTCGGGCTGGTCCAGCCGCAGCCGGGTGTGCACCTCGCCGCCCACCGTGGCCACCGCGCCGATCGAGGCCGGCAGGTCCTCGGGACGCTGCGCCAGCACGAGGGCGTGCATGCCCACCTGCGGGCCCTCGGCCAGCAGTCGCAGCAGCTCCGGCGGGTAGACGGCGTGCCCGGGCAGGTCGCCCTGGTCCACCACCAGCACCGTGCGCCGCCCCGGCCACGGCTCGTTGCTCCCGCGCAGCGCGCCCTGCCTGGCCTCGAGCCGCACCGTCAGCTCGGCGATCCTGGCCCGTGCCTGGGTCGCGTCGAAGCCGACCAGTGCCCGGCAGTTCTGGCCGTCCTGCGGGGCACAGTGCGGCAGCCAGGTGGTCCAGCGCCACGGCTCCGGGCTGTTCGGGCTGAGCACGACCAGGTCCACGTCCAGCGGCGAGCACAGCGCCGCGAGCTGCGCCACCAGGCTGCGGCCGAGGGCGCGCACCGAGTACGCCGCCGAGGTGCCGGAGCCTGTGGCCCCGCCCGCGACGGTGGCGCCCGAGGTGCCGAGGCCCGCCGGGTACGGCGCCATATCCGGATCCAGCGCGCCGCCCTGCCCGAGCGTGCCCACCCTGATGCCGCGGGCCCGGCTGGGCGAGAGCGTGTCCGCGTCCGGCACGCCGCCCGGGCCCGTCGCCTCGATCTCGCCGACGCCCACGACGCCGAGCACGCCCACCCGGGCCAGGTCCACCGTCACCGGCGCGGCCGGCACCCGGGGCCGGAAGCTGTGGGTGCCCTGGCGCACGGTCACCACCGAGGGCAGCCGGGCCGTGCCCAGCCGCAGCTCCAGCAGCTCGGGCTGGTCCCTGGACCGGCTCCACAGCGCCTCGCCCGGCCGCAGCGCCGTCGTCAGCAGCGCGGCCGGGTCCGGGTGCCGGGTGCGCCGCAGCGCCGACTCCAGGGCCAGCGCCGCCGAGATCTTCGCCTCCGTGGCCGCCTTGGCCTGCTCGTATCCCGCCTGGGCCCGGCGCCGGGCTGCGGGCAGGCCGCGCGCCCCGGGTGGCGGCGGCAGTTCGAACCGGGGCGTCGGGATCGGCGCGGCCACCCGCGGCCGCACCCGCACCAGTACCTTGCCCAGCCGGTCCGGCTCCGTCTCCAGCGGCTCCTCGCCCAGGCGCAGCAGCAGCGTCGTCTCGCCCACCCGCACCGGCGTCTGGGGCGCGAGCAGCACCGGCTCCGCGCCGATCCGCGCGCCCCCGAGCACCGTCCCGTTGGTCGAGCCGCAGTCCGCCAGCCGCACCCAGTCCGCGCTCACGGTCAACTCCGCGTGCCGCCGGGACAGGTCCGGGTCCTCGATCCGGATGTCGGCCTCCGCGCCGCGGCCGATGGTCAGGCGCATTGCGGTGCGACCCGGCGCGGGCGGGGTGAGCAGATGCACGCCCCCCGCGTCCGGCCCGCCGATCACGTGCAGCTCCAGATTTCCCGGCGCCGGCAGCGTCGCGGCGGCCTGGTCGGCCGTGAGCACGGCCCCGTCCACCAGCGGCGGAACCCCGAGCGGGTGA
This sequence comes from Actinospica durhamensis, assembly GCF_018139695.1. Classification (GTDB taxonomy): domain Bacteria; phylum Actinomycetota; class Actinomycetes; order Streptomycetales; family Catenulisporaceae; genus Actinospica; species Actinospica durhamensis. Next base: position 1,384 of record NZ_JAGSOG010000111.1, on the reverse strand, counting down.
TCCGGCGCCGGACGCGCCGCCCCCACGTGGAAGACCGGTTCGGCCAGGCCCGCCAGATTCGCCAGCTGTCCCACGGCCGCGCGCAGCGGAGTCCCGGCCGGCGCGCTCACGAGCACGTCCAGCAGGGAGCTCGGGTTCGCGCCGCCGGCCGTGGCCCGGCCCGCGGCACGGGCCGGCCCGGTCGGCACACTGACGGACAGTCGCAGCTGCATGGGAGTACGCGGTCCTTGTGCGGCGGGTCGGTGGGAGCTACCAAAGATAACGGTAGCCGAGAGTTCTGACACCGCTCGCCGGGCGCGCGCCGTACCGGGCGCTCCCGCTGACGGTGCGTCAGCCCGCTTTCGGGGAGTACGAGGTAGCGATTAGGGTACAAACCCCCATCCCCGACGCCGGGGATTCGCCGCCTCGCACTAGTCTGGCTGCGCACCATCGCAGGACCGCTCCACTTGCACCACCGACGTACCGCGCTCGGGGAGGAAAGGGTTTGACGTGGGTCAGCCGATCGGCAGCCGTTATGAGCTGGAGTCCCAACTGGGCCGAGGCGCCTTCGGCTCGGTGTGGCGCGGCCGCGTGCGGGACACCGGCGAGGCCGTCGCGATCAAGGTTCTACTCGAGGAGCTGGCCAACGACGCGGATGTGGTGACGCGCTTCCTGCGCGAGCGCACCGCCCTGGTGTCCATGCGGCACCGCTCCCTCGTCTCGGTGCGCGACCTGGTCGTCGAGGGCGACCTGCTCGCGCTGGTCATGCAGCTGGTCGAGGGCCCGGACCTGCGCGCCTACCTGCGCGGACGCGGCACGCTCGGGGCCGCCGAGTCCGCCCTGCTGGTCGCGGACGTGGCCGAGGCGCTCGCCGTGGCGCACACGGCGAAGATCATCCACCGCGACGTGAAGCCCGCCAACGTGCTGCTCAAGCCGGAGGACGGCGGCTACCGGCCGCTGCTGACCGACTTCGGCATCGCGCGGCTGGCCGACGCCCCCTCCGTCACCCGCACCAGCCAGGTCGTGGGCACCCCCTACTACCTCGCCCCCGAGGTCATCTCCGGCCAGCAGCCCACCCCCGCGGTGGACGTCTACGCCTGCGGGATCATGTTCTTCGAGCTGCGCACCGGCCGCCCGCCGTTCCGCGGCAACGACGCCATGGAGGTCTTCCAGGCGCACCAGACGCAGCCGCCGCCGCGCCCCGAGGGCGTGCCCGACGCGGTGTGGACGGTCATCGCCTCCGCCCTGGCCAAGGACCCGAACCGGCGCCCGGACGCGGCCACCCTGGCCGCCCGGCTGCGCGCCGCGGTCCAGTCCAGCGACCCGGGCGCCGCCGCCCGCCTGAGCGTGCACCCGCGCGAGGGCACCGTGGTGCTGCCCAAGCTGCCCAGCGAGCCGACCCCGG
>NZ_JAGSOG010000110.1 GCF_018139695.1 Actinospica durhamensis | reverse complement strand
TCAACGAACCCGCGCCCCGATCGCCGGATGATCTACGGCCTTGACAGCCGCGCCCGACATGCACGAGCACGAACACGCTCGCTCACGCCACCCCACCTGAACAGCACCGAACCGTTGGCGGATGCTCTATATAGGGCGTCGACCTCAGTCGGGCTTGAAGGCCTCGCGGCCGCGGGCCGGGTTGGCGTCGGGCGCCGAGGGGCGTTCATGAAGTTCAATCCACCGCCGAATTGGCCTCAACCGGTCGCGGGCTGGTCTCCGCCGCCTGGTTGGAAGCCTGATCCGTCCTGGCCGAAGCCGCCGCCCGGGTGGCAGCTGTGGATCGAGGAGGACGAGTTCGTCATCTCGCCCTTCCGCGCCACCGCGTCGTGGCCGCAGCCGAGGGCGCAGCAGCCGCGGAATTGGTACCAGCGCACCGTTTCCGTGGTGCTGCTGCTGATCTTCTTCTTTCCTGTCGGCATCGTCCTGCTCTGGATGCGGCGCGACTGGTCGGTGGGCCGGCGCGGCCTCGTCACGGCCGTCGTGGGCATCGTCGTGCTCTTAGTGGCGGTCAGCCCGAGCTCGCCGCAGACTACGACGACCGCTCTCAGCCCGACGGCGGTCGGTGGGAGCAGCCCGTCGGCGTACGCATCGGCATCCAGTCAGTCCGCAACGCCCTCGCCGTCGCCGTCCTCATCGTCGTCAGCGGCTGCGGTTGTGGTTGCGCCGACGAAGGCTCGCCCTGCTACGAGCGCCCCGCCGATGACGACCGCCGCCGCCCCGGCCCCGGTCCACACCTCGGCTGCGCCGGTGACGGTGCATACGACCAAGGCGACGCAACCCGCGCCCGTGAAGACCACCACGCAGAAGCAGAGCTGCACCCCGCTGACGAACAGCGGCAAGTGCTACACGCCGGGCGAGTTCTGCCGCTCCACCGACCACGGCAAGAGCGGCATCGACGCCGACGGCGACCCGATCACGTGCGTGGACAACGACGGGTGGCGCTGGGAACGGACCTGATCCCGAGACTAGCCCGACGCTGCGAGCCTCCGACCCGTTCGTGGTCGGAGGCTCGCAGCGCTAAATCCGGCTGGTCGTCAGCAGATGCGGCGATCGAAGGCCAGGTGGCGCAGTTCGGTGCTGCCGCCTGTCAGCGTCTGGACGATCATCGGGGCGATTTCCGGCGGCAGCAGGCGAACTGCTGCCAGGTCGGCGCAACGAATCCAGCGGAAGCGGTGGCCGCCCTGGTCGGCGACCGACTCGGGCGACACCTCGTCCGGCCAGCTCACCGCGTAGTAGAAGCAGACCTCTTGGTACAGCGTGCCGCCCTCGGCATGAATGCCCTCGGTGATGAGCAGCGGCGCGCCCGAGACGCTGACCTCCAACTGGAGTTCCTCGCGCAGCTCACGGACGAGCGCAGCCGCCGACGCTTCCCCGAAGTGGACCTTTCCGCCCGGTAGGAACCAGCCGTCCGTGTGCTCGACCGTGGACACGAGGAGCCGGTCGCCGCTGTGGATGACGCCGGCCGATCGATACTTGAACGACCCGGCCGTGTCGGCCCAGGCGATGTCGTCTCTATCCACGACTCTCCGTTTCCACAGCGTGCTCGACGATTCGGTGCTCGGGCTGTCCCGGCGAACGCTGGAACCAGTCCACGGGGATGGTTCCACGGTGGAGGATGTGCGGCACATCGACCCAGGGCAGCCAGGGGTCGCCGGGCTTCAGTGATTCCAGGCGCTCGATCGCGGCGACGGTCACGCGGCTGACGGCGCGTAGCGCGGCGGTGGTGAAGGGGAGGTAGTCGTGCTCGTCGGCGGGGTCGGAGTAGTGGCCGTCACGGCCGTGGCGCATCAGGCGGATCACGGTGCGGTCCGGGTCGAGTCGGCCGGCGTCGAGGATCCACGGCTTCGGGGAGGTGCGTCGGCTGCCGTCTCGCGCTGCGGATGACGCGGAGAACAGCGCGGCGGGATGGACCGGCGAGAGGAACACCACGTCGCTCCAGGTGCAGTGCAACGGGGCGACCAGGGAGCTCATGATGCCCGGGCGGGCGGCGTATTTGCGGATGTTGAGCTCGTAGAGGTCCGGGAACCGGGTGCGCATCAGGTTCAGCGGGATGATCTCGTCGCCGCGCACCGAGGTTCTGGGGAGCAGGTAGAGCGTTCCGTGGACGGGGGCCGAGGTGGGCGTCGTCAACGCGGGCGCGGAAGGTGTGGTCATGAAAAAAGCCTCCCGCCCGGTCGGGCGCGAAGCTCATATAGATTATATCAGTTCGCGAGGTGTCTTCGGAAATGTACCGGCGCCGCAGCCAGCCGCCAGCCAGCCCCCAGCCGGTCACCTATCTCGGTCGTAGCCCTGCTCTATGGCGTACCGCGTCAGCTCCACACGATTGTGCAGCTGGAGTTTGCCGAGGGTGTTCTGGACGTGGTTCTGCACGGTGCGGTGCGAGACGACGAGGCGTTCCGCGATCTGGCGGTACGACAGGCCTTTGGCCACCAGGCGCAGGACCTCGGTCTCCCGGGCGGTGAGGCGCGGGGTGTCGACGGGCGGCGTGGCTACGGCGGCCAGGCGGCGGTACTCCCCCAGCACCAGGCCGGCCAGGCCGACGGTGAACACCGCTTCGCCGGCAGCCGTGCGCGCCACGGCGTCGACGAGTTCCGCGGGCTTCGCGGATTTCACCAGGTAGCCGAGGGCGCCGGCCTTCAGGGCGTCGAGCACGTCCTGCTGCTCGCCGCTGGCCGAGAGCATCAGTACGCGGATTGCCGGGTCGAGCGCGATCAGCCTGCGGACGACCTCCACTCCCGACAGGTCAGGCAGCTGGAGGTCGAGCACGACGACGTCGGGGCGGGCGGCGGGGGCCACCCGGATCGCCTGGGCACCCTCGCCCACCATCGCCGTCACGTCGTATCCCGCTTCGACGAGGTCGCGGGCCACCGCGTCCCTCCAGATGGGATGATCGTCCACCACCATCACGCGTACCGACATGACCAAAGGTTATCTCGCGACGCCCGGCCCCGCTCCACAAAATCACCCCCGAGATCAACGCCGCCCGATCACCGCCGCGCAATCACCACCCGCCCAATCACCGCCGCGCAATCACCACCCGCCCGATCACCGCCGTGAGCGTGACGCGCGGGGCACCCAGAACTCCACCTCGGTGCCTTCGCCCGGCCGGCTCTCGATCGTCGTGGTGCCACCGCAGTCGGTGATCCGTCCCCGCATGGACTGCGTGATCCCCAAGCGGCCCGCCTCGGCGGCTTCGGCCGGGCGCTGCGGCGGGAAGCCGACGCCGTCGTCGCGGACGGTGACGCGGACGCCGTCCGGTTCGTCTTCCAGCAGAATCCAGGCGCGCGCGTCGGGGCCGGCGTGCTTGTTCACGTTGTCCAGCGCGGCCCGTACCGCCGCGACGACCTCCGCCGCGACGCCCGCGGGGAGTTCCACGGCGTGCGCCGGGGTGGCGACTTCGACGGCCGGGTTGGCCAATGCCTGCAACGGTGCGCGCAGATCCTCGGCCGCATCCCCACCGCCGCGCGCACCCGTGCCCGCACCAGCGCCCGAGCTCGCTTCGCTGGCGAGCAGGCCGCGCAACGCGACTTCCTGTTCGCCGGCCAGCGCGGCCAGTTCGGTGCCCTGGGCACCGAGTTCGGCTCCTTGTCGTTGCACCAGCGCGAGTACCTGCAGCACGCCGTCGTGGATGGAGCGGCCGAGCCGGTCTCGCTCGGCGGTGGCGGCCTCGCGTCGGATCTGCTCGGCGTGCTTGCGATCCGCGCGCCTCGTCGAGAGCAGTTGCGCGAAGCCCAGGCCGCCGATGGCCGCGCCGGCGACGAGGAGCAGGGCGGCGGACGTGGTCAGGTGCTGGGCCGAGTTGAGAATGGAGGGCTCGGACTCACCATCGGTCAGGTACGTGACCTGGATCGTCTGCAGTCCGCCGATCGCCAAGGTGCCGGCCAGCGGGCCGAGTACCGCCGGCAGCGCACCGCGCGCGGCCAGCATCGGTGTCGTCGCGCCCACCACGGCACCGCCCGCGGCCGCGCTCAGGACGAGGATCAGGATCGAGGGGATGACGACGCGCTGATCCGCGAGCTTCTCCGGGTCGCCGGTGGTCGCGCCGTACGCGATGAACAGCGCCAACGCGGCGAGCACCGCGAATGTGGCGGCCAACGGAACGCGCCACTTGCTGCCCGCGACGACCGCGCCGAGCACGGCACCGGCCAACGCGGCGAACCAGCGCAGCGGATCGTCGTTGTTGAGCGCTGTCACCGTCAGGATGATCGGGGGGATGACCGCCACCTGGGCCACGGCGGCGGTCATCGCCCCGCCGAGCGGCCATATCCCGGCGACGGCCGCGAGTAGAGCCACGGTCACCAGGGTGAGCACGCCGACGACCGCGGTCTGCGCGAATCCGTGCCGGGTCACCGCGTCCCAGCTGACTCCGAGCGCATCCGCGATGCCCTGCGTCGTAAGGAACGACAGCGGAATCGACACGGATGCCGCCAACGTACCGGCGACGATCAGCCGGACGCGCAGCCATGACCAGGTGTGGGCCGGGCCGGCGGCGGCCGTGTCGCCACGCCGGTGCGACCACACCGCTGGGGCGAGCCCGACGAGACCGACTATGAGCAGGGCAGTGTGGCAGGAGGCCGGGTTGTCCGACGAAAGCACCCACCTGTAGCTGTCCGTCATCGCGGAGCCGACCAGGCGGGATCCGAGGGTCAGCGCCGCGATGGCCGCCGCCCAGCCCGCCGCGCCGCGAATCAGTCCCTGGGCACAGGCCAGCAGCGCGATGAGCGCCAGGGCGTATCCGGCGGACGGCAGGAGCGCGAGGGCCCAGGGGTAGTCGGCGTTGGGGCTCCATTCGAACATGAGATCCGGCACGGCCATCAGCGCGGACGCCGCGAGCAGGTACGGCCACCAACGCAGAAGACACAGCCCGAACGCGGTCGCGATCACCGGAGCCAGCGCGAACAGCCAGGCCTCCAGGCTCGCGGGGCCTCCGTAGCCGTTGTCGATCGGCGTGTCCAGGAACGGCGGCAGCCCGGCGACGGCCGGGGGCGAGGTGGCCATGACGAGGAACAAGCAGCCGGCCACACCGGCCAGCGCGGCCGGCAGCCACCGCGAGACGGGCACGGAGCCCACTGCGGTCGGCCGGATGGTCGGTGCGTTCATACCGGAGATCATGACCGACCCTCGCTGCGCGCGTACAGGCCGGAGGCGATCGACGCGCTCGGATCGGGAAGGCGGGGTGGCCGGCCGGCGGGCCGGTATTCGAAGTGCCACCACTCGTTGTCGTAGACGCGATACAGGTGATGCCTCGCGCCGTGCTGCTCCAGCCACCGGGCGCCCTCGATCGGCCGCACGTCCAACGCGGTCCCGGTCACGTGCCGGGACTCGTCCGGCGGCAGTATCCACTTGGTGGCGAGCTTGGCCGAGCCGAACCGGCGCACCGCCTCGGCGAACAGGCGCGCCTGGGCGTGCGCGTCGCGGTACCCGTCGGTCAGGCCGACCAACTCGCCGTGTCCCCACAACGCCTCTGCCCGCGCGGCCTCGAACGCGGCCCTGGTCGCCGGGGTCAGCCCGTCGAGGTCCTCCGCCGGGAATCGCGCCGTGAGCGCCCACTGGCAGGCGACGTGCCGGGCCCGCCGCGGCGCGACCAGGAAGGCCGCCGGCAGCAGCGCGACCGCGAGCATCCGCGTGGCCAGCCGGTAGAGGCGGTCACGGCGGCGCGTCGTGCGGCACGGATACGGCGTGGAGAGAAGGAGCATACGAACAAAGTTCGCACGAAGATCACACCCCGGTCCTGAGTGCCCGTACTCATTTCTCGCGCACGCCGTCAGGGGGCGCCCGGCCCCCGGGCACCCCCTGCTCCCGGTTCCCGCTCGCGCGACGTGCCGGTACGGCGCGGCTCAGTGCTGCTGGAAGTCGCGGTAGATCTTGACCGCGGGCGTCATGCCGGAGGTGGTCAGCGGCTGCGCCACCGGGCCCTTCGTCGTGGCCGGGGCGGTCGCGGCGGCGCTCTTGAGGATCGCGGCGACCTGGAGCGCGAGGGCGTCGGCGCGCGACTGGACCTGCGTGAGGGAGAGCGAGGAGTTGCTCAGGGCATTGAGCTCCTCGTGGATCTGGTTGAGGCGGGCCAGATCCGTCCGGCTGAGCGTGAACGCGGTCGGGGTGTCCACGACGAACTGGTACGCACCGGCCAGGGTCTGGCAGCCGTCGCAGTGCTCGTTGGTCGCGTTGCCGAGGTTCACCGCGTTCAGGTGGATGTCCTCGCCGGCCATGGTGACGATCTGGAAGGACAGCGACACCGCGCGGCAGGGCGCGTCCGCCGAGCAGGCCACCGATTCGGCGGTCGCCTCGTTGCGCGCGTTGGCCGCGAAGACCTCGCCGTACTGGTGGATCGTGAACGAGTCCTTGAACGTCGTCTGGTCCTGCGGGTTGCTGAGCGCGAAGGTCTCGTTGTCGGCTAGGGCGATGCCGCCCGAGTTCGAGGAGGAGCCCTCTCCGATCGTGACCGCCTGGGCCGCGCCGGCGGCCACCGCGATCGTGCCGAACGCGGCGGCGGCGAGCATGCCGAAACGCAGCATCCGCTTTCCGCCGAACACACCGGGGCCGTCGGGGGTGTACCGGTACCCGGTGTGCCGCCCGGGCGCGCGCTGATCCTGCTGGTCCTGGTGGTCCTGCTGTTCCGTCGTCATGTTCCGCTTCTCCTGTTCGTTGACGTGCATAAACGTTAATTAATGTACATAGGCATATATTGACATGCACTGATGACGTGCTGCTCTGACCTGGTGGTGCGCCGCGTCAGCTGGTCGACGCCGCGGCGGATTCGGTCGGGCTCGGCGCGACCGACGAGGCCGGCGCGGACGGCGAGGCGGGCTGCGTGGTACCGACGGCGGGCGGAGAGCTGGCCGGCGGATTCGTGGTCGCCGCGCTGCTCGGCGCGACGGGCTGGGTGGTGGTGGCGGTGCTCGGAGCAGCCGAGGCCGAAGAGACCGGGGCGCCGCCGACGGCCGCGGCACCGGTCGGGGCCGCGGCGCTGCCGCTGCTGCGCGGCGCGACCGTCGCACTCGTCGGCCCGGCGGAGACGGTGTACCGCGGCGTCGCCGTGGCCGCGGGCGAACCGCTGACGAGAGGTGTACTCGGCGCGGTCGTCGTGGCCACCACAGTGGGCACGCCCGGCTGCAGGGCCGGCACGATCGGGGGCTGCTGCGGCAGCGGCTTGGGCGTGAGGCCCACCGTCCAGGCCAGGGCGAGGCCGCCCACCAGCACGGCCGCGCCGGCGCAGATGGCCAGTTGCAGCTTCTTGTTGCCCTCGCTGTAGCGGCGCAGCGTGCGCACGAGGCGGCCGGAGAGCCGGACGGAGAGGTAGGTGACGCCGGCCAGCGGCAGGATCAGCATCAGGCTGCCGATACAGCCCACCAGCCCGACCGCGATCTGCCCGTGCCAGAAGGCCGATCCGGTCCCCTTCAGCTGTTCGGTCAGCGACCGCGCGCCGGTGGTCAGGATCCGCGGCAGGTTCCACATGGCGTAGCCGAGGTCGCCGAGCAGCAGCGGCACCATGGCCAGGACCCAGACGGTGACCACGATCCGGGCCGAGCGCTTGAGGTCGGCGACCTCGGGCGGGGTCGGGCGGCCGGGCACCATGCTGGAGAGGATGGGCTTGATCTTGCCGAACAGGTCGGGCACGCCCGCGATGTCGCCGAGGATGTAGTACCCGTCGAGGCGTACCGCGGGCATGAGCTGCTCGAGCACCTCGAAGTGGCCGAGGTAGACGGCGCTGAGCAGGAACGGCTGGCCGGTGAGCAGATAGCAGCCGGTCAGCACGAGCATGAACACGACGTTGAAGTAGACCCCGCCGAGGTCCGTGCGGATCCGCCCGCCCCGGCTGATCCGGTAGACGTCGGTGACCTCGGTGTACATCGACGGCCAGATCAGATAGAGCCCGCAGCCGATACAGCCCGGTCTGGCCCCGCCGTAGCGGCAGGCGGAGGCGTGTCCCAACTCGTGGAAGAGCAGGGAGACGACCGTCAGCGCGAAGACCGCGAGCATCAGCACCGGCTGGTCGAGTACGCCCAGGACCGGGCCGATCGCGCCGTAGAAGCCGAACAGCCACACGTCCATCACCACCGCGGCGAGCAGCACCAGCCCGACCACCGGCGGCCGGTGCAGCCAGGCGAGTGCGGAGCCGATCCGGTAGACGCGTTCCTCGCGCAGCAGCACCCGGTGCGCCTTGAGCGCGAGCAGCAGATCGGAGCTCGGCCCCTGGACCTCGTCGCCCTCCTGGTCCCAGGGCACGATGACACCCAGCGGGATCAGCTTCTGGTCGATGAGGTACTGGACGTTCTCCTCGCTGACCTCGCGGCCGTACCGGGCGCTGACCCGGTGCGAGATGTTCTCGGTGTCGCGCAGGCCGTCGACGGAGTCGGCGACCAGGTGGAGCAGCCGGGAAAGCTGCACCACCTGGCCGTCGCCGCGCCGCGCGATGTACTTGGGTACGGCCGAGCCGGAACCCTGGTACTCGCCGTGCAATCGCAGCCCGGCGCTCTGCCGGGGGATGGGGAAGCCCTGGCCGGGCGGGACCGCGGGACGGGGTGGCGGCACGAGTGTGGCGAATCCGCCCGGGCCGGGCACGAACGCCTGAGTCTTCGAGTTCGCAGCGGCTACTGTCATCGTGGTCGGTGTTTCCTTAGGCGCGCGGGGTTCGACTGCCGCACGGCTGCGCCTCGGACGCGCCGCTGCGTGGAAAGAGGGACGTGGGGGAGCGTCGGCGCCTGACGGTCGGCGCCGACGCTCCGCGGCTCACTGGGAGATCGAGATGGCCTGGCCGGCCTCGCCCTCGGCAGCCGCCCCCCAGGACCCGAAGTTGCCGACGTTCGAGGTGTTGTCGGCGTTCACCGTGGCGGTGTGCACGGTGATGTTCTTCGTGATGGTCTTGGTGAAGCCGAAGGAGAGCTTGCCCAGGGCCTCGCGGCCGGGGAGCAGCTCGGCGGACTCGGCCTCGAGCTCGTGCATGTCCATGCTCATGGTGGTGCCTTCCTGATGAGGATCGTTCGCTGGGTGGTACGGGGAAATGCCGGGTGGTGCGGGGTACCGCGGCGGTGTTCGGCCCCGGGGTACCGTCGCGGGTACCCGGTACTACTGGGTGATCGAGATGGTCTGGTCGGCCTCGCCCTGCGCGACGGCGCCCGGCGAGAAGAAGTTGCCGACGTTGGAGGAGTTGCCCGCGTTCACGGTCGCGTTGTGGACGGTGACGTTCTTGGTCACGTCCAGCGTCTTGGTGAAGCTGAACGAGAGCTTGCCCAGAGCCTCGCGGCCCGGCAGCAGCTCGGCGGACTCAGCCTCCAGCTCGTGGATGTCCATGCTCATGGTGGTCTCCTTCGTCTCAAAGGTCGTATGCGGCGGTCTTGTCCAACCGCGTCGGACAAACTGTCCAACGAGATTGGACAGTAGTGGACGGCGAGCGGGCCGCGCAAGGGTTTTGCGGAAACCTTCCGCAACAGCCAGGTTACACAGCGGATTCGGCTGGTGGGATACGGTGCAGTGGCAACAGGGTGGCAACGGCCGAGTCCGATTCCGCGGGGTTGCGCGTAGAATCATCGCCACGGCCGACGCCCGCGCAGGCCGCATACCAGGTAGACAGAGGTCTCAGGTGTCCGAGCGATCACAGGTGCGCAAGTCCGCCACGTCCGACGAGCCGTCCAGCGCGCTGCAGGAACTCGTGCGCGAGCGGGTGGAGCGTCAGGGCTGGTCGTACGGGGAGGTGGCCCGGCGCGGCGGCCTGCCGCGGTCCACCGTGCACCACCTCGCCACCGTCGAACGGCTGGCCCGCATGCCGCAGCCGGCCACCCTCGAAGGCCTGGCCCGCGGTCTCGAACTCCCGTTGGACACCATCCGCCGCGCGGCCGCCACGACGTGCGGCATCCACCTGTACGACGCGTCCCCCGACCCCGAGGTGGACCTGCTGATGGCCAGCCTCCAGCAGCTGTCCGCCGACGACCGCCGCCACGTCACCGCCCTCGTCGAGTCCCTGCTCGAGCGCAACCGCGGCGCCGCGACCACGACCGGCGACGCCCACGGCAACGGCGCCGCCGGAAGCACCGGCAGTAACCCAAAGCCCTGATCTGATTCGCAATCCCCGCCCGCCCGCGACTGTGGACGGGCGGCGTACGCATGCGCTGTACGCGGAGGCCGTAAGCGGATGTCGTAGGCGCAGGCCGTACGCAGATGTCGTACGCAGATACCGTGCCGGTACGCCGTACCGATGCGCGCGGCGGTGGCGTACGGGCGTGCGCGGCTGCGCCATACGCATACGCCCCTCCCCCGTGCGTATCCGCATGTCTAAACCCGCGCCGGCCCTTGGAAAGGTGGCGCCACCGCTGCGCCAGGTACCGAAAATGGGTAGTTTCGCAAAATCACGAGCCGAGCGGCCACGAGGCCGTTAGCGTCGCAGGTAGGCACAGGCGGGCGAAGCCCCCGCAGGTGCGGAGGAACGGCGCAACGCACCGAGGAGTCACGTGCTGGTCGTGCATGGGGGGCCCACCACCGCTGTGGTCCGGGGCAAGACGGGAGAGTCGGTGGTCCTGCTGTCCGGGGAACTGCCGGCCCGAATGACGGATGAGAACCTGGCCGGAGTCTTCGACATCGCGGCCGCCGTCCTCGACGCCGAGGAGATGGACCTGTTCCGCCGCTGCCTCGACGAACTGCGCGCCGGCGACACCGCCCGCATCCGCCGCGTCGAGATCGACGGCGCCGTGCTCACGGTCTATTCGCAGGCGGACCGCGCGCAGATGGACTGAACGGCCGCGGTGGCGCACGGTCGCGGATACGTCCGCCGGCCGGGCGGATCACGTGCGTTCAGGACGGCTTGGCGAACCGGATCTCGTTGCGGTCGATCTTCTCGTTGAGCGCCACGAGCGGATCGACCCCGCAGACGTCGGCGATCTGCAGCAGATAGGCGAGGACGTCGGCGATCTCGTCGCGCACGCGGAACGCGGAAGCCTCGGAGCTCATGACGTCCATCGATTCCTCGGGCGTGAGCCACTGGAAGATCTCGGCCAGTTCGGCCGCCTCCACGACGAGGGCGGTGGCGAGGTTCTTAGGCGTGTGGAACCGTTCCCAGGAGCGTGCGGCGGCGAACTCGCGCAGCCGCTCGACGGTGCGGTCGAGTTCAGAGCTTGAGTCGGCCATGGCAGCTTTCTACCACACCCGGCGGGGGATGATCACGCGGCGCCTCGCGGCGCCCTGCTGCTACGCTCGACGGACCAAGGTTCTCCTTCGGCGGCCCGACGAGCTTCTGCCCTGAGCAGGACGGACATGCTCCCACCCGCGCGATCCGCATCGTGCTGTCTGGGGTTCATCTGTCATGTGGTTGCACCGCGCCACGGCGCAAAGCATCGCCGGCGATCCGCAGTTCGTCCTGAACCTGCAATCCGATCACCGGATGCGGCATGTGAACCACAAGGCGCCGTCGCGCGGCGACGTGCGCTCGTGGCGCCGCAGCGTGACCCACCTCGCCCAGGAGCTGCAGGACTGCGGCCTCGGCCACGTGTACATGCACATCGAGTACGAGGTCGATCCCGCGCTGACGGGCCAGGCGGCCGCGCCGATCGACGTGTTGCTCGCCGGCTCGCACCCGAAGACCGGCGAATCGAGCTTCATCGCGGTCGAGTTGAAGCAGTGGGACCACGTCGGACGCGTGGACGGCGACCCCACCCGGGTGCGGGTTCCGGGATACAAGAAGGCGAAGGCACACCCGGCCGTGCAGGTGGACGTCAATCGGCAGCGGCTGCTCAAGCATCTGGCTCTCTTCTCGGACCAGTACGCCACCTTGCGGGCGCTGGCCTACCTGCACAACCTCAACGGCGAGGACACCCAGTGGATCACCCACTACACACCCGGTCCGGATGCCAGGGCCCTGACCGGCATCACGCCGGACTCGCTGCGTGAGTACCTCCTCGCCCACCTCGCCACGACGGACGAGGGCGGCGCGGCGGCGAAGGCGGCCCAGCTGTTGGCCAACAGCCGCGTCATTCCGGCGTCTCCGCTCCAGGACGTCTTCGGCGAGGTGCTCGCCGGGCGCATCTCCTTCAACCTGATCGACGACCAGCGCGAGGCCTTCGATCAGATCACCGCGGCACTCGAGCGCCCGACCGGCTCGACGCAGGACGTCTTCCTGATCAAGGGGAGACCGGGCACCGGCAAGAGCGTCATCGCCGTGCACCTGTTGCGCTGGGCCGCCGCGAAGGGCTACGAGTGCCGCTACGTCTCGGGCGGCACGGCGGCCAGGACGACGTTCCAGAAGAAGTCGCGCGGCCACGGCCGGCTCTTCATCACGCTCAAGGCCCTGGCGCAGCGGCACGAGCCGAAGTCGCTGGACATCGTCCTCGTCGACGAGGCGCACCGGCTGACCCGGTTTCCGCTCGTCAACAGCGCGGGCACGATGCTCGAGGGCGAGGAGACGATCGACGTCGTGCTCAGCCGGGCTCGGATCCCGGTCTTCTTCATCGACGAGGACCAGCGGGTCCGGCCCAACGAGATCATCTCGGCCCGGCAGATCGAAGAGCACGCGCGCAGGATTCACGGAGTCTCGTTCCAGCCGCACGTCCTGCACCGGCCGATGCGGGGAGCGGGCAGCCCCACCTACGACACGTGGGTCAAGCGGCTGCTCGGCGGCGCGAAGCCGGAGCCCCTGCCATGGGGTGAAGGAGATCCCTTCGAGTTGCGGGTCGCCGAGTCTCCGAGCCGGATGGAAGAGCTGCTGCGGGGGCGGATCGTCGAGGGGCATTCGGCCCGGATGACGGCCGGCTTCTGCTGGAAGTGGTCTCCTCCCCGCGCGGACGGCACCCTGGTCGACGACGTGAAGATCGGCGGTTGGCATCGGCCGTGGAACGCGAAGAGGCTCACCGCGCACGGCGACGTGCCGCCGAGCCTGCTGTGGGCCACGGCGCCCGGCGGTTTCGAGCAGTTGGGCTGTGTCTACACGGCGCAGGGCCTGGAGTACGACTGGGCCGGGGTGATTCTCGGGAACGACCTGCTCTGGCGCGACGGTGGCTGGCGTGCCGTACGGGAGGCGAGCGAGGACCGGAAGCTGAAGTCCAGGAGCAAGTCGCACGAAGAGTTCGCGACCTCGGTGCGCAACGCCTATACGGTGCTGTTTACCCGCGCCATGTGCGGAGCCGTCGTGTACTCGACCGACCCGGAGACCCAGGAAATGCTGCGCGGGCTCATCGGGTAGCCCACTCCGGACGGGAAATTCAGGAGAGCGGGACAGAGGTCTCGCTTAGCATGGAATCGATCAGTTCCGCGGTTTGACGGGTTCCTTCCTGCGCGCGAGCAGTGGCAGAGCACGCTCTCACCCGCGTGATTCGCCGTGCGCCGTCCGGGAGGGCTTAGACCCATGCCGTTGCTTCGCCTGACCGCGGACTCGCTTGCCAAGCCGCCGCTGCCGAGGCTGGTCGAGGCGTTCCAGCGCAGGTACGGGACCCCGCCCGACCTGGCCGAGGTGCGCGCGTGGGGCAAGAGCCTGCCCGCCTTGGGTACTGTCCTGACGCGTGCCGGCCTGGACGAGGCGGAAGTCCTCGTCGAGTATCGGCTCCCACTGGCCAGTATGCGTGCCGACGCAGTGGTCTGCGGAGTCGATCCGCGCAACGGCCGGAATTCCTATGTCGTCGTCGAACTGAAGCAGTGGACGAAGTCGGCTCCGATCACTACTACACCAGACCTCTGCGTGGTTGACGGGATGCGGGGGCCGCAGCTCAGGCCGACCGAGCAGGTCAGCAGATACTGCGCATACATCCGCGACTACCTGTCGATCTTCGAGAGCGGAGCCTGTTCGCTGGCCGGCGCGGCGTATCTGCACAACGCGTCGGCGGAGCAGTTCGACTGGCTCCGCTCATGTCACGGCGACGACGACCGGGTGTTCACCTCTTCGGATACCGCCGACCTGGTCGACTTCCTGCGCGAACGCCTCGTCCCGGCCCACGACGCCCGGTGCGCCGACACGTTCCTGTCCTCACCTGTGCGCCCGGCCAAGGAGCTGATGAAGCACGCCGCCCATGAGATCGACAAGCAGGAACAGTTCGTGCTGCTCGACGAGCAGGAGGTGGCGTACTCGCTGGTGCGCCGGGCCGTCGTGCAGGCGCGGGAGAACAGGCACAAAGAGGTGATCGTCGTCACCGGCGGCCCCGGCTCGGGTAAGAGCATCATCGCCCTGAGCCTGCTGGGCGAGCTGGCCAGGCACGGCTTGCAGGTCGTACACGCCACCGGCTCCCGATCGTTCACGACGACCTTGCGGGAGACCGCCGGGCGTGACAACTCACGCGTGAAGTCGCTGTTCAAGTACTTCAACGACTTCACGCGCGCGCAGGCGGACGGCTTGGCGGTGCTGCTGTGCGACGAGGCGCACCGGATCCGTGAGAGCTCCGCGAAGCGGTACACCGACAGCTCGAATCGGACCGGCAAGGCTCAGGTGGAAGAGCTGATCGACGCAGCGCAGGTGCCCGTGTTCCTGCTGGACGAGCGCCAGGTGGTGCGCCCCGGCGAGGTCGGCACGGTCGAGGTGATCCGGGCAGCGGCCCTGGCGCGCGGCCTGACGATCCGGCATGTGGCCCTGGACGGGCAGTTCCGCAACGGCGGGAGCGCCGCCTACTACCGCTGGGTACGGCGGCTGCTCGATCTGGACGAGGGCGGGCCGGCGGCTTGGGACGGCGATGCGGGCCGGTACCGGTTGGAGGTCGCGGACAGTCCCGCTGCGCTCGAGGGCGAGCTTGCGGCGCAACTCGCCGCCGGTGAAGGCGCCCGGATGACGGCGGGATTCTGCTGGCCGTGGAGTGAGCCGCGGCGTGACGGGACCCTCGTGCCGGACGTGCGGATCGGCGACTGGCATCGCCCGTGGAACGTGCGCGGCGACCGCTCCGTGGGTGATGCTCCCAAGTCGGCGATGTGGGCCACAGCCGACGGCGGCTTCGGTCAGATCGGCTGCGTCTACACGGCGCAGGGGTTCGAGTACACGTGGAACGGCGTGATCTTCGGCCCCGATCTCGTGCGCCGGGGCGACTCGTGGGTCGCGATGCGCTCCGCCAGTCAGGACCCGCAGTTGGCGCGGAAGACGACCGACCGGCAGTTCGCCCGTCTGGTGCGCAACGTCTACAAGGTGCTGCTGACCCGTGGGCTGCGTGGCACGGTGCTCTACTCGACGGACCCGGAGACGCTCGAGTTCTTCAGGACCCTCATCCCCGGTTCCGCATAACCGCCTGTCCGGGAGCCGCGGAGCTGTGCGGAGCTCCGGGCTCCCGGATCGGTCCGGGGCCGGCCGGCTCGGCAGCGGGGCCGGCCGGCCCTCGGTCTAGGAGGTACTACAGCTGACGGTTGGCCAGGTCCATTGGCCGTTGGTCGAGATCGTCACGCCCCAGTTGTTGCCGCTGCCGTTGGGTTTGGCGACCATGACGTACTGGCTTGGCCAGGTGGCGCTGACGTTCCAGGTCGAGTAGACGACGGCCGGGGAGGCGAGGTTCATCGTCACGGTCCAGGTGTTCGAGCCGGTGACGGAGACGTTGAGGTTGTACCAGTTGCTGCCGACGGTTCCGGCGGAGAGCGTCGCGGTGCAGCCGCTGGAGCTGCCGCCGCCACCGCCGCCCGAACTGCCGCCGCCACCGCCGCCGCTGCTGGAGCCGCCGGTGCTGACCGACACACTGTCGTTTCCGCTGCCGCCGCCCCATGCCTCGGTGGCGAGGATCTGGTAGTTGAGGGTGCCGAGGTTCATGCCGTGGCTGGCCCAGGCGTTGATGAAGTTCTGGGTGGTGATGGTGCCGCTGCTGGTGGGCGAGGTGCGGATGGCGAGGTACTGCTCGAAGGTCGTGGTGCCCTGGATGGAGGGCTGGTTGACCTGCTGGTGCTCGTAGATGTTGTAGGTGCCGCCGTCGCTGGTGACCTGGCCCTCGTAGGTGCCTGCGGTGTTGGGCGAGCCGGAGTAGTTCTCCTCCACGTAGTACTCGACCAGCGGGTTGGTCGACCAGCCGTAGAGCGAGACCAGCGTGGTGCCGCCGGAGGCGTTGAGGCTGCTGGAGAAGCTGATCGTCTGGCTGCTCCCCGGGTTCCAGCCGACGCCGTCGACGAAGTCGCCGACCCCGCTCCACGTGGTGGAGTAGCTGGTGCCGGAGTTGAGCGTCATGCACGCGGACCCGGTGCCGTTGGTCCACATCTGGTAGTAGTTCGAACCGCTCGTGCCCGTCTGGCTCGAGCAGATGCTGGTGGCCGCGCTGGCCGCGCCGCAGGGCACGACGACGGCCGTGATCATGGCTACGACGAGCCCCAGCAGCAACCGCAGCCGGCTGCCGCTGCCGCGTGTTCGCGGGAGACCTGGGTGGGTGTGCACGGGTGTGCGCCTCCTGTCTTGACGGTCTTGCGGAGCCGCCCGAGGTGGGCCCGAGCGGCTTAACGGGCAGTGTTGGATCCCGAAACACGCCTGTCAATTACTTTCGGGAAAGTTTCGAGAATCTTGAAGATCACCGCACGGTACTGATGTGACAGGAGGTTCTTAAGTGGCAAATAGTGGAAAGCCGAGGCGGGATGAAGGCGGAGAAAAGCCGCAGAATTTGAGCGTGATTTCGAGCTAGTTCCGAAATTTTCGAGGGTCTGAGTCCGAATGCGTCGCGATCTCGACGACCGTGTGGCCCATGTCAGGTTACGATCTTGTTGCCTGGCGATGGAGTGTCCTTGAACTCAGATACCTCATATACTGAGGTGGGTGACTGTATCCCTAGGGGGATAATCAGCGCATGGTATCGGCGTGCGGCGGCCTGAAGACCACAGACCTCACGCCCGGCTCGCCCGGAAATAGTCGCCCTGTTCGAGGTCTTCGATCAGGCCGCGGTGCTCGGGGGTCCAGCCGAGCAGTTTGCGGGTGAGGTCGCCGGCGGCCGGGACGTCGAGGCTGACGAAGTGGCTGAGCCAGCCGAAGTACTCGGCGACCTCGTCGATCGGCACGGAGACGGCGTCCACACCGAGTTCGCGGGCGATGGCCTCGGCGATCGTACGCAGCGAGACGGCCGACTCGCCGACTCCGTGCAGCCGGGTGCCCGCGGGAGCCGACTCGACGGCAAGCCGGTAGAGCCGTGCGGCGTCGCGGCGGTGGACGGCGGTCCAGCGGTTCGAGCCGTCGCCGGGGTACGCGGCGTAGCCCCTGGCCCGGGCGAGTGCGATCAGGTGCGGGACGAAGCCGCGGTCGTTCTCGCTGTGCACGGATGCGGCCAGGCGCAGCACGATCGCGCGCACGCCGCGGTCGGCGAACGCCAGCGCCGCCGCTTCGGACGCACCGCGCATCTGGGCGAACGGGCTCTCTGCCGGAGCGTCGTTCTCGGTGCCGACGCGACCGGGCTCGAGCAGCAGGCCCGAGGTGACGACGAGCGGCCGGCCCGAGCCTTCGAGCGCCTCGCCGAGGGCGGTGACGGCTTCCCGGTCGACGCGGCACGACTCGGCGAAGTCGGTGGTCGCGGAGATGTTGGCGAAGGCGAGGTGGATCACGCCGTCGGCGTCGCGGGCGCCGTTGCGCAGGGCGGCGAGGTCCTCGAGGGTGCCCTCATGCACGTCCGCGCCCACAGCCCGCAGAGCGTCCGCGGCTTGGGGGGAACGGGCGAGCCCGAGGACCTGGTGGCCGGCGCCGAGAAGTTCGCTGACGGTGGCCGAGCCGATGAAACCGGTCGCGCCGGTGACGAAGACACGCATGAAAGACTCCTGACTGACGGGGTTGAAAGGGCTGACAGGGCTGACAGGGCCGACAGGGCCGACAGGGCCGCGATTTCTGGCGGCCACACCTCAGCGGGCCGCACTTTCCGCGGGCCGCACCTCCACGATGCGCGAGCGAATGAGCCGACGTCCAAGATCTGTTGCGTATGGCTCAATACAGATTTCGCATGGTCGCAGTTCAGTACCGCATTGCAATGTCGATTTCGGGCAGCGCGTGGGCGAGGTGGCGGTTACGCTGGAATACATGGCCCAGCCCTCGGTGAACGCGGATCTCGATCTGCGGCTCGTGCGCTACTTCACGGTCGTCGCGGAGCAGTTGCACTTCGGCCGCGCGGCGCAGCGGCTGCATCTCGCCCAGCCCTCGCTGAGCCGGCAGATCCAGCGGCTCGAACAGCAGGTCGGCGCGCGGCTGCTGGACCGCACCTCGCAGGGGACGCGGCTGACCGAGGCCGGGGAGGTGTTCCTGCCGCAGGCCAAGGCCCTGCTTCGGTCGGCGGCTCAGGCGACGGCGCGGGCGCGGGCCGCGGCTCAGCCGACGCGGATCGCGATCGGTTACACCACAAGCCTTTTCGTCACCCCGGCGGTGCGCGAACTACGCCGCCAGCATCCTGACGCCGAGGTCCGCACGACGCACCTGGACTTCGGCGACCCGCGGCCCGCGCTGCTCGAGCACCGGGTGGACGCGGTGGTCGCGCGGCTGCCCTTCCCGACCGAGGGCCTGCACGTGACGGTGCTCTACGACGAACCGCGCGCACTGGCGGTCTCGCGGGATCACCGACTGGCCGGACGCGAGTCGGTCACCCTCGACGACATCGCCGACGAGCCGCTGCCCCGGCTGCGCGACCCGGCCTGGAACGCGTTCTGGCGGATCGACCCGCGGCCCGACGGCCGTCCCGCGCCGGACGGCCCGCTCGTCGACGACCTCGAGGACAAGCTCGAGCTGATCGCCTCCGGCCAGGCCGTGGCCATCGTGGCGCGTCCGCTGCGGGTGACGAGCCTACGCCCTGACCTCACGCTCGTGCCGCTGCTCGGGGTGGAGCCGTGCCACGTCGTACTGGCCACGCGCGCGGACGATCGCAACCGGCTGGTCGCGGCGTTCCGCAAGTACGCGCAGGCGCTGCTGACCAGGCCGTACACCGGCCCTGAGGCGGAAAGCAGGCCTGAGGCGGAGGGGCCGGAAGCGCCCGAAACGCCGGAAACACACGAAGCCTGATCTCAGAGGCCTCAGAACAAGGTGCCCTGTTCGGCCGCGTTCGCCTCGTCCGTCGGCTTCGGTTCGCTCGCCGTGGAGGGCTCGCTCAGCGGGGCCAGTTCGGGCAGCAGGGCGCGCACCTCGTCGTGGAAGCGGCGGGCGAGGGCTATCGCGTCGACGTTGTCCGGGGTGTGCACGAACATGGTCGGGGACCGGCCTTCGCGCAGCCAGGTGACCACGGTGTCGCGCCACGGCGCCCAGCCCTGCGCGGTGGCCTCCGCGTCGTCGCGGCCGATGTAGCGCACGATCGGATGCGCGGTCAGGGCGCGGGTGCGGCGCGGCAGCCGCGGTTTCTTCGCCCAGGCCTCGGTTTCGTCGGAGGTCGCGGGCCGGTTCGCGAACAGCACGGTCGTGTCGAACGGGACCCATTCGACGCCGTGTTCGCCGAGCAGTTCCTCGAGCGCCCGCTCCCAGCGCGGGTCCTCGAAGAACGCGCGGTGACGCACCTCCACGGCGTAGCGGTGCCGCTTGGGCAGGCCGCGCAGGAACGTGGCGAGTGTGTCGAGCTGCGCGGGGACGAACGAGGGCGGCAGCTGAATCCACAGGGCGTGGATGCGCGGACCGAGCGGCGCGACCGTGTTCAGGAACGCGGACATCGGCTCACCGACGTCGACGAGGCGCCGCTCGTGCGTGATGGGCCGGGGCAGTTTGAGCAGGAACCGGAAGTCCGGCGGTGTCTGCTCGACCCACGACGCCACCGTGGCCGGGGCCGGGACCGCGTAGAACGTGGTGTTGCCTTCCACCGCGTTGCACCAGCTCGCGTAGGTGCGCAGCCGCTCGCGCGGCGGGAGCGGCTGGGGCAGGTGACGGCCGGGCCAGGCGGGGTGCGTCCACATCGCGCAGCCGACGTGCAGTTCCATGGATCGAGCCTAGCGACTGCACGACGGACGCCGGGTGGCTACCGCCGTCTCCACCGTGCAGCAGACTGGTGCGCGTGGCCGATGACGTGCATCCGCGGAGGACGACGGACTACCTCATGCCGCTGTGGCGTGCCGTCGCGGTCTTCCGTGTCGCAGCACTCGTGTACGCCGTGATCACCGTCTCCGAGGACTTCCCGCACTACCGGCATCCGAACGGCGGCTGGCTCGTGCTGGGCGTGATGACGCTGTGGACCGCCGTCACGGTGCTGCGATACCCGCCGGGCCCGCGGGCGCAGCTGCTGCCGAGCGCCGACCTGGCCGTGACCGCGCTGTGTGTGCTGAGCACCGCCTGGATCGAGACGCCCACCCGGCTGGCGGCCGGCGCGCCGCCGATGGCCGTGATGTGGATGGGCGGACCGGTGCTGGCCTGGGCGGTCTCGCACGGACGACGCGCGGGACTGGTCGCCGGCGCGGTGGTCGCGGCGTGCAACCTGGCCATTCACGTGCCGCTGTCCGCCTACAGCCTCGCGCAGCTCACCTTCGCGCCCGGGCTGCTGCTGCTCTTGGGCGCGGCCGTGGGGCATCTGGCGCGCCTCGCGGTCGAGGCGCAGGCCTCGATCGAGCGTGGCGCGCGGGTCGAGGCGGCGGCCAGGGAGCGCGAACGGCTGGCCCGGGCGGTGCACGACTCGGTTCTCCAGGTGCTCACGCAGGTGGCGAAACAGGGTATTGCGGCCGGGGGCGAGGCTGCCGAGCTCGGTCGGCTGGCGGGTGAGCAGGAAGCCGCGTTGCGCGCCTTGATCGGCACTTCCGCCGTGGATCTGGCCGACGCCGGCGACGGACAGGCCGACCTTCGAGCCCTGATAGCGCCGCTCGGCAACGCGCTGGTGAGTGTGGCCGCGCCCGCGACGGCCGTGCCGTTGCCCGCCCGGGTCGCCGAGGAGGTGTCGCTGGCGGTGCGGGCCGCACTGGAGAACGTGCATCGGCATGCCGGGTCGCAGGCGCGCGCGTGGATCCTGATCGAGGACGAAGCGGATGCGGTCAGCGTGATCGTGCGCGACGACGGCCCCGGGTTCGCGCCGGAGCGGCTGGCCGACGCGGCGCGGCTCGGGCGCCTGGGCGTGGCCCAGTCGATCCTCGGGCGGCTGCGCGACCTCGGCGGCGAGGCCGACGTGCGCGCGTGGCCGGGCGAGGGCACCGAGGTGCGCCTGCGCGTCCCGCGCGGAACCGGGGCCGGCTGAGCCGCGGCACCGAATACGAGCACTGCGCCTCTGCGCGGGACCAGTGCCCGCACCCGCGCATTACGGTGGTGGGCATGGACAAGCGGATCAGGGTGATGGTCGTCGACGATCACCCGATGTGGCGCGACGGGCTTGCCCGCGACCTCGGCGAGGCCGGATACGAGGTGGTGGCCACGGCCGGCGGGGGCGCCCAGGCGCTGCGGCTCGCGGCGGCGGCGCGCCCGGAGGTGGTCGTGCTCGACCTGCGCCTGCCGGACCTCGGCGGGGTGGAGGTGATCCGCGGCCTGCTCGGCTTCGACCCAGATATCCGTATCCTGATCCTCTCGGCGAGCGGCGAGTACCAGGACGTGCTCGACGCGGTGAAGGCGGGCGCGACCGGATACCTGCTGAAGTCCGCCGGGGCCGAGGAGTTCCGCTCGGCGCTGGCGCGCACCGCGCTCGGCGAGCCGGTGTTCACCCCGGGACTGGCCGGCCTGGTGCTCGGCGAGTACCGCCGCCTGGCCGCGCAGCCGCCGAGCCGGGAGCCGCAGGCGCCGCAGCTGACCCAGCGGGAGACCGAGATACTGCGCCTGGTCGCCTCGGGCCTGTCGTACAAGCAGATCGCCCAGCGCCTCACCGTCTCGCACCGCACCGTGCAGAACCACGTGCAGAACACGCTGAGCAAGCTCCACCTGCACAATCGGGTCGAGCTCGCCCGCTACGCGATCGCCCAGGGCCTGGATACTCAGGACTCGCATACTCCGATCCTCGGCGCGCAGGCCGAGGGAGCGGGTGCCTGAGCCGGATCCGGCGCCGCCCTGGCCCGGCGAAGGTACATATCGCTACCCTGATGCGTATGGAGCGGATCAATCGCAAGAAGCTGTTGACCATGCCGATCCACATCGTCAGCTCGCGCTACGGCCTGCCCGGGCTGCGCGAGCTCCTGTCCGCCGAGATCGAGGAATCCGAGCGGGCCGAGGCCTTCACCGATGCCGAGCGCGCCCGTATCGCCCGTGCGGAACGCCTCGGCAGCCTGCTGCACGCACAGGACCGACGGGTGAGCGAGCCGTACGCGAACCATCTGCTGCGCGTGGCGATCCGGATCATCCGCCGGTATCAGGTCTCGGATACCGACGTGATCTGCGCCGCTCTGCTGCACGACTCGGTCGAGGACCACCCGCTCGACCTCGCCGCCCTGGCCACCGACGCCGAACGCGAGCGCGGCCCGGTCCCCGCGGCCCTGGCAGTACTCGAACGCGCCTTCAATCCGCGGGTGGCCGAGTTGGTCGGCGCGGTGACGAATCCGGCGTGGGATCCGGCCAGGGACGCGCACACCCAGTACCGTGAGCACGTCGCGGCCAGCCTCGAGCACCGGCCCTGGGCCCGCATCGTGAAACTCTCGGACTTCACCGACAACGGGGTCGGCCTGATCCACACCGAGGACGAGGCGATGGAGCGGCGGCTCGCGGGCAAGTACGCGCCGCTGGTCCCCCTCATGCGCGACCTCGCCGCACGGCCCGACACGCCGCTGACCGACGCGGTGAAGGCGTACATCGACGACCAACTCGCCACCGCGGCGGAGCGGTTCACCGCTATCCTCGCCGAGGACGCCGGGAACCGACCGGCCATCGCAACCGTCTGAGGGATATGACGAGCAGACCAGGAATCCGGCCGTCGCGCTTCGGGCTGATCGCCCGGCTCGCGGTCACGGTGGTTGTCGCCGCGGGCGCGATGACCGGGGCCGTGCTGGTCCACTCGACGCCCGCCGTCGCCGCGGGGCACAGCACCGAGGCCACGCCGGACCCCTCCGTCCTCGCCCAGGGCGAGGCGAGCCGGCTGCTCGCCATCTTCGTCCCGCCGCCCGGCGCCGACCGGCTCTCGGGCGCACCCTCGGGCCTGCCGCCCTCCGCGGTCCCGGCCGACGCCGCGATGCCCTACCAGGTGGCGAGCACGGCGTGGTGGCGAACGACGCAGACCTCTGCCGCCGACGCGATCTCCTGGGTCGGTGAGCATCCCGAGCAGGGGCTGACCGCCGTCGCCCCGGGTGCTCAGGCCGGCTCGGGCGTGGCGAGCTCGATCACGTTCTCCGGTACCTCGACCGACCCGACGATCAACGGCATCACCCTCACCGTGACCGCGTACCCGGCCGTCGGCGGCGCGACCGTCCTGAGCGTGGCGGCCGACGTGGCCTACCGCCCGGCGCGGCCGAGCACCGAGGCGCTGCCCCCCGCGACCCAGCTGATCGTCGTGCCCACCTTCGGCCTCAACAGCAAGCAGTCGGCGCCCGAGGTCACGGTGACGGACGTGGCCGAGATCGGCCGGATCGAGGCGGTCATCAATGGCCTGTCGAAGGCGGAGACCGGCGGGATCAGCTGTCCGATGGACAACGGCGCCGGGATGGCGCTGGTCTTCGAGGGCGCCCAGAACGCGACCCTCGCGGATGTCGTCGTCTCGGCCACCGGCTGCGGAAACGTCCAGGTCAGCATAAGCGGATACACCGAGCCCACACTCGCCGGAGGCAGGCAGGCCGCCGCGCTGATCCAGCGGATCCTCGGCACGAACTGGGACCTGTCGCAGGTCCCGACGAGCTAGGGCCGGTTCCGGTCCCGCGGGTGCGGGACCGGCGTCGGGGCCGGATTCAGCGCCGCTCCAGGTAGCGCAGCACCGCGACCACGCGGCGGTGCTCGTCGGCGCCCGGCTCGAGCCCCAGCTTGGAGAAGACGTTGCCGATGTGCTTTTCCACCGCGCCGTCCGAGACCACCAGCGCGCGGCCGATCGCGGCGTTCGACCGCCCCTCGGCCATCAGGCCGAGCACCTCGGTCTCGCGCGGGGTGAGCGAGCCGAGCGCCCGGTCCTCGCGCGCGCCCAGCATCGCCGTGACGATCTCCGGGTCAAGCGCCGTGCCGCCCGCGGCCACCCGGTCCAGCGCGTCGACGAACTCCGACACGTCCGCGACCCGGTCCTTGAGCAGGTAGCCGATCCCACGCGCGCCGTGCTCGAGCAGCGCGGCCGCGAACCGCGCCTCGACGTACTGCGAGAACACCAGGATGCCGAGATCCGGGTGCGCGCCCCGCAGCGCGAGCGCCACCCTGACGCCCTCGTCGGTGAACGTCGGGGGCATCCGGATGTCGAGCACCGCGACGTCCGGCCGGTGCTCCTCCACCGCCGCCACGGCCGCGGCCGGGTCGCCGACCTGCGCGACCACCTCGTTGCCGCGCAGGGTGAGCAGATGGGCCAGGCCGTCCCGCAGGATGGCGGAGTCCTCCGCGATGACGATTCGCATGCCGGGCAACGTCCCTTCTCCTCCTCAGGCCTCGATCGGCAGCACGCCGGTGACGGTGGTCGGGCCGCCTATCGGGCTGTCGATCTCCAGTGTGCCGTCCACCGTGCGCAGCCGCCGCTCGACGCCGGCCAGCCCGCTCCCGGCGCCCGGCAGCGCGCCGCCGCGCCCGTTGTCGGTCACCGCGAACACCAGCTCGTCCCCGCGCTGCCGGATACGGACACTGATGCCGCTGGCCGCACTGTGCTTGATCGCGTTGGTGACCAGCTCGGCGACGGCGAAGTAGCAGATGGCCTCGGCCACCGGCGAGGGGCGCCGGCCCAGTTCCACCGCGAGCGTCACCCGGATCGGGCTGCGCGCGGCCAGCGACGCCAGCGCGGCCTCGAGTCCGTTGTCGAGTACCGGCGGATGGATACCGCGGGCCAGGTCGCGCAGCTCGGTGAGCGTCTCCTTGGTCTGCTGATGGGCGCCCTCGATCAGAGTCTTGGCACGCTCGGCGGCCTCCGGATCGCCGCTGGCCAGATCCTCCTTGGCCTGCCCCAGATTCATCGCCAGCGCGACCAGCCGGGCCTGGGTGCCGTCGTGCAGGTCGCGCTCGATCCGGCGCAACTGCTCGTTGGACACGCTGACCGCGTCCGTCCGGCTCGCCTCGAGGTCGCGCACCCGCTGCGAAACCGAGACCGGCCCGAGCAGCGCCCGCCCGAGCGCCCGGTCCATCAACACGAACCCGCGCACGATCCAGGGCGCGAACCACAACATCACGACGCCGACGCCCACGGTCATCAGGATGCGCGGCGTGGTGTCGAGGAAGTACGCCGTGGTCTGCGTGTTCCAGAGCGAGGCGCCGCGGTGCATCCGGCCGTCGGGCCCGAGCTGCTCGGGCAGGAATCGCCGCCAGGCCCAGTAGGTGAGCCCGGCCAGCGTGATCGACCAGAACACGACGGTGACGACGAACGTGGCCACCGACAGGGGGAAGCGCACTATCTCGTAGGCCAGGCCGCGCCATCCCACCGGGTCGCCCAGCCGTGCGAGCGCCCAGCCGAAGAAGCCCCGGCGGCGCGAGCGGAACCGCGCCGGCGGCTTGATCCGCTCCTGCAGCAGGCTGTTGAGCAGACCGCGGTTGAGAGCGCCGAGCCAGCGCCCGAGCACCACCGCGAAGCCGAACACGAACACACCGATCACGGTGACCAGCAGCCCGGCCCCCAGGGCGATGAAGGTCACCGAGAGCGAGAAGCCGAGCACCCCGAGCGGCAGCCCGATCAGCCCGTACAGGCACTCCGCCCAGGTCCGGCTGGTGAACGGGGTGCGCGGGAACGAGGCCCGGCTCGCACGCGGCAGCCGGGGCTCGGG
>NZ_JAGSOG010000010.1 GCF_018139695.1 Actinospica durhamensis | reverse complement strand
GGCCGCCGCACCCGTTCCGCCCACCCTCACCACCCTCGCCCACCAGGACACTCCAGACGCGCAGGCAAGAGGTCGCAACCATGAGCGCACGCAAGCCGGGGCAGGTCGTCACCTTCTACTCCTACAAGGGCGGCACCGGCCGCACCATGGCGCTGGCCAACATCGCCTGGATCCTGGCCGCCAACGGCAAACGGGTGCTGATGGTGGACTGGGACCTCGAGTCGCCCGGGCTGCACCGCTACTTCGCCAAGTCGCTGCTCGACCCGGACGCCCTGGCCGCGACCAAGGGCGTGGTCAACATGGTGCGCGAGTTCGAGGAGTCGGCCGCCGAGACGCCGGAGGAGGAGCGCGGAGCGCACTACTACCGGGATCAGGCCCGGGTCGGGGACTACGCCATCGCGATCCGCTGGCCGTTCCCGGACGGCGGGGTGCTGCACTACATGTCGGCCGGCCTGCAGAACCGCAGCTACTCCAGCGCGGTGGCGAGCCTGGACTGGGAGCGCTTCTACGAGCACCTCGGCGGCGGCGAGCTGTTCAACGCCTTCCGCGCGGACATGAAGGCCGGCTACGACTACGCGCTGATCGACAGCCGCACCGGGCTGAGCGACGTGGCCGACATCTGCACCCTGCATCTGCCCGACGTCATCGTGGACTGCTTCACCCTGAACAACCAGGGCCTCGAGGGCGCGCTGACCGTCGCGGCCGGGGTCTCGAAGTTCACCAACCACCCGATCCGGCTGCTGGCCGTGCCGATGCGGGTGGACGAGGCGGAGAAGAACAAGGCGGACGCGGGCCGGGCCGCGGCGCGCGAGCGCTTCGCCGAGCTGAAGATCGAGGAGATGGCCTCGCCGCGGTACTGGGGGCAGGTGGAGATCCCGTACGTGCCCTACTACGGCTACGAGGAGACCCTCGCCGCCTTCGCCGACAGCCCGAACGACCGGCACACCCTGCTGGATGCCTACCTCAGGCTCGCCTCGGTGCTCACCGGGGGCGAGGTCACCGGCGTGCCCGAGATGGACGAGGCGGCCCGCAAGTCCCTGCTGGCCGAGATATCCCGGCTGCAGCCGACCCCGCAGGAGCAGCTGGCCGTCGCGTACGTCGCGCAGGACCGGCTGTGGGCCGAGTGGATCGAGGCGGTGTACCTGCAGGCCGGCTTCGACGTGCAGACCATCGCACTGTTCGACGACCCGCAGGCGCGTGCCACGCCGGAGCCGCACACCCGGATCGTGGCGCTGATGTCGAGCGAGACCACTCGCAATCCGGGCGCGATGAGCCGGCTGCGTACGTGGTCGAACTCCGGCCGGCTGTCCGTGGTGACCCTGGCCGAGCTGCGCTCCGACGCGCGGCCGGCCGCGGTCGCCACCTGTGAGCTGCACGGGGTGACCGATCCGGCCGTGGCCGTGGCGCTGCTGCTGCGGCTGGCCGGGGTCGCGGATTCCGAGTCCGGCCAGATCCGGTCGCCGGAGAGCCACCGGTACCCCACCGGCCACCCCCGGGTGTGGAATGTGGCCGCCCGCAGCAGCGTCTTCACCGGCCGGGACGAGGTGATGGAGCGGCTGCGCCAGCACGTCGTGGGCGGCTCGGCCACGGTGATCCTGCCGGTCGCGCTGCACGGGCTCGGCGGCGTGGGCAAGACCCAGCTCGCGCAGGAGTACGCGCTGCGTTTCAGCGCCGACTACGACCTGGTGTGGTGGATCGGCGCGGAGTCGACCGAATTCATCGACGAGGCCCTGGCCGGGCTGGCGCGGCGGCTGCGGCTGCCCGGGACCGGCGACTCGATCACCGAGGACTCGGCGGCGGTGCGCGAGGCGATGCGCCGCGGCGAAGTCGGCCGCTGGCTGCTGGTCTACGACAACGCGACGGAGCCGTCCGGGCTGGCGCCGTTCCTGCCCAGCGGCAGCTCGGGACACGTGCTGATCACCTCGCGCGACCAGGCCTGGGCGCAGCGGGCGATCCCGCTCGAGGTGGACGTGTTCACCTCGGCCGAGAGCGCCGGGCACCTGACCCGCACCGTCCCCGGCCTGACCGAGCGCGACGCGCTGCGCCTGGCCGAGCTGGTCGGCCACCTGCCGCTCGCGGTGCAGAGCGCGGGCGCGTGGCTGAGCACCACGGGAACGCCGGTGGAGCAGTACCTCGAGCAGCTTTCGGCGCAGATCACCCGGGTGCTCGAGACGCCCCCGGACGGCTATCCGGTATCGGTCGCGGCGACCTGGACCATCGCGCTGGAGGACCTGCGGGAGCGGCGGCCGGCCGCGGCGCGGCTGCTGGAGCTGTGCGCGTTCCTGAACCCGGACGGCATCTCCACCAGCCAGCTGATCTACACCACCGCGATGCTCCAGACGCTGCGCGGGTTCGACCGGGCGCTGGTGGACATCGGCATGATCGGCACCGTGGTCGCCGAGCCGGTGCGGCTGAGCCTGCTCCAGCTCGACCAGGCGGCCCGGGAGCTGCGGATCCACCGGCTGGTCCAGGAGGTCATCAAGGCCCGGATGAGCCCGCAGCAGCGCGACGAGGCGCTGCACGCCGTGCACGACGTGCTCGCCTCGGCCCGTCCGCAGTCCGGCGACACCGACGACCCGGCGAACTGGCCGCAGTACGTGCTGCTGTGGCCGCATCTGGCCCCGTCCCGCGCAATGGACTGCGACCAGGGCCCGGTGCGCCAGCTGCTGATCGACCGCATCAGATATCTGTGGAAGCGGGGCGAGTACCAGAACGCGCTGGAGTCGGGCATCCGCCTGGAGGCGCACTGGGTCGAGCGCATCGAGGAACTCGGCGGGCAACGGTCGGACCCGGGTTCGCTGCTCTACCAGCAGCTGTTGGTGCTGCGGAACCTGATCGGGAGCGTCCTGCGGCTGCAGGGCGAATTCGACCAGGCCTACCGGATCGACTCCGAGGTGCTGGCCGAGCAGGAGCGCCTGTTCGGGCCCGAGCACCCGCACACGCTGCTGAGCCACCTGTGCCTCGCCGGCGACCTGCGCGGCCTCGGCCGGTTCCAGGAGGCGCTGGAGCGCGACCTGGCCACCTTCGAGCGGCACCGGCGGGTCTATCCCGAGGGCGACGCGCGACTGCTCGGGGCGGCGAACAACCTGGCCGTGAACTACCGGCTGGTCGGCGACTGCCACAAGGCGCTCGAACTGGATCAGAGCACCTACATCCAGCGCCGTTCGACCCTCGGCCCGCGCCACCCCTACACGCTGTATTCGGGCTCGAATCTGGCCAGGGACCTGCGCGATGCGGGCCAGTACGGGCAGTCCGTCGACCTGCTGCGGGCGGCCCTCGCGGACTACCGCGAGGCGGTCGGCGACGGCAGCCCGGAGACCTTGCGCACGGCCAAGTCCCTCGCCGCGTCCCTGCGCAAGGCCGGCGAGCTGACCGAGTCGGTCACGCTCGCCCAGGAGACCCTCGACCGGTACCGGTCGGGGTTCGGCGAGACGAATCCGGACCTGCGGTCCTGCGCGCTGGTCTACGCGGCGGCGCTCTCCGCGGTGGGCGAGCACGACGAGGCGAAGCAGTTGTGCCTTGACGTGCTGGCCGGCTACGAGAGCCGGCTCGGACCACAGCACCCGTACACGCTGTGCTGCGTCAACAACCTCGCCGCCTACGCGCGCAAGACGGGCGAGTTCGAGCAGGCGTTGACCCTGGCTCGCCGCGCCTTCGAGGGCCTGACCGGCCTGCTGGGCGATTGGCACCCGTACACCCTGATCGCCGCCGCGAACCTGGCCAACAGCCTTGTCGACAACGGCGATCTACGTCCGGCCGCGATCCTCGAGCAGGATGCGGCGCGGAAGCTGGCCGACGTGCTCAGGCCCGACCACCCGGACGTGCTGGCCCTCGAGTCCAACCACGCCGTCACCCTCGACCAGCTCGGCCACGCCGCCGAGGCCGCCCACCTGCGCGTCCGAGTGGTGGCGCGCCTGGAGCTGACCATGGGCCCCCAGCACTTCAACACCCGCGCCGCCCGGCAGTCGCAGCGCCTCGACTGGGATCTCGAGCCGCAGCCGATCTGAGCCCGGCCGGCCCGGCGCACGGCCGCGGCCGGCGACTCAGGCGGCTGATGCGGCGGGCTCGGCCCGGCCGTCGATCCAGCGCAGGACGTCGACCAGTACCTCCATCGCGCTGAAGTGGGCGGCGAGCGGGGCGATCTCGAGGGTGGCTCCCGGGATGCGGGTGGCGAGCCAGCGGGTGTGGCCGACCGGGGAGAAGCGGTCCTGCGCGCCGTGCCAGAGGTAGATCGGGACCCTGATGCGCTCGGGATCGAAGCCCCAGTCCAGGGTGAAGGAGCGCACGTCGTCGACCCAGCCGCCGCCGGAGGTGCGTACGGCCTCGGCGAAGGCCCGCTTCAGCCCCGCCCGGATGGAGGTGTCGGCGACCACGCGCCAGTCGGCCTGGTCGAGTTCGGGGCCGAGGTTGCGCAGCATCCGGCCGGGGTCGCGGCGGATCTGCTCGGCTCTGGCCTCGAGATCGGGGGCGAGCCGGCCGACACCTCTCTCCGCCACCAGGTACTCGCGCACGTTCGAGCCGGTCATGCCCTCGTACCAGTCAAGGCCCTCGCCGCGGAACGGGGCCAGGCACACCAGCGCCGCCGCCCGCCGCACCCGCCGCGGCAGCAGCGCCGCGCAGGCCAGCGCGTGCGGGCCGCCGCCGGAGCGTCCCACCACGCCGAAGCGGTCGAGTCCGAGCTCGTCGGCGATCGTCTCCACGTCCGCGGCGACGTGCCGCACCTGGCGTCCGGGCAGCCGGTCGGAGCCGCCGTAACCGGGCCGGTCGTAGGCGATCAGGCGCACGCCGAGGTGGTGCAGGCGCATCGGCAGCGGGTGCGGGCCGAGCCGGCTGCCCGGGGTGCCGTGCAGGAAGAACACCGGCGCCCCGCCGCGCGGCCCGACCGTCAGGACCCTGAGCCTGCGTCCGTCCCGGGCGAACACCGTGCGTTCCATGGCGGCCTCTCCCCTCGCCTGCCTCCCCGCAGCACGCAGCCCACCGGGAAGTCGCTCCGGTTTTGGGGCCACTACCCCCGGGGGTCTTGATCACTCCCGTTCGCCGACCCGGCGCATGGCCCGCCGCGTCGGCGCACACTGGGCGGATGGACCCCAACGCCTTCGCCCGCGCCCCGGCCGCCGGCTCCGGACCCGGCCCGATCACGCCCGACGGCTGCGCCGTCGACCTGTACGCCGCGGTCCCGCCGCGCGGTGAGCCGGAGCTCGTGCACGCTGCGGTGCCGGCCGGGGCGGCCGTGCTGGAGCTCGGGTGCGGAGCCGGCCGGATCAGCACGCCGCTCGCGCGGCTCGGGCACCGGGTCGTGGGCGTGGACGAGTCGGCCGAGATGCTGGAGCGCTGCGTCGATATCAGGACCGTGCGGTCCTCGATCCAGTCGCTGCGCCTGCCCGAGCGCTTCCCGGTCGTGCTGCTGCCCTCGCATCTGATCAACGCCGCCGACGAGGCGGTGCGCGAGGCGTTCCTGCGGACCTGCCGGGAGCACGTCGAGGAGGCGGGGACGGTGCTCGTGCAGCGGCACCGGCGCGGCTGGGTCGAGGAGGCGACCGATTCAGTACACGATGACGGAACGCTGCGCAGCAGCCTGCGCGTGCTGGGCCGGCCGGCGCCCGGGCTGCTGCACGGCCGGATGACGTACGAGCTCGCGGGCTCCGTGTGGGAGCACGAGTTCACGGCCCGCGACGTGGACGACGCGGCGCTGCCCCGCATCCTCGCGCGGGCGGATCTGCGGCTGGAGCGGGTCCTGACGGATGACGGGGCCTGGTTCCTCGCGGTGCCCGCGCGGTAGCCGGAGCGCAAAGCCGCTCAGGCCCGCGATCCGCCGACGCGGATCGCGGGCCTGAGCCTCCCCGGGGGCTCCCGCGGCGTGTGGGCTCGCCGCGCTCTGGGTGGAGCGGGGCCGGGGGTTCCGGGTGGTCCGGGAGCCGGGGCCTCGGTCTAGGCCGTGTCTTCAAGCCATCGCCGCGGCCTGACCCGACGCTGGTTCGAAGACAGGCCTAGTAGGCGCTCAGGGCCTTGCCGAAGGCGCCGGCCGACTGGACCACGGAGGAGCAGGTGGCGTCGGCGTAGGTCTGCGCGCCGCCGGAGCACTCGCTGTCGCGGGTGGCGGACCACATCGCGAGCCAGGCCAGGCCGTTGGTCTTGGCCCAGGAGGCCAGGGCGCTCGCGTCGGCCACGGTGAAGGTCTCGGTGTTCACGTCGTTCACGCCGATCATCGGGGTGACGGCGATCTTCGCGTAGGCCTGGGCCGTGGTCAGGCTGGTCCAGACCGACTGCACCTGCTGCATGGTGGCGGTCGCCGCCTCCTCGGCCAGGGTGGCCATGTCGCCGGGGAAGGAGCTGCCGTAGTCCATCGCCATCACGTTCACCGCGGCGATCGAGGCGCCGTCGGCCTTCGCGTTGCTCAGCACCGCCACGCCCTCGCCGGTCAGGCCGGTGGGCAGGACCGGGAGGGTGTAAGAGACCTGCAGGCCCGAGTCCTCGGACTCGAGGATCGCGATGGCCTGGTTGCGCAGGTTGATCGAGGTGGTGTCGGCGATCGCGGCGCCCTCGACGTCGAAGTCGATCTCGGTCAGCGAGTACTGCTTGATCACCGACTGGTACGCGGCGGCCAGGGAGCTGGCCGAGGTGCAGCTCTGCGCGAGCTCGGTGCCCGCCTCACCGCCGAAGGAGACGCGCACGTCGCCGCCCGCGGCCCGCAGGTCCGCGATGTCGGTGCCGATGGACGAGTCGGTGATCGCGGTGACCCCGCCCCACTCGGGGGTGCAGGCCGTGCTGCCGGTGGTGATGAAGGCGAGGTTGAAGTACTTCGTGCCCTCGGTGGCGGCCGAGCCGCTCAGGTCGTAGAGCGGGTAGAGCGAGAGGTCCGCGTACGGCGAGAACTTGCCGTAGCCGCCGGAACTCGGGGCCGAGGTCGTGGCGCTCGCGGACGGAGAGGCAGAGGTCGACGACGCGGAGGCCGACGGCGAGGCGGACTTGGTCGCGGACTTGGTCGCGGACGCGGAGGCCGAGGGGGATGCGGTGGTCGGTGCGGCGGACGGCGAGGCCGAGGCAGAGCTCGTGGTCGTGCCGGCACAGGCGTTTCCGTTGATGGTGCAGCTGTTCGGCTCGCCGGTGCCGTTGACGGTGAAGCCGAAGGTGGTGCTGGCCCCGGCGGCGAGGGTGCCGTTCCAGCTGGCGTTGGCGACCGTGTAGGTCTGGCCGCTGACGCTCTCGGTGCCGTTCCAGAGGCTGTCCACGATGGATCCGCCGGGCAGGCTGAAGACCACGGTCCAGCTGCTGATGGCGCTGGAGGTGGTGTTGGTGATCGTGTACTGGCCGGTGTAGCCGCCGTCCCAGGTGGCGGTCTCGGCGAACGCGGCGGCGGGCACGGCGGCGTTGGCGCCGGTGGCCATCACCACGCCGGCGCCGGCCACGACGAGGGTGGCGCCCGCTCCGATCGCGGTGAGCTTCACGCGACGGGAGAAGCGGGGGGTGCGCGGCGCTTGGGCGCGGCCGCGGGATGGATCTGCGGGGGCTGACGAGGCGTGCTGGCCCATGGAAGGTCCTCCGGTGCAAACGCGTCGGTCGGCTGGGGTGCCGGATGAATGGTCCAGACCTGTGGGAGTCGGACGGGTCCCCACGCTAGCGAGCCGGGCCGGGGGTCACAGCCCCGAATCATTAACCGCGCCCTAAGGCTCCCTCAGGACCGCCCGGCCCGCGCCGGCGCAGGTCCGCGACCTTAACTGCGGCCTAAGCGCGGCTCATCGGGACCCGCGCGAGGGCGTTCGGGGCGGCGCGGCGGGCCCCGCGGGGACGAGGATGGCGCCGCGGGTCCTCAGGGCGAGGGGTCAACCACCCGCGGTGACGGTCTGCACGGTGGGGGAGGTACCGGCCCAGGTGGCGATCACTTCATACGCCGTGCCCGCGTCCGGCGGCGCGAATTCGACCTCGACGAAACCGTCGCCCTTCCAGGACTGGACGTTGAATCCGGGCGCCGGGGTGGCCGCGTCCAGGGTCGCGATCTTCGCGCCGATGGTGAGCACCACGGTGCCGCCGGGAGTGGTGTACCTGCGCTCGACCTCGTCCGACTCCGGGACGGGCGCCGAGGGCGTGGGCGAGAGCGAGGGGGCGGGGCTGCTCGTCGCGGCGGCCGGGCTCGACGCGGCGACGCCGGTGTGCGCGCGGGTGGCCGAAGGCGAGGCAGAGGCCGAAGGCGACACCGTGACACTCGAGACCGCGACGCCGCTGCCGGTGGCGGATCCGGCCGCGGTGGTGGCCGCGTCCTGCACCGGCCAGGCCGCGATGTCGGCCACATGCGGGCCGCCGGTGGCCGTGGACAGCACCGAGTCGAGCCCGGCCCACACCACCGCCATCGCGGTGGCGGTGGCCGCGGCCCAGGCCAGGACCGCGTACAAGGCGCGCTTCGACACGTCCGCTCGGCTCCTTCCCGGCTCTCGCCGCCGCCGCGGCCGGCCTCCGGTCGTCCATTGGCTGTCCGCGGTCAATCCGTTAGGTTGCCACACTATGGCTCGCGTACTGCTTGTCGAAGACGATCCGGACATCCGCACGACCGTGATACGCCAATTATCCGAGTTCGGGCACAGCGTACGCAGCGCGGGCACGGCCCTGACCGCCCTGCGCGAGGCCACCCGCGACCCCGGCGACGTCATCGTGCTCGATCTCGGGCTGCCCGACCTGGACGGGTCCGAGGCGCTCAAGATGCTGCGCGCGGTCACCCGCACCCCGGTCATCATCGCCACCGCCCGGGACGACGAGGGCGAGATCATCCGGCTGCTGCACGCCGGCGCCGACGACTACCTGGTCAAGCCCTACTCCTCGGCGCACCTCGCGGCCCGGATCGCGGCCGTGCTGCGGCGTTCCGGCGCCGGGGCGGCGCCGACCGTGCTGCGGGTGGGCGGCCTCGAGATCGACCCGCGGCGGCGCCAGGCCACCCTCGACGGGGGCCGGCTGGATCTGAGCCGGCGTGAGTTCGACCTGCTGGCCTACCTCGCGGCCCGGCCCGGCGAGGTGGTCACCCGGCGCGAACTGCTCTCCGAGGTCTGGCAGCTGCCCTACGGCGACGACCAGACCATCGACGTGCACCTGTCCTGGCTGCGGCGCAAGCTCGGCGAGCGGGCCAGCCGGCCGCGCTATCTGCACACGGTGCGCGGGGTCGGGGTGCGCCTGATGGAGCCCGCCGACACCGGCCCGACCGAGCCCTCGCCGTGACGGCCTCGCGCGCGCCCGGGATGCGCTGGTCGCTGGCGCGGGTGGCGTTCGCGGTGACCAGCATGATCGCGCTGGCGTTCCTGATCCCGCTGGGCGTGGCGATGGAGCACATCGCCACGCAGAACGCGACGAACCAGGCCCAGGCGCAGATCACCGCGCTCGAGCCGCTGCTCGCGGTGACGACGGATCAGACCCGGCTCGACGAGGCCCTGTCCACCCTCAGCGGCGGCCAGGCCGTGGGCATCGTGTTGCCGGACGGGGCCGTGCTGGGCACCAACCACGCCTCCACCGCGCAGCTGTCCACGGCGGTGGGCGCGGGCCGGGCCGGCTCGCTGCCGGTCGCGGGCGGGCACGAACTGGTCCAGCCCGAGGCGCTGGGCTCGGGGACCGCGTTGATCGAGGTCTACCTGCCCGATTCGGCCAGCGACCACGACCTGGTCGGGGCCTGGGTGACGCTGAGCGTGGTGGCGGCGCTGCTGGTGCTCGGCTCCACCCTGGTGGCCGACCGGCTGGCCACCCGCGTGGTGGGCGCCTCACGGCACCTGGCCGAGGCCTCCCGGCGCCTGGGCGAGGGCGAGACCGGGGTGCGGGTGGTGGCGGGCGGACCGCGCGAGCTGGCGGAGGCGGGCGAGGCGTTCAACGCGATGGCGGACCGCGTGGTCCAGCTGATCGCGGCCGAACGCGAGATGGTCGCGGACCTCTCGCACCGGCTGCGCACCCCGCTGACCGCGCTGCGGCTGAACGCGGCCGGGCTCGGCGAGGGCCAGGCCGCGCGCCAGACCCAGGAGTCGGTGGCCCGGCTCGAGCAGGAGGTGGACCGGATCATCCAGGCCGCGCGGGCCGGACGGGACGGCGGGGCGGGCGGTCCGCTGGCCGCGACGGTGTGCGAGGTGACCGCGGTGGCCCGGGAGCGGATCGCGTTCTGGTCCGCGCTGGCCGAGGACGAGGACCGGCCCTGGCGCTTCTTCGGGCCCGCCTCGGCGCCGCCGTACTCCGGCGCGGGGCCGCGCCCGGAGCAGCGTTCCGACGTGGTGGCGATCTCGGCGCAGGAACTCGGCGCGGCGCTGGACACCCTGCTGGGCAACATCTTCCGGCACACGCCGGAGGGCACCGGGTTCCAGGTGACCGTGCACACCGGGCGCGGCACGGTGGCGGTGCTGATCGACGACGCCGGGCCGGGGATGGCCGCGGCGGACCTGCCGGCGCGCGGGGCGGGCACCGGCGCGGACGGCTCGACCGGCCTCGGCCTGGACATCGTGCGCAAGCTGGCCGAGCGGGTCGGCGGGTCGCTCTCCACCGGCCGTTCCTCGCTCGGGGGCCTGCAGGTGCACCTGAGCCTGCCGACGCTGACGGCGCGTCAGCCCGCGCCCAGGGCGGCGTTCAAAGCGCGCGTGCCACGAGCGCGACGTGCCGACCGCGGTGCCGGGTGACGACGAGGGTCGCGGCGTTGGTCTTCGGGGCTGACGCCCCGGACTGACGGCGCAGCAGCTGACGCCGCAACGCCTCCGGGTCCACGTCGGCGCCGCGCTTCTTGATGGTCAAGGTGCCGTAGCCGCGTTCGGCGACCAGGGCGCGCAGCTTCTTCACCGTGAACGGCAGCAGGTCGGTGATCTCGTAGGCGGCGGCGTAGGGCGTGTCGGTGAGCTGATCCGAGGTCAGGTAGGCGATGGTCGGATCCAGCGTGCGGGCGTCGAGCTGCGCGGCGAGGTCACCGAGCAGGCGGGCCCTGATGACGGCGCCGTCCGGCTCGTAGAGGTAGCGCCCCACCTCGCCGACGGGCGGGTCCTGCGGGATTCCCGGTTCGACGAGCTCCGACCCCGCCTCGCCCGACCCGATGAACCCAGTTCCCGAGGCGAGGCTGTGCGGCCCGGGCAGCAGCGTGGCCCGGCGGGCGGCGGTGCGCAGCGGGCCGAAGTAGATTCCGGCCTCCTTGACCTCTCCCCCGTCCGAGACCCACTCGGCCTCCGCCGCGGCGGGCAGGGCCTCGTGCGGGATGCCGGGCGCGACCTTGAAGCCCGCGGCCGGCACCCGGTCGGCCAGGCCGAGGGCGAAAGACCAGGGCGGCGAATATCCGGCGGGGTCGAACACCCGGCCGCGCTCGGCCCGCCGGGCCGGGTCGAGGAAGACCGCGTCGCACCCGTCCAGCGCCACCTCGGTGACGTCGGCGCAGCGTACCTCCACCCGCTCGGCAAGGCCGAGGGCGGCGGCGTTGGCGCGCAGCACGGCACAGGTGAGCGGATCACGGTCCACCGCGAGCACGTCCATCCCGGCCGCGGCGAAGGCGAGCGCGTCCCCGCCGACGCCGCAGCACAGGTCCGCGACCCGGCGCACTCCGGCGTTCATGAATCTTTCAGCGCGCAGCCGGGCCACTTCCCGGCGGGTGGACTGCTCGTATCCGGCCTCGGTGAAGTACAGCAGCGCGGCCTGCTCGCCGAACTTGGCCCTGGCCCGGCGCCGCAGCCGGTCCTGGGTCAGGGCCGCGGAGACCAGTTCGGCGGGGTGGCGGGCGCGCAGCCGGGTCGCGGCCGCCAGCGGATCCGGAGCTTCTCCGGCCGCGAGCTCAGCCAGTAGCGCCTGGCCACGCTCCGTGAGCAAGTAGTCGAATTCAGTGAGATCCACGCGACATATTCTGGCTTACCGCACTGTTCGATAACCTGCCCCCTGTGCGTTTCCCACGAATAGGATCAAGCCGGTCGGAACGGACGGCGCGGTCGGTCTACGGACCCTGGCTGCTGGCCCTCGCCCTTTTCCTGGTCTACGGCGCGGACTCGCTGGCCCGGTACTACCGGATGGCGCCGGGCTCCTACGACTTGGGCATCTTCGTGGAGGCGGTCAAACAGTACGCGCACTTCCACGCGCCCATCGTGGACATCATGGGGCAGAACTTCAATCTGCTCGGCGACCACTTCCATCCGATCCTGGCCGTGCTCGGGCCGGTCTTCCTGCTCTTCCCGAGCCCGCTGACCCTGCTGATCGCGCAGGCGCTGCTGTTCGCCGTCGCGGCGGTGCCGCTGGTGTGGCTGGCCCGCACCCGGCTCGGCGAGGGCGCGGCGTACGCGGTGGGGGTGACCTACGGGCTGAGCTTCGGGGTCGCGCAGGCGGTGGACTTCGACTTCCACGAGATCGCCTTCGCGGTACCACTCCTCGCCTTCGCGCTCTGGGCCCTGCTCGAGGACCGCCCGGTGGCGCTGGTGGTGTCCTGCTTCCTGGCGCTGCTGTGCAAGGAGGACATCGGGCTCACCTTCGTGCTGCCGATCGGCCTCGCGGTGATGCTGCGCGGGCGGCTCGTGCTGGGCGCGGCGGTGGCGGCGATGGGCACGGCCGGGTCGCTGATCGCGATCTACTGGCTGATCCCGATGTTCAACCCGCAGCACGTCTACACGTACTGGAGCAAGAACGGCTGCCTCGGCACCCACGGGGCCGCCACGACCGGGGCGGTGACCACCGCGACCGGCTCGAACGACCCGATCACCTGCCTGCTCAGCTCCGCGCAGTCGAACGCCGGGACGAAGCTGGACCTGGTGTTCCTGCTGCTCGCGGTGACGGCGTTCTGCGCGGCCCGCTCGCCGCTCGGACTGCTCGTGGTGCCGAACCTGGCGCTGCGCTTCATCTCCACCGACTCCAGCTTCTGGGGCACCGGCTACCACTACAACGCGGTGCTGATGCCGGTGCTGTGCGTAGCCGCCATCGACGGCATCGACCGGGCCCGCCGCGCGAAGGCCGCGGTGGCACTGGAATCGGAGGCGGAGTCCCGACTCGCCGAGGAGTCCGAACCCGAGGTGGTGGCGACCGGGGCCGGGGAACTCGCACAGGAGGCGGCCGAGCAGCCGCCGACGGCACCGCTCGACCCGGTCGAGCAGAGCGACCCGATCGCGATCCGGCGCTGGGCGGGCGCGGTCAGCGGCGCGATGGGCCGGCACGGCGCGGTGGCCATGCTCGCGGCCTGCGCGGCGATGATCCCGCAGTTCGCGTTCAACCAGTTCTTCGACCCGGGCACCTTCACCTTCGACGCGCGCACCGACGCGCTGCGCCAGGCCGAGTCGGTCGTGCCGAGCGGGGTGACGGTGGAGGCCACGATCAACGTACTGGCCCCGCTGGCCGCACGCGACGACGCGTACTGGATCGGCAACTCCAACCCGGCGACGCAGTACGTGGTGCTCGACACGGTGGTCTCCGGCTTCCCCGGCACCATCTCGGACCCGGTGCAGTGGGTCGAGAGCCGCCACACCGGCCACACCTACCAGATCGTCTACAGCGACGCGTTCGGCATCTACGTGCTCAAGCTGACCAGCTGAGCGAGCCGGGGCGGCGCGCGCTGGAACCGCACGGACGCAACGAGTGATTGACTAGGACTCGTCCTGACGGTCATTCACCACGCAAGGAGCGATCCTATGGCCACCACACGCAAGGCCTCGGCCCACTGGGAAGGCAGCCTGATGGAGGGCAAGGGCCGGGTCTCGTTCGACTCGTCCCACCTCGGCGAGTACGACGTCACCTGGGCCGCCCGCTCGGCCGAGCCCAACGGCGTCACCTCGCCGGAGGAGCTGATCGGCGCCGCGCACTCGACCTGCTACTCGATGGCGCTCTCGCACGCGCTCGCGCAGAACGGGACGCCGCCCACCACGGTGGACACCTCGGCCGAGGTCGACTTCCAGCCGGGCACCGGGATCACCGCGATCCGGCTCTCGGTGCGCGCGGCCGTGCCGGGCCTGACGGAGGACCAGTTCGTGGACTTCGCCACCGCCGCCAAGGAGGGCTGCCCGGTCTCCCAGGCGCTCAAGGCGGTGCCCATCACGCTTTCGACCGAGTTCCTCGCCTGAGTCCAGTGCCGTTCGGCCAATATTTCTTCAAAACTCGAAGAAATCTTCGGCCAAAACCTGCGCTCGAGCGAGCTGACCCGGTTTACTCAGGCCATGGAGCCCAGTCCCGGTCCAGCGGGAGTGATACGACGGATCGAGCCGGAGGTCGAGACCACCGGCTCGATCTATCCGTTCGTGCGGACCTTTCCCAATCCCCATTCCAAGTCCGTGCGCGAGGCCAGGCCGATGCTCTCCCGGCTGGCCCTGAGCACGCTGCTGCTCATCATCGCGCTCGGCGGCGCGGTCGAACTGCTGACGCTGTGGTGGATGCAGACCCCGCCCTCACGGGTGCAGAACCTGTCCGAAGAGCTGATCATGGGTGCCCAGCTGACCGGGCTGATCGGCGGCTACCTGCTGCTGATCGAGGTCGCGCTGATGGCGCGGCTGCCCTGGCTCGAACACCGGATCGGCTCGTGGCTGGCGTCGCTGCACCGCTACCTCGGCGGCTACCTGTTCATGCTGCTGACCATGCACGTGGGACTCGTGCTCGCCGGCTACTCCCTCAGCCTCGGCGCGCCGGTCAACACGGTGTTCCTCGACGTGATGCGCACCTACCCAGACGTGCTCATCGCCACCATCGCCTACCTGCTGCTGCTGTGCCTCGGCCTGAGCTCGGCGCGCAAGATCCGGCGCAAGCTCGGCTACGAGCGCTGGCACATGATCCACCTCATCGCCTACCCCGCCGGGATTCTCGCCTACGGGCACGAGATCGCGATGGGCGCGCAGTTCACCCGCAACGAGTACGCGCGCTACACCTGGACCGGCCTGAGCGTGGCGGTCGCCTTCGCCGTGTTCGTGCACCGCGTCTACGTGCCGCTGCGCCGCCACGTGCGCCACCGGCTGCGCATCTCGCACATCGTGGCCGAGGCGCCGGACACCTTCAGCATCTACATCAAGGGCTCGCACATCGACGACCTCAACGCCGTCGGCGGGCAGTACTTCCGCTGGCGCTTCATGGCCCGCGGGGTGTGGTACCAGTCGCACCCCTTCTCCCTGTCCGCCCATCCGACCGACGACACCCTGCGGCTGACCATCAAGGGCGTCGGCGGCTACACCCGCCGGCTCAAGCGCCGGCTGCGGCCCGGCCAGCGCGTGTTCGCGGACGGTCCGTACGGCGCGTTCACCGCCGTGCTCCGGCGCCGCCGGCGGGTCCTGCTGATCGGCGGCGGCGTGGGCGTGACCCCGCTGCGGGCCATCGCCGAGACCCTCGACGGCAACGAGCGCGACGTGATCTTCGCCCAGCGGGCCAGCTCCGAGCACGACCTGCTGATGGCGGACGAGCTGTGGCGGATGCAGCGTCAGGGCAAGCTGACGTTCCTACCGATCCTCGGCAAGCGCGGCAAGACCGCGAAGGAGGACCCGATGCACCCGCAGCAGCTGCTGTGGCGCATCCCCGACCTGCGCGAGCGCGAGGTGTTCATCTGCGGCTCGCCCGGCATGGTGAACGCCTCCATCCGCAACCTGCGCAAGGCCGGGGTCAAGCGCCGCTACATCCACAGCGAACTGTTCGACTTCTGAGCCGCCCGCCCGAAAAGCCCGGAACAGCACGGAAAGCACCCACGAGGACCTGATGCGCAAATTCCTGTTCTGCGTCGTGGTCTCGCTCGCGGTGTTCGCCCTCGTCATCGTGGACAAGGCGTTCACCTCGCCCCGACAGGCCGCGTCGCTCGCCGACGACGCCGCCTCGGCGAGCACCCGCACCGCGGTCGGCCCCGAGATCGCGCTGGCCCACGGGATCGTGCAGGTGCAGGTCACCTGCATCGGATCCCGCATCATCGCCGTCAAGGCCCTGCAACTGCCGCACGACAACAACCACTCCTGGGAGGACTCCCTGCACGCCGCGTCGGTGCTCGACAGCGAAGTGCTGAGCAAGCAGACCTACGAGCTCGACGCGGTCAGCGGCGCCACCTACACCAGCGAGGCGTACCTTCAGTCGCTGGAGGCGGCCCTGGACGTCGCGGCCCCGCCCGCGCCGCGCATGTCGGCCACGCC
The DNA here is from genome assembly GCF_018139695.1 of Actinospica durhamensis. GTDB lineage: Bacteria > Actinomycetota > Actinomycetes > Streptomycetales > Catenulisporaceae > Actinospica > Actinospica durhamensis. The sequence continues at coordinate 56,407 of NZ_JAGSOG010000010.1, read as the reverse complement.
GATGGGGTGACGGCGTCGGTGCATCCGGGTCCGTGGCCGGGTCAGGAGGACTTGACCACGGACCAGGTGATCGCGCTCGTCACCACCAGGCAGGAGGTCCGGCTGGTGCCGTTCCAGACCGTGATCACCGAGTAGGACGCGTCGGACGGCAGCCGGCTCTGATCGAGGTCGCTCTTGTCGCAGCTGATGCCGGGCGTGTAGTCGGCCACCATGAACACCTGCCCGGTGTGCGGCGAGGTGCACGGCGTGATCGTGCTCGGATCGGCCGAGTCGGTCAGGCAGTCGCCCACCTTCAGCTGCGGCAGGGTGGTGGGCGCGGTCGAGGTGGTCGCGGCGTCGCTGTCCTGCGCGACGAAGAACGCGCCGTAGGCCGCGGCCAGCAGCAGCCAGCACAGCGCGTACCTGATGACGGTCGCGCGCGGGCTGCGCGAGGTGATCCGGCCGATCAGGCCGATGGTCGCCAGGATCGGCGGCGGCGGTCCCGGGATCCTGACCGAGCCCCGGGGCCGCGCGCCGGCCACGCCGGCGGCGCCGTCCCGCCCGAAGGCCCCGCGGCCGTCCCCGAGCTCCTGCAGGGAGCGCTCGGTGGCCGAGGCGGCCAGCACCGCGTTCACGGCCGCGTCGGCCCGGGGGGAGGGGGCCGCGACGGCCCCGGCCAGACAGCGCCCGCCGTTGCTCAGTTCGAACAGCACGCCCGCGCGGGTGGCCCGCGCCCCCACCACGTACTGCAACGGGATCCGGTAGGTGCACCAGACCCCGACGACGGTCAGCAGCCCGTTGCCGAGCGCGATCCGGAAGCGGTGCAGGTAGCCGTAGCCGAACCAGGCCGCCAGCGTCCCGGCCAGCGCGCCGAGGGCGGCGAGCCCGGGCGCGAGGTCACCGCGCGCCCACGCCGCCACGGTCGAGGCGGCCACGGCAAGCCCCGCGATCGCGACCCATCCGCCCACCAGGCGCACGGTCGTCGACGGCCGCCACTGCCGGACGGCACCTGCGAGATCGTCGTACTCGAGCATGCTCCCCACACCTTGACGCGGGCCCTCCCCCACCCGAGGATAGCGCCCGGCCCGGAAGCGTGTCAGGCCTGGGATACGCCGCGGCTGTGGATTGCACCCGGTGACGCTACTGTCCGCGCACGTCAGGACACTGTCGGGGAGCTCACGCGGCGCACCGGGGGGCGCCGGGGCGCGCGAAGACCCGGAAAACCTTAGGACAGGCCCTGAGCGACGATCTCGGTCACCGGCATGGAGGAGTCGGCCGGCAGGTCCAGCGCGCTCGGTTCGACACCGCTCGCCACCAACTGCGCACCGAGCGCGGCCACCATGGCGCCGTTGTCGGTGCACAGGCCCGGGCGCGGAACACGCACCCTGATGCCCATCGCCTCGGCCCGCTCGGTGGCCAGCGCGCGCAGCCGCGAGTTGGCCGCGACGCCGCCGCCGATCAGCAGATGGTCGACGCCGTTCTCCTTGCAGGCGCGCAGCGCCTTGCGGGTGAGCACGTCCACCACGGCCTCCTGGAACGAGGCGGCCACGTCCGCCACCGGCACCGGCTCCCCGGCCCGCTCCCTGGCCTCGATCCAGCGCGCGACCGCGGTCTTGAGGCCGGAGAAGGAGAAGTCGTACGGGGCGTCGCGCGGGCCGGTCAGGCCGCGCGGGAAGGCGATGGCCGCGGGGTCTCCGTCGCGGGCCGCGCGGTCCACGTGCGGGCCGCCCGGGAAGCCGAGGCCGAGCACCCTGGCCACCTTGTCGAAGGCCTCGCCGGCCGCGTCGTCGATGGTGTTGCCCAGCGGGCGCACGTCGGTGGCCACGTCCGGCACCAGCAGCAGCGAGGAGTGGCCGCCGGAGACCAGCAGCGCCATGGCCGGCTGCGGCAGCGGGCCGTGCTCGAGCTGGTCCACGCACACGTGCGCGGCGAGGTGGTTGACCCCGTAGATCGGCTTGCCCAGCGCCAGCGCGTACGCCTTGGCCGCCGCGACCCCGACCAGCAGCGCGCCGGCCAGGCCCGGGCCCGAGGTGACCGCGATCGCGTCGATGTCGGAGAGCTTGAGCCCGGCCTGGTCCAGCGCCCGGTGCACGGTCGGCACCATCGCGTCGAGGTGCGCGCGCGAGGCGACCTCGGGGACCACGCCGCCGAACCGGGCGTGCTCGTCCACGCTGGTGGCCACCGCGTCGGCGAGCAGCTCGATCCCGCGCACGATCCCGACCCCGGTCTCGTCGCAGGAGGTTTCGAAGCCGAGCACGATCGGCTGGTCGGCGGTCATGGGTTCACCCTGTTCTCGATGTCTGCTTCGGCGCCGCCCGCGGGCAGGGCGTGCGCGCCGCCGCCCGCGATCCCGGCCGGGCCGGGACCGAACCGGGCCAGCACCCCGCCGGCGCGCATCACCAGCGCGTCCACGTTGGCCGGCTGGTAGTAGCCGCGGCGCACCCCGATGCCGACGAATCCGAAGCGCTGGTAGAGCTTCTGTGCCCGCTCGTTGTCCACCCGGACCTCGAGCACCACCTCGTCGCAGCGGCGCCGGGCCGCCTCCCGCATCAGTTCCGTGAGCAGCCGCGCGCCGAGCCCGCGCCCGGCCCTGGCCGGGTCCACCGCGATGGTGAGCACCTCGGCCTCGCCCACCCCGGCGAGCAGCCCGGCGTAGCCGACGATGCGCGGCTCGTCCGTGCCCGGCCGTCCGCCGCGCGCGCCGGTGTCCTCGGCCACCACGTAGTGGCGGCTGCCGGCCTCGGCCAGCTCGGACCAGAACATCCCGACCGACCAGGCGTCCTCGGGGAAGGTCAGGTTCTCCAGCAGGATCACGCCGGGCAGGTCCCACCAGCGCATCCGGCGCAGCCTGATCCCGGTCTCGGCGATCTCGGCCGGCGGCCGGGCCGCGCCGTTCACGCCCGGCCCGCCCCGGTCGTCGCGCGGCCGCCGAGCTCGCGCGCGTCCGGCTGGTGCACCGACTTGCGCGCGCCGGGCTCGACCGCGTCGGGGCGGCGCAGATACAGCGGCAGCGGCGGCAGCAGCGCGCCCGGGTCCTCGGCCAGCAGACGGGCCGTCAGCTCGGCCAGCCCGGCCGCGCTCGGCAGCGCCGGCTCGAGCGCGCGCGGGAAGAACTCCGGGTAGAGCGCGGGCCCCTGCCCGGCCACCGCACGGCCGGCCAGCCGCTCGGCGATGTCGGCCGGCCGGTCCACCGCCGGTGGCGTTCGCCGTCGTCCGTGCGCGTCGTACTCGGCCCAGTACACCTCGCGCCGGCGCGCGTCGGTGGCGACCGCGAAGTCCTCGGCCCCTGCGGCGGCGACCGCCGCGGCCAGGATGTCGAGCGTGCACACCCCGTAGACCGGGATCTCCAGCGCGTCGCCCAGCGCCCGAGCCGTCATCAGACCCACCCGCAGCCCGGTGAACGGGCCTGGCCCGACCCCCACGGCCACCGCGGTCAGCGCCGTGCGGGAGGCGCCGGCCGCGGCCAGCACCCGCTCGATTCCCGGGGCGAGCAACTCGCCGTGTCTGCGGGCGTCGACCTCGGTGTGCTCTGCGAGCACGCCGTCCTCGCCGCGCAGGGCGACGGTCACCGCCGGGGTCGCCGTGTCGAAAGCCAAGAGCAGCACCCGGCCATTATTCATCACCGCGAGTCCGGCCCCCGTCACGGCTCCGATCCGGCGCCGGGGCCGCCCCCGTACCGGCGCGCCGGGCCCGCCACGGACCGTGTCGAGGCGCATTCGCCCGCCCCCGGCTCTTAACCCATACGGTGCCGGTAGGGCATGATGAGCCCCATGGGTAGAGGAACCCGGGCCGCCGGCGCCCGCAAACACGGCGCCGCCCCCGCGGCCCCGGACCCCGTGCGGGGTCCCCGTCCGGCCCGGAAATCGGGACGGGGCGCGACCTTCTCGGTCCTCATGATGACGATCGCCGCGCTGGCCGGCGTGGGCATCCTCGCCGCCCAGGCCGAGGCGACCGCGCCGCACGCGAGCGCGAACAGCGCCGCGAAGGTCTCGGCGACCTCGACCAACGCCGCGCCCCAGGCCGACGCGCTGCCGGCGAACTCGGGCAGCGGCACCCGGATCGTCTACTCCCCGAGCCTGCACCGGGTCTGGCTGGTTCAGGGCTCGACCGTGAGCCGCACCATGCAGGTGGTGCCCGGCACCGTCACCCCGCCCGCGGGCACCTACCCGGTCTACGCCAAGAGCCCGGGATCCACCGGCGGTGACGGGGTCAGCGTCGTCTACCTGGTGCGCTTCGACTCCAGCTCCTCCACCGTCTTCGGCTTCGACGCCGAGGCCGGGCTGATCGGCATGCCCCCGGCGCCCAAGGGCCACACCGGCGGCGTGCGGATGGAGCAGACCGACGCGCAGGTGCTCTACCAGTTCGCCGCGGTCGGCACCGACGTCGTCGTGGTCTGACGCTCTCGCCGCGCGCCGGCGCGCGGCTCAGACCTGCTCGACGGTGATCTCGCGCACGTCGTCCGCGCGGGAGCGGTCGAATCTGACCACGTAGTGGCCCTCGCGCCCCTCGGCCAGGGCCTCGGCCTTGCCCTCGCCCCACTCCACCACCGTGACCGACTCGTCCATCGACGCGTCCAGGTCCAGGTCGTCGAGCTCTGCCAGGCTGACCAGCCGGTAGGCGTCCACGTGCACCAGCGCCGGGCCGCCGGTGAGCGAGGGGTGCACCCGGGCCAGCACGAAGGTGGGCGAGGTGATCGGCCCGCGCACCCCGAGGCCCTCGGCCAGCCCCTGGGTGAAGGTGGTCTTCCCGGCCCCGAGTTCACCCGAAAGGATGACCAGATCGCCGGGCCGCAGCCGTGCGGCGAAGTGCAGCCCGACCGCGCGGGTCGCCGCCGCGTCCTCGGCCCGCGTCGTCGTGGTCTGTGATCGCTTCGGCTCCGAGGCCGCCGACGGTCCGTCAAGCACGTTCACTGCGCCGCTCTCCTGGGGGACGGGGACGGGTCGAGTCGCGCCTCGACCCGGTCCACCAGGGTACGCAGAGCCTCGTCCACCGAGTCCGGGTGCTCCAGGATGACGGCGTGTCCGGACTCCGGCAGCACCACGTACGCGGCCGAGGGGATGGCCGCGGCCAGCGCCTCGCTGTGCGCCACCGGCAGCACCAGGTCCCCGGCTCCGCCGAGCACCAGCGTGGGCACCCGGTCGAACAGCGGCACCGCCGCGCCCAGGTCCAGGTGGCTTATGGCCGGGTAGAACTCGGCGATCACGTCGATCGGGACCGACTCGATCATGTCGAGGGTGAAGCGCACCACCGACTCCGGCACCTCGGAGCCGTAGGCGTAGCGGCGGGTGAGCACCAGGCCCAGGTCGCCGCCGAGCGACCGGCCCCGGTCCACCAGCGCCGCCTGCCGGGCCAGCAGGCCGAGCATCCCGGGCGTGGCCCGGTGCAGCAGCTGCGCCCCGGGCCGCGGCAGCCCGAAGGCCACGTCCTCGAACCGGCCGGCCGAGGTGCTGATCAGCGCGGCGCCCACGATCCGGTCGCCGATCAGCTCCGGGTGCGCGGCGGCCAGCGCCATCATGGTCATCCCGCCCATGGAGTGCCCGACCAGGATCACCGGGCCCTCCGGACAGGTGGCCTGGAGCACCGCGTAGAGGTCCTCGCCGAGCTGATCCACCGTCACCGGCTTGGTCCGGCCGTTCTCCTCGCGCGGCAGCCGGCCGGAGCGGCCGTGCCCGCGCTGGTCCCAGAACACCATCCGGTGTGTGGCCGAGAACTCAGCCCGCTGATAGTGCCAGCAGTCCTGGTGCAGGCAGAACCCGTGGGTGAACAGCAGTGTCGGCCGCCCGGCCGCCTCGTCCGGATCGCTCGCCGCCCCCGCGCGCCCCACCACCGCGCCGCCGGCGAACCCGCGCGGCTCGTCCACCTCGACGTAGAGCTCCACCCCGTCCGAGGCGGTCACCGTGCGCGGATCGCCGCGCAGAGAGCCGAAGGGCTCGCCCGGGTCGTGTATGGCGGCCATCCGCCGCACCGCCCGCCCGATGGTGAGCCGCTCCACGGTGAAGCCCACCGCCACCCCGGCCGCGACCACCCCGACCGCGGCGCCGAGAAGCCCGGCCCGCCTGCCCTTCCCCGACGCCTCTGCCACCGCTCGGCCGCCTTCCGCACTGCCCCGGCGCCCTCGCGGCGCCACCGCCTCACGCCGCCGCCGAACCGGGCGACGTGCCCTCACCGCGGCCGCAGCGCCGCGATCTCACTCGCTATTGTTGCCCGGCAGCCGCGCTTCAAGCGTTCGACCGGCCGACACCGCACGGTTCCGGCCGAGCCACCTGACGTGCGCTCAGTCCACGTACACCCGCGGCACCCGGCCACCGATTCGGGTGACCACCTCGTAACCGATGGTGCCGATCGCCTGTGCCCAATCCTGCGCCGTCGGCCCGCCGTCCTCGCCCGGGCCGAACAGCACCACCTCGTCGCCCGCCGCCGGACTCTGCTCGCCGGGGCCGGCCGGACCGAGGTCGACCACGAACTGGTCCATCGCCACCCGGCCCGCGATCACGTATCTGCGCCCGCCGATCCACACCGGGCCCCGGTCCGAGGCCGCGCGCGGGATGCCGTCCGCGTATCCGGCCGGGACCAGCCCGAGCCGGGTCTCGCCGGTCGTGTGATAGGTGTGCCCGTAGGACACCCCGTGCGCCTCCGGCACCTGCTTGACCAGGGCCAGCCGCCCGCGCAGGGTCATCACCGGCCGCAGCCCGAAGTCCGCCGGCACGCCCAGTTCCGGCGCCGGGCTCAGCCCGTAGACGGCCACGCCCGGGCGGACGAGGTCGAAGTGGCTCTCCGGCAGGGTGAGGGTGGCCGGGGAGTTGGCCATGTGCCGCAGCCGCCCGCGCAGCCCGGCCGCCTCGGCATACTCCAGCGCCTCGTGAAAGCTCGTCAGCTGACGGCGGATCGAGGGATGCCCGGGCTCGTCGGCACAGGCGAAGTGCGACCACAGGCCGGTCACCTCCACCAGCCCGGCCCGCTCGGCCTTGACCGCCTCGTCCACCACCGCGGGCCACTCCCGCGGCTGGATCCCGTTGCGCCCGAGCCCGGTGTCCGCCTTCAGCTGGATCCGCGCGGGCCGCCTGGTGCCACCCACCGCCGCCAGCACCGCGTCCAGCGACCACTGGCCCGAGATCGAGACGTCCACCCCGGCCCGCACCAGCGCCGCGAAGTCGTCGCCGGGCGCGTGCAGCCAGGTCAGGATCGGCACCTCGAGCCCGGCCGCGCGCAGCGCGAGGGCCTCCTCCGGCAGCGCCGTGCCCAGCCAGGCCGCCCCGGCCTGGACGGCCGCGCGGGCACAGGGCACCATTCCGTGCCCGTATGCGTCGGCCTTCACCACGGCCATCACCTGTGCCGGACCGGCGATCTCACGCAGCCGGCGGACGTTGGACCGAAGCGCGTCGAGATCCACACGGGCTTCGAGCCGTGCGGGCGGTGCGGCGGTACGGGTGCTCATCCGGCGACATTCTGCCAGGCCGCCGACAGGGCCGCGACCAGGTCACTCGCGGCGACCGGACCGCTGCGAGCCGCGAGCAGCCCCGCCGACCCGTGCAGATAGGCCGCCACCGACGCCGCGTCCAAAGCCGAAAGCCCGCCCGCCAACAGACCTCCGGCCAACCCGGCCAGCACGTCGCCGCTCCCGGCCGTGGCCAGATACGCGGTCGCGTGGGTGTTGACTCTTAAACCGGGTGCAAGGGGGTCCGCGATCAGGCTGAAGGGCCCCTTCAACAACACCGCGGCGTCGTAATCGCGCGCCAGGGCCCGCACCGCCTGAATTCTTCCTGAGTCCACCTCCTCGGCGCTCGAGCCGAGCAGTGCCGCCGCCTCGCCGCTGTGCGGGGTCAGCAGTGTCGGCGCACTGCGCTTGAGCGACTCCTTCGGCAGCAGCCTGAGACCGTCCGCGTCCACCAGCACCGGCACGTCGCTCTCCAGCACCCGGCTGAGCCTGCGCCGCGCCTCCTCGCTCTGCCCGAGCCCGGAGCCGACCACCCAGGCCTGCACCCGGCCGTCGCCCAGCAGCACCTCCGGATGGGTGCCGACGACCTCGACCGGCCCGTCGTAGCGCACCGCCCCCACACCCGAGCGCAGCGCCGCCCCGGTCGCGAGCAGCGCCGCGCCCGGATAGCGCTCGGAGCCGACCGCGAGCCCGACCACGCCCCGGCTGTACTTCTGGGCCAGGCGCGCGGGTTCGGGCAGCAGAGCACGCACATCCGACTCCTGCAGCACCTCGGCGACCGGCCGGGCCTCGGGGAAGTCGAGCCCGATGTCGACGAGTTCGACGATGCCGGCGTGTCCGGCCGCGGGGTCGATCAGCAGCCCCGGCTTGAAGGTGCCGAAGGTGACGGTGACCGCGGCCCGGATCGCGAGGCCGGCCACCTCGCCGGTGTCCGCGTCGACGCCGCTGGGCAGGTCCACCGCCACGATCGGCGCGCCGGTGGCCTCGACCGCGGCGTGCGCGGCCTCGGCGAGTTCGGCGAAGACCCCGCGCAGCCCGCCGCGGCCGCCGATGCCGAGCAGTCCGTCCATGATCAGGTCCGCGCGCCCGGCCAGGGTCCGGGCGTCGCCGGGCCCTGCGACCCGTCCGCCGGCCCCGCGCAGGGCGGCGAGCCCCGCGGCGTGCGCCCGGTCGGGGTCGGCGAGCACGGCGTGCACCGCGGCGCCGCGCCGGGCCAGCAGCGCGCCGGCGTACAGGGCGTCGCCGCCGTTGTCGCCCACGCCCACGAGCAGCAGCACCCGCGCGCCGTAGACGCCGCCGCGGGCCTGGCCCAGGATGGCGGCGGTCACGCTCGCCAGCCCGGCCGCGGCCCGCGCCATCAGCGTCCCGTCCGGAAGACGGGCCATCAGTTCCTGTTCCGCCGCCCGCACGGACGCGACGTCGTATGCGTACCTCACCCCGCCATTGTGCCGGGTCAGGCCGATTCGGCCACGACCATCGCCGAGGCGATCCCGGCGTCGTGGCTGAGCGAGAGGTGCCAGCGCACCACGCCGAGCTCCTGCGCCCGCCGGGCCACGCCGCCGGTCACCACCAGATACGGCCGCCCGTTCGGCTCGCTCCGCACCTCGGCGTCCTGCCAGCTGAGGTCTCCGGGCACGCCCAGGGCCTTGCCCACGGCCTCCTTCGCCGCGAACCTGGCCGCGAGCGAGGCCGTGGCCAGGCCCCGCTCGCCGGGGGTGAAGACCCGCTCGAGCAGCGCCGGGGTGCGCTCGAGGGTGGCCTGGAACCGCGCGACGTCGACCACGTCGATGCCCACGCCCACGATCATCGGCGGCCTCCGGCCTGCTGAGAGTGCTGCTACTCCACCGTCACGGACTTGGCCAGGTTACGCGGCTGGTCCACGTCGAGGCCCTTGGCGTCCGCGAGCGCGGAGGCGAACACCTGCAGCGGCACGGTGGCCACCAGCGGCTGGAGCAGGGTGGGCAGTTCCGGCACGTAGATCAGCGTGTCCGCGAACGGGGCCACCGCGGTGTCGCCGTCCTCGGCGATCACGATGGTGCGCGCGCCGCGGGCCCGGATCTCCTGGATGTTGGAGACGATCTTGTCGTGCAGCAGCGGCCGGTCGGCCGGGGGCACCACGACGACGACCGGCAGGCCCTGGTCCACCAGCGCGATCGGGCCGTGCTTGAGCTCGCCCGCGGCGAAGCCCTCGGCGTGCACGTACGCCAGTTCCTTGAGCTTCAGGGCGCCCTCGAGCGCCACCGGGTAGCCCACGTGCCGGCCCAGGAACAGCACCCGGCCCTCGTCCTTGAGCAGCCGGCCGAGCTCGCGCACCGGGCCCATCCGGTCCAGCGTCTCGCGCACCTTGGCCGGGGCCTGGGACAGCTGCTCGAGGATGTCGGCGATCTCGTCCGGGAACTTCGCCGCGCGCACCTGGGCGAGGTAGAGCCCGACCAGGTAGCAGGCGATCAGCTGGGTCAGGAAGGCCTTGGTGGAGGCCACCGCGATCTCCGGGCCGCCGTGCGTGTAGACCACGGCGTCGGCCTCGCGCGGGATGGTGGCGCCGTTGCTGTTGCAGATGGCCAGGACCCGGGCGTGCTGGTCCTTGGCGTGGCGCAGCGCCATCAGCGTGTCGGCCGTCTCACCGCTCTGCGAGATCACCAGGACCAGGGTGTCCCTGGTCAGGATCGGGTCGCGGTAGCGGAACTCGGAGGCGAGTTCGACCTCGACCGGGATCCGGGTCCAGTGTTCGATGGCGTACTTGGCGATCATGCCGGCGTGGTACGAGGTGCCCGCGGCGATCACGATCACCTTGTCCACGCTGCGCAGTTCGCTCTCGCTCATGCGCATCTCGTCGAGCTGCAGCCGGCCCTCGGCGCTGATCCGGCCGAGCAGCGTGTCGGCCACGGCCTGCGGCTGCTCGTCGATCTCCTTGTCCATGAAGTAGTCGTAGCCGCCCTTCTCGGCGGCGGCCACGTCCCAGTCCACGTGGAAGGGCTTGCCCGCGGCGGGCTCGCCGGCGAAGTCGGTGATGACCACGGCGTTGCTGCGCACCTCGACGACCTGCGCCTGGCCGAGCTCGATCGCCTCGCGGGTGTGGCCGATGAACCCGGCCACGTCGCTGCACAGGAAGGCCTCGCCCTCGCCGACGCCGACCACCAGCGGGGAGTTCAGGCGGGCGCCGACCACCACGTCGGGCGCGTCGGCGTGCACGGCGACCAGGGTGAAGGCGCCGTCGAGGCGGCGGCAGACCCGGCGCATGGCCTCGGCCAGGGCGCCGTCGCCGTGGGACTCGACGCAGCCGGGGAACTGCTGGCCGAGCAGGTGCGCGACCACCTCGGTGTCGGTCTCGCTGGCCAGGGTGATCCCGGCCTGCTGCAGTTCCTCGCGCAGCGCGGCGAAGTTCTCGATGATGCCGTTGTGTACGACGGCGACCCGGCCGGTGGAGTCGAAGTGCGGGTGCGCGTTGCCGTCGGTGGGCCCGCCGTGGGTAGCCCAGCGGGTGTGGCCGAGGCCAAGGCCGGACTCGGGCAGCGGGTGCGCGGCCAGCTCCTTCTCCAGGTTGCCGAGCTTGCCGGCCTTCTTCCGGGAGGTCAGCCCGCCGTCGGCCACCACGGCCACTCCGGCGGAGTCGTAACCGCGGTACTCCAGCCTCCGCAGCCCCTCGATCACGACATCGAGGGCCGTTTTAGGACCGACATATCCGACGATTCCGCACACCTGGATCTATTCCTCTCGCCGTAGGTGTCCCCACTCTATCCGTCCCGAGGCGTACGCGACTGTCCCGAGAACTGTAAAACCGCAGGTAGAGGTATAGACCAGTGCTCCGGACGGGTTCGCCGGGGCCCGGCCGCCCGAGACCGGGGGCCGGCGGGATCGGGGAAATACCCCGAGACCGGCTCGGGGCCCGCCATCCTTCCGGATGACCTCGGAACCCGCCCACGGCCCGACGCCGCGGCCGGGCCGCGGCGACTACCGTTCGCAGCGTGTCAGTCATCGAGCAACCGATCATCGAGGCGAAGTCGCTCACGATGCGCTATCCGGGCGGCGTGACCGCCCTGAGCGACCTCGAGCTGTCCGTCCAGCCGGGTATCACCGGCCTGGTCGGCGCCAACGGCGCCGGCAAATCCACCCTTATCAAGATCCTGCTCGGGCTGATCACGCCGAGCTCCGGCCAGGTCCGGGTACTCGGCCTCGACGCGCAGGAGCAGGGTCCGGAGATCCGCGCCCGAGTGGGCTACATGCCCGAGCACGACTGCCTGCCCGCGGACGTGAGCGCCACCGAGTTCGTCACCCACCTCGGCCGGATGAGCGGGCTGCCGCCCACCGCGGCCAAGGAGCAGGCGGCCGAGGCGCTGCGGCACGTGGGCCTGCACGAGGAGCGCTACCGCCAGATCGGCACCTTCTCCACCGGCATGAAGCAGCGGGTCAAGCTGGCCCAGGCACTGGTCGGCAACCCGGGGCTGCTGCTGCTGGACGAGCCCACCAACGGCCTCGACCCGTCCGGGCGCGACGCCATGCTGGCGCTGATCCGCCGGATCGGCTCCGAGTTCGGCATCGCCGTGGTGGTGGCCTCGCACCTGCTGAGCGAGATCGAGCGGATCTGCGACCACCTGGTGGCGATCGACGGCGGCAAGCTGCTGCGGGCCGCGTCGCTGGACTCGATGACCCAGGCGCTGCCGTGGCTCGCGATCGAGGTGGACGAGGGCAGCGAGCCGCTGCGGGCCCGGCTCGAGGGCGCGGGCCTGACCGTCAGCCTGCAGGGCCGCGCGCTGCTGGTCCGGCTGGACGGGGACCCGGTCTTCGACACCGTGCGCGACACCATCGCCGACCTCGACCTCCCGCTGACCCGGCTCGAGCACCGCCGGCACCACGTCGAGGAGCTTTTCGAGCGGCGCGAACTCGACGAGCCGACGGAGGCGAAGCTGTGAGCACCCCCACCACGAGCGTCATCCACGACATCGGATACAAGCCGTACACCGGTCCACGCCTGGGCCGCGGCCAGATCCTGCGTGCCCTCTACGTTCACGGACTGCGGGCGGTGTTCGGCTTCGGCCGCGGCCCCAAGGCCAAGATCGTGCCCTGGTTCGTCACGCTGGTCATGGTGATCCCGGCCGCGCTCAACGTCTACGCCAGCTCCGAGAACAAGCCGCTGATCCTGGACTACTCGCTGATGGGCGTCCGGATGATGCTCTTCACGGTGCTGCTCGTGGCGGTCAGCGCGCCGGAGTTGGTCACCCGGGACCTGCGCCACCACACCCTGCCGCTGTACTTCTCCAGGCCGCTGCGCCGCGGGGACTACCCGCTGGCCAAGCTGCTCGCGCTGTTCACCGGCGTGCTGGCGGTGACGCTGCTGCCGGTGCTGATCACCTACCTCGGCCAGGTCGCCTCGTCCACCAGCGGCCACATGATCTGGCTCGACACCCGCGCGGCCTTCCCCGGCCTGTTCGTCTCGGTGCTCCAGTCCGCCGTGCTCAGCGTGCTGGCGCTGCTGCTCGCCGCCTCCACCAGCCGGCGCGTCATCGCCACCGGCCTGATCGCGATCTTCTTCCTGGTCACCCTGGCCATCTCGCAGGTGATGGCGAACGCTCTCGGCACGAGTTGGAAGACCCACCAGGAGAGCTGCGTGGTACCCGCCCTCGACCCGAACGCGCCGAACCTGAGCGGAAACCTCTTCGGGGTCGGCGGCGGCGTGAACGGCCCGCCGGACTTCGTCATCAACCAGTACTGCCAGGGTGTGAACGCGCGCGAATACGGCATCGACAACGTCACCGGGGTGAAGGACCCGAACAAGCCCGGGTACGCCGACATCACCGTGACCTACGAGACCCCGGTCTACTCCGCTATCGCCAAGGCCGGCGGCCTGGCGAATCCGGTGTACGTGGTCGAGGGCCTGCGCATCTGGGTGTTCAACGCCACCGACAGCGATCTGCCCAACCCCTCCCCGCTCGGCCCGCTCTACGGCGCCGAGGCCGCCCTGATCGTCCTCGGCGGCAGCGCCGGGCTGTTCCTGCGTTACCGGAAGGTGAGCGTCTCGTGACCGCCGTCGAACCCTCCGCCGTGCCCGCGGCCCGTACGGCCCCGGAGCCCGCGACCCCCGCCGTCGTCAGCTTCGACCACGTGACCCACTGGTATGGCAACGTGGTCGCCGTCAACGACATCTCGCTCGAGCTCGGGCCGGGGGTGACCGGGCTGCTCGGCCCGAACGGCGCGGGCAAGTCCACCATCCTGCACCTGCTCTCCGGCTTCCTCTCGCCCTCGCGCGGCTCGGTCACCATCGGCGGCGTCGCCCCGTGGCGCCACCCGGCGATCTTCGACACCGTCGGCCTGGTACCCGAACGCGACTCGGTCTACGCATTCCTGACGGCGCGTGAGTTCGTGCTGGCCTCGGCGAAGCTGCACAAGCTGCCCGACCCGAAGGCCGCGGCCGAGCGGGCGCTGCAGTTGGTGGAGATGATCGACGCCGCGGACCGCCCGATCCAGACCTACTCCAAGGGCATGCGCCAGCGGGCCAAGGTGGCCGCGGCGCTCGTGCACGACCCGAAGGTGCTGCTGCTGGACGAGCCGTTCAACGGCATGGACCCGCGCCAGCGGATGCACATGATGGACCTGCTGCGCGACCTCGGGCAGCGCGGGCGCACCATCTTGTTCTCCTCGCACATCCTGGAGGAGGTCGAGCGCCTGGCCGACACGGTCCAGGTGGTGGTGGCCGGCCGGCTCGCCGCCTCCGGCGACTACCGGACCATCCGGCGGCTGATGACGACCCGGCCGCACGTGTTCCTGCTGCGCAGCACCGACGACCGGGAACTGGCCAGGGTGCTGATGGCCAGCCCCGCGGTGCAGGGCGTGGCGCTGACCAAGGACGGCCTCGAGGTGCGCGCGAGCGACCACGGCACCTTCACCCGGAAGCTGGCCCGCTCCTGCCGGGACGCCGGGATCGGGCTGCGCGAGGTCATCCCGTCGGACGAGTCGCTCGAATCCGTCTTCGCCTACCTCGTGGGAGCCTGAGCCATGTACAACACCACTGTGGCCTGGATCACCTTCCGGGCGTTGTTCGGGCGCAGAAGGGCCCTGCTGTTCGCGTTGCCCGCGCTGATCCTGATCGTGCTCACGCTCGGGCTCAAGAGCGCCAGCGGGACCGTGGCCGACTGGCCGGCCATCGTGCTCGGCCAGGTCGGCGCGGGAGCCGTGGTGCCGCTGACCGCGCTGCTGATCGGCACCTCGGTGCTCGGTTCGGAGATCGACGACAACAGCGTGCTGCACCTGCTGGCCACCCCGGTGCCGCGCCGGGCCGTGGTCATGGCCAAGACGAGCGTCGCGACGGCGGTGACGTTCCTGTTCGCGGCCGTGCCGGTGCTGATCGCGGGCGTGATCGCGCAGGGCGGGCTGCACTCGCTGGCGGTCGGCTGCTTCCTCGGCTCGGCGCTCGGCGCGGTCGTCTACTCCTGCCTGTTCGTGATGATCTCCGCGGCGGTGCGCCACCCGGTGATCTACGCCCTGGCGTACGTGGCGCTGTGGGAGGAGCTGATCAGCAACCTGGTCAGCGGCGCGAAGTACCTCTCGATCGAGCAGTGGTCGCTCGGCGTCGCGCACGCGGTGTCGAAGAACACGAATCTCAACGCGCACCTGACCATCACCCCGTCGCTGGTGCTCGCGGTGATCGCGGTGGTGGTGCTGCTGACCTACGCGACGCGGCGGCTGAGCGCGTTCACCGTCCGGGCCGACTAGAGGTGTAAGTGCCCTGGCCCGGAATTCGGCTCAGTACACGTCAGGGCGCGCCGTACGCACGGCGCGCCCTGACCTCGTCTCAGCTTCAAGCCACCTCGGCCACCGTGTCGGCCACCGTCAGCGCGGCGCGCACCGCGTCGGCCAGCCGGTGCGCGACCGACTCGGCCTGCTCCTGCGTCTGCGCCTCGACCATGACCCGCACCAGCGGCTCGGTGCCCGAGGGACGCAGCAGCACCCGGCCGCCCGAGCCGAGCTCGACCTCGGCCTCGGCCACCGCGGCGGCCAGTTCCGTGCTCGCGGCCAGCCGCGACTTGTCCACCCCGCGCACGTTCACCATCACCTGCGGCAGCTTGCGCATCACCGCGGCGAGCTCGGCCAGCGGCTTGCCGCTCTCGGCCACCCGGGCCAGCAGGTGCAGGCCGGCCAGCACGCCGTCACCGGTGGTCGCGTGTTCCTGCATGATGATGTGACCGGACTGTTCGCCGCCGAGCACGAAGCCGCCCTCGCGCATGGCCTCGAGCACGTAGCGGTCGCCCACGGCGGTCTGCACCACCTTGAGCCCGGCCCGCTCCATCGCGATCTTGAAGCCCAGGTTCGCCATCACCGTGGCCACGACCGTGTCCGACGCCAGGGCGCCGCGCTCGCGCAGGGACAGCGCGAGGATCGCCATGATCTGGTCCCCGTCGATCACCTCGCCGGTGTGGTCCACCGCCAGGATCCGGTCCGCGTCCCCGTCGTGCGCCACCCCGAGGTCGGCGCCGTGCTCGAGCACCGCGTCGCGCAGCGCCTCGAGGTGGGTGGAGCCGCAGCCGTCGTTGATGTTCAGCCCGTTCGGGGCGTCGCCGATGGCGATGACCTCGGCACCGAGCCGGCGCAGCGCCGCGGGGGCCGCCACCGCGGCGGCGCCGTGCGCCGTGTCGAGCACCAGCCGCAGCCCGTCGAGCCGGTTGGGCACCGTGGAGACCAGGTAGTCGATGTAGCGCTCCACCCCGTCCGGCAGGTCGGTGATCCGCCCGATGTCCGCGCCCACCGGCCGCTGCCACGGCTCGCCCAGGCGCGCCTCGATCGCGTCCTCCACCTCGTCGGCCAGCTTCAGCCCGCCGCGCGCGAAGAACTTGATGCCGTTGTCCGGAGCCGGGTTGTGGCTGGCCGAGAGCATCACCCCGAAGTCGGCGCCGAGCGCGATGGCCAGGTAGGCCACCGCCGGAGTCGGCAGCACGCCGAGCCGCACCACGTCCACCCCGGCCGAGGCCAGGCCCGCGGCCACCGCCGCCTCCAGGAACTCACCCGAAGCCCGCGGGTCGCGCCCGATGACCGCCGTGGGCCGGTGTCCGGCGAAGTCGCCGCGCTCGGCCAGCACGTGCGCCGCCGCGACTGCCAGGTCGAGCGCGAGCTCCGCTGTGACCTCGCGGTTCGCCGTCCCGCGTACTCCGTCGGTGCCGAAAAGTCGGGCCATGGATGCGGACCCCTTAGGTGTCGTGGTTGGGCCTGAGAGAGAACAGACAACCCCACCGTACGCCGTCGGGCGGACGATGGGGCTGTCTGACTTGCCGATAAACGGGGAAGACGTCCTCGTCGTGTTCGACGATTAACGCTTCGAGTACTGCGGAGCCTTACGGGCCTTCTTGAGGCCCGCCTTCTTGCGCTCGGTGGCACGCGCGTCGCGGGTCAGGAAGCCGGCCTTCTTCAAGGTCGGACGGTTCGCCTCGACGTCGGCCTCGTTCAGGGCGCGGGCGATGCCCAGGCGCAGCGCGCCGGCCTGGCCGGAGATGCCGCCGCCGTTGATGCGGGCGATCACGTCGTACTGGTCGTCCAGCTCGAGCACGTGGAACGGCTCGTTGACTTCCTGCTGGTGCACCTTGTTCGGGAAGTACCCGTCGAGGGTGCGGCCGTTGATCTTCCACTTACCGGTGCCGGGGATGATGCGCACGCGCGCCACCGCCTCCTTGCGCCGGCCGGTGCCGCCCGCGGGAACCAGGTTCGCGGCGCGGCGCACGGGGGCGTCGGCGGCCGGAGCGGTCTCCGTGGTGTAAGTCTCGGGAACTTCTTCGTCGTCGAGGGTCTCGACGTCGGTGGTCTGGTCGGACACTGCCGCAAACTCCTTGATCGTTACTGGGCGACTTGGGACAGCTCGTACGCGACGGGCTGCTGTGCGGCGTGCGGGTGGTTCGGTCCGCCGTAGACCTTCAGCTTCTTGAGCATGTCGCGCCCGAGGCTGTTGTGCGGGAGCATGCCGCGCACGGCCTTCTCGAGGGCCTTGCGCGGGTCCTTGTCGATCAGGTCGCCGTACTTGACCGAACGCAGACCACCCGGGTAGCCCGAGTGGCGGTAGGCGAGCTTGTCCTCGCGCTTGTTGCCGGACAGGTGCACCTTCTCCGCGTTGACGATGATGACGAAGTCACCGGTGTCCACGTGCGGAGCGAACTGCGGCTTGTGCTTGCCACGCAGCAGGATGGCCGTCTGGCTGGCGAGCCGGCCGAGAACGAGGTCAGTGGCGTCGATGACGTACCACTTGCGCTCGACCTCGCCGGGCTTGGGGCTGTACGTACGCACGGGTCGTATGCCTTCACTCGATGTCGGAAGTCCACGGGTTCGTGGAAGTGGACGTGAACCGCAGGCGGAGTGCACTCGACACCTACGGCATCAGGCACCGGGCCCCCCGGTTCCTTGTACCCTCAGCCCGGCGGGCCGGTCGGAGTAGAAGTCCGGGCGCGCATCAGATCGCGCGGAACACAACTGGCCTCACCGTACAGGGACCGACCCGGCCAGGTCAAAACGGGGTACTCGTCCGATTCGTCGGAACCGCGGCGGGGCTCGCGGCCCTCAGCAGCCCAGCACCCGTATCTTGCGCGTCTCCTCCACCCGCGCGGCCAATTCGGCGTCGCTCGGGTACCTGACCTCCTCGAGCGTCAGCCCGTGCGGCGGCAGCACGTTCACCGACGGGTGCCGCTCCCGGCTCGCCAGCACCGTCGCCGGGAAGTCGGGCGCGACCCGGCCGTCGCCGGCCATGAGCAGCCCGGCGACCAGGGCGCGGACCATGGAGTGGCAGAACGCGTCGGCCTCGATGGTGGCCTCGAGCTCGTCGGGCCTGGTGCGCTCCCAGTGCACGTCGAGCAGCCGGCGGATCGTCGTCGCGCCCTCGCGCTTCTTGCAGTACGCGGCGAAGTCGTGCTCGCCGAGCAGCAGCCGGGACGCCTCGGCCAGGCGCTCGAGGTCCAGCTCCCGGTTGTGCCAGAGCACGAACCTGCGGCGGGTGGGCAGCGTGCCGACCCTGGAGTCGCAGACGCGGTAGACGTAGCGGCGCGAGGTGGCGGCGAAGCGGGCGTCGAAGCCCTCGGGGGCGGCCGAGACCCGGGAGACGCGCACGTCCATCGGCAGCTTCCCGGCGAGGCGGCGCAGCAGCTTCTCCTCGTGCGCCAGCCACACCCCCTCGGGCATGTCCACGTGCGCCACCTGCCCGGACGCGTGCACGCCCGAGTCGGTGCGCCCGGCCACGGTCAGCTGGGCCGGCTCGTCGAGGCGCAGCACCGCGGTCAGCGCCTCCTCCAGCACCTGCTGCACCGTGCGCACGCCGCTGCGCTGCCGGGCCCAGCCGGCGAACTCGGTCCCGTCGTAGGCCAGGTCCAGCCGTACCCGGGTCACCCGCGTCATGCTCCAGCCTCTCCCATCCTCGTGAAACACCGGCCCTCGTGCCGAAAGCCGAAAGGGCGCCCCGCCGGGACCTGCCCGGCGCGACGCCCTTCACCGTACTGCCTCGAAGCTCCGTGGAGCCCGGACTCAGGACTCGGTGGTCTCCGACTCCGCGGCCTCGTCAGTGGCCTCGTCCGCCTCGGTCTCGGCCTCGGCGGCGGGCGCCTCGTCCTCGACGACCGGGGCCTTGGCCTCGGTCTCCTTGACCGCGCGCTTGGTCGCGGCCTCGGCCTCGCGGGTGGCCTCCTGAGCGACCGTCAGCGGCTCGACGAGCTCGATGATCGCCATCGGGGCGTTGTCGCCACGACGCGGGCCGAGCTTGACGATGCGGGTGTAACCACCCGGGCGGGCCGCGTAACGCGGAGCGATCTCTTCGAACAGCTTGTAGAGCATGTCGCGGCCGCTGTAGAACGGCGTGTTACGCAGCTCCAGCGTCGCGGCCACCTGCCGACGGGCGTGCAGGTCGCCCTTCTTGGCCTTGGTGATCAGCGGCTCCACGAACGGGCGCAGCTGACGGGCCTTGGCCTCGGTGGTGGTGATCCGCTCGTGCTCGATCAGCGACTTGGCGAGGTTCGCCAGGATGTGCTTCTGGTGGGTACCAGAGCCGCCGATACGCGGACCCTTCTTGGGGGCGGGCATGTTCTCTCCCTGATTGATCCTGTGCGAGCCGGACTAGGTACTCACACAGTCCCGGGGCTCCTCGGTAACGGAGCCCCGGACGTGTTGTGGCGCCTGACGTGATGTCAGGGCGAAAATCAGTACTGCTCGGTCTCCGCGAACGACAGGTCGTCGTCCTCGTAGCCCTCGTCCGTGGCGGCGAGGGCGGCCGACGGGTCGAACCCGGGGGGCGAGTCCTTCAGCGCCAGGCCCATGCCGTGCAGCTTGGCCTTGACCTCGTCGATCGACTTCGCGCCGAAGTTGCGGATGTCGAGCAGGTCGGCCTCGGACCGGGCGACGAGCTCACCCACGGTGTGGATGCCCTCGCGCTTGAGGCAGTTGTAGGAGCGGACGGTCAGCTCCAGCTCCTCGATCGGCAGCGCCAGGTCGGCGGCCAGAGCGGCGTCCGTCGGGGACGGGCCCATGTCGATGCCCTCGGCCTCGACGTTGAGCTCGCGGGCCAGACCGAACAGCTCGACCAGCGTCTTACCGGCGGACGCGACGGCGTCGCGGGGGCGCAGGCAGGGCTTGGTCTCGACGTCCACGACCAGCTTGTCGAAGTCGGTGCGCTGCTCGACACGGGTCGCCTGGACCTCGTACTTGACCTTGAGCACCGGGGAGTAGATCGAGTCGACCGGGATGCGGCCGATCTCCTGGCCGGGCTGCTTGTTCTGCACGGCGGAGACGTAGCCGCGGCCGCGCTCGACCGTGAGCTCCATCTCCAGCTTGCCCTTGGAGTTGAGCGTGGCCAGGATCAGCTCGGGGTTGTGCACCTCGACGCCGGCCGGGGGGGCGATGTCGGCGGCGGTGACGATGCCGGGGCCCTGCTTGCGCAGGTACATCACGACCGGCTCGTCGTGCTCGGAAGACACGACCAGACCCTTGATGTTCAGGATCATGTCGGTGACGTCTTCCTTGACGCCGGGGATGGTCTGGAACTCGTGCAGCACGCCGTCGATGCGCAGGCTGGTCACGGCCGCGCCCGGGATCGAGGAGAGCAGGGTACGGCGCAGCGAGTTACCGAGGGTGTAGCCGAAGCCCGGCTCGAGCGGCTCGATGGTGAACCGGGAGCGGAATTCGTCGACGACCTCTTCGGTCAGCGTGGGGCGCTGAGCGATGAGCAAGGGAAACCTCCATGATCAAGGACGCCCGACATATGACGTCCGACAGTGCACCTGGGCTGGAAAGCGCACAAGGTGCCGTCCCAGTATACCCCAACCGGGGCATACCGAAACGGCACCTTGTCAAGCGCCGGGCGTGCTTACTTCGAGTAGAACTCGACGATCAGCTGCTCCTGCACGAGCGTGTCGATGGCACCGCGCTGCGGGAGCGCGTGCACCAGGATACGCATCTTGGACGGCACGACCTCGATCCAGGCCGGGACGGTCCGGTCGCCGGACTCGGCGCGGGCCACCACGAACGGGGTGAGCTCGAGCGAGGACTTGCGCACCTCGACGATGTCGCTCTCACTCACGCGCATCGAGGGGATGTCGGCCTTGTGGCCGTTGAGCGTGATGTGGCCGTGGCGCACCAGCTGACGGGCGTGGTCACGGGACTT
This sequence comes from Actinospica durhamensis, assembly GCF_018139695.1. GTDB lineage: Bacteria > Actinomycetota > Actinomycetes > Streptomycetales > Catenulisporaceae > Actinospica > Actinospica durhamensis. The sequence continues at coordinate 35,381 of NZ_JAGSOG010000010.1, read as the reverse complement.
GGCGAAGCCCGCGCGATAAACCACGTTGTCAAGCCGGGTCTCGAGGATGCGCAGCAGGTTCTCGCCGGTCTTGCCCTGCTTGCGGCTCGCCTCCTCGTAGTAGCCGCGGAACTGCTTCTCGAGGACGCCGTAGATGCGCGCGCACTTCTGCTTCTCGCGCATCTGCAGCAGGTACTCACTGTCCTTCGAGCGGCCGCGGCCGTGCTCGCCCGGGGGGTACGGACGGATCTCGATGGGGCACTTGGCCGACTCGCACTTGGCACCCTTGAGGAAGAGCTTCGTCTTCTCGCGGCGGCACCGCTTGCAGTCGGCTCCGGTGTAACGGGCCATTTCTCAGTATCTCCTAGGACTCGGGCTCAGACGCGGCGGCGCTTCGGCGGACGGCAGCCGTTGTGCGGGGACGGGGTCACATCGTTGATGGACCCGACCTCGAGGCCGGTCTGCTGCAGCGAACGGATCGCGGTCTCGCGGCCGGAGCCCGGACCCTTCACGAACACGTCCACCTTGCGCATGCCGTGCTCCATGGCGCGACGAGCGGCGGCTTCGGCGGTCATCTGGGCGGCGTAGGGGGTCGACTTGCGCGAACCCTTGAAGCCGACCTGACCCGACGAGGCCCAGGAGATCACGTTGCCCTGGGGGTCGGTGATCGAGACGATCGTGTTGTTGAACGTGCTCTTGATATGGGCGTGCCCATGAGCGACGTTCTTCTTCTCCTTGCGGCGCACCTTGGTCTTGGCGGCTGCCGCAGCCTGACGGCTCTTGGGAGGCATTTCTCGGTGTACTCCAGGTTGAGGTGATCGGTCCCTGATTTCCGGATTTCCAGAGGGAACCGGAGGGGGACTACTTCTTGCCCGGCTTCTTCTTGCCGGCGATGGCGCGACGCGGGCCCTTACGGGTACGCGCGTTGGTGTGGGTGCGCTGGCCGCGGACCGGCAGGCCCTTGCGGTGGCGCAGACCCTGGTAGCACCCGATTTCCATCTTGCGACGGATGTCGGCGGCCACTTCGCGACGGAGGTCACCCTCGGTCTTGTAGTTGGCGTCGATCCAGTCGCGCAGCTTGATCAGGTCGTCTTCGGACAGGTCCTTGACGCGGATGTCCGGGGAGATCCCGGCCCCGGCGCAGGTAGCCTGCGCCCGGGTACGGCCGATGCCGTAGATGTAGGTCAGCGCGATCTCCACCCGCTTCTCACGGGGGAGATCGACTCCGACGAGGCGAGCCATCTGGCTGTCTCCTAGATTCTGTTCCGGAGGTCTGGCGCGGTACCGTTCCCGGTCGCAGCCGCGAGCGGCCGTACATGGAAGGTCCCCGGCCTCCGAGCCGAGGGTGGCGTCCCGTTCCGACGGCCGAGGCCGCGCTGGTGGAACGGGGGTCGGGATACCGCGCTCTTACGGGTGCTGGACGTCAACGCGAAGACGACGAGCAAGCGCAGGCAAGAAACACGTGAAGCGCCTCGCACACGCAGGTCAGCGGCTGAAATCAGCCCTGGCGCTGCTTGTGGCGAAGGTTCTCGCAAATCACCATGACCCGGCCGTTGCGGCGGATCACCTTGCACTTGTCGCAGATCTTCTTGACGCTCGGCTTGACCTTCATAACAGGTCCCTTTCGAGCGGCGACCGCTGGAGGGCGGCCGTGTGATCGCGATGTTTTTACTTGTACCGGTAGACGATCCGCCCACGGGTCAGGTCGTACGGGCTGAGCTCGACGACGACCCGGTCATCCGGCAGGATACGAATGTAGTGCATCCGCATCTTTCCGCTGATGTGCGCAAGAACTTGGTGCCCGTTCTGCAGCTCCACCCTGAACATGGCGTTGGGCAGAGATTCGACGACGGTGCCCTCGATCTCGATGGCCCCTTCTTTCTTGGCCATATCCTCGCACTTCTTTGGTCGGAGACGATGGGGGTCGGCCTTGGCCGGTGCTGTAGGTGGCCGAGTGCGTACAGCACCCATGACACATACCGCAACGAAGTCTACGCTGCGCGCCTGCGGAAAGGCCAATCGGACGATCTTGGCGGACGACCGGTCCCCCGACCCCGCGGCCTCAGTGCTTGTTGCCCCATTCCTTGATGAAACTCGCCAGGCCAAGGGCGCCGATGATGCCGAGCGGCCAGGCCGGCCAGTAGTAGCCGGCGCCGGAGATCACCCAGATCACGCTGAGCACCACGCCCAGGCTGATCCAGCTCGAGACGGCGCCGCGCACCTGCCGGGAGACCGGAACCCGCGCCGCCTGCCTGCGGGCGAGCTCCGCCTGGGCCCGGCCGTGCGCGGCGAGGTCCACCGGCAGGTCGGTGGTCAGCTCGGCCAGCGAGCCCATGGTCCGTGCCGAGTACGCGGCGCTCATCCGCTCCTCGAACTCCTCCGAGGTCAGCCGGCCCTCGACGTTGTTCTGCCGCAGGATCTCCACGACCCGCTCGCGGTCCTCGTCGGACGCCCGGATCGACGGGTTCAGCGCGTCGGCGCCCTCGTTCTTCCCCATGCGCCCAGCTTAGCCAGGCCGACGCGGCCGCGTCAGTGACGGATGTCAGGCCTCAGGGGTGCACCGTGACGCCGAAGGGCGCGAGCCCGGCCTTGCCGCCGTCCGCCGCGGTGGTCACCCACAGGCCCTGCTCGGTCAGGCACACGGTCTGCTCGAAGTGCGCGGCCGGGGAGCCGTCCCGGCTCACCACGGTCCAGTCGTCGTCGAGCTCGAGGGTGAACTTGCTGCCGAGGGTGAGCATCGGCTCGATGGCCAGCGCCATCCCCGGCCGCAGCTTGAGCCGGGAGCCGCGGTCCATGCTGCGGTGGTTGTGCACGAACGGATCCATGTGCATCTCGGTGCCGATGCCGTGCCCGCCGTAGCCCTCGACGATGCCGTAAGGGCCCTGCGAACGCACGTAGCCCTGGATGGCCGTGCCGATGTCACCGAGGCGCTTGCCGTCCTGGATGGCCGCTATCCCGTGCCACATGGACTGCTCGGTCACCCGCAGCAGCTCGGCCAGGGACTCGTCGATCTCGCCGCAGCCGACGGTGATGGCCGCGTCCCCGTGCCAGCCCTGGAAGATCGCGCCGCAGTCGATGGAGATGATGTCCCCGTCGTGCACCACGGTCTTGCCCGGGATGCCGTGCACGATCTCGTGGTTGAGCGAGGCGCAGATGACCCCGGGGAACGGCGGGTGGCCGTAGCCCTTGAACGAGGGGACCGCCTCATGCGACCGGATGTAGTCCTCGGCCAGGGCGTCGAGCCGGGCCGTGGTCACCCCGTCCTTGACCTCGCCGCGCAGCGTCTCAAGGGCGCCGCGCACGATCAGCCCGGCCTCGCGCATGAGCGCGAACTGTTCCTCGTTCTTGAGCTCGATCATGAGAGACATTCTCTCATCGCCGACGCCCGCCTTCGCCCCCGCGCGGATGAGTGCCGGGGGCGCGGCGTGGGCTCAGTTGACCTCGAGCGCGGTCAGGATCCGCGCGGTGACCGCGTCGAGCGCGCCGGTGGCCTCCACCGAGGCGAGCAGGCCCCGCTCGGCGTAGAAGCCCACGATCGGGGCGGTCTCGTCCTGGTAGACCCGCAGCCGCTCGCGGACCGTGCTCTCCCGGTCGTCGTCGCGCTGGTAGAGCTCGCCGCCGCACACGTCGCACACCCCGGCCACGGCCGGGGGCTTGGAGTCCACGTGGAAGATGTGGCCGCTGTCGTTGCGGCACAGCCGGCGCCCGGCGATGCGGCGCACGACCTCGTCGTTGTCCACCTTCAGCTCGACCACGCGGTCGAGCTTGACCTCGATGCCGGTCAGCATCGTCTCGAGGGCCTCGGCCTGCGCCACGTTGCGCGGGAAGCCGTCGAGCAGGAACCCGGCGGAGGCGTCCGCCTCGGTCAGCCGGTCCCGGATGAGGCCGATGGTGACCTCGTCCGGCACCAGCAGACCCTGGTCCATGTACTTCTTCGCCTCGACACCGAGCTCGGTGCCCGCCGCGACGTTCGCCCGGAAGATGTCTCCGGTGGAGATGGCCGGGATGCCCAGACGCTCGGCGACGACCTTGGCCTGGGTACCCTTGCCCGCTCCCGGCGGGCCCACGAGGACGATGCGCATGCTGGTTACCGGAGGAACCCTTCGTAGTTGTGCTGCTGCAGCTGGCTCTCGATCTGCTTGACCGTCTCCAGGCCGACGCCCACGAGGATCAGGATCGAGGTGCCGCCGAACGGGAACTTGGCGCCGGAGTGGAACTCCATCAGCGCGATCATCGGGATGAGCGCGATCAGTGCCAGGTAGAGCGAACCGGGCCAGGTGATCCGGGTCAGGATGAAGTTCAGATAGTCGGAGGTCGGCTTGCCCGCGCGGATACCCGGGATGAAGCCACCGTACTTCTTCATGTTGTCCGCGACTTCATCGGGGTTGAACGTGATGGCCACGTAGAAGAACGCGAAGAACAGGATCAGCAGGAAGTAGGCGCCCATGTAGATGCCCGAGTAGCCCTGCACGCTGTAGCCGAGCTCGCTGTGCACCCACTGCGACCAGCCGTGGGTGAAGTTCGGGTCGGCGAACTGGGCCACGAGCACGGGCAGCTGCAGCAGCGAGGAGGCGAAGATGATGGGGATGACGCCTGGTTGGTTGACCTTGATCGGGATGTAGGTGGAGGACCCGCCGTACATCCGCCGGCCGACCATGCGCTTGGCGTACTGGACGGGTACTCGGCGCTGGCCCTGTTCGATGAACACGACCAACCCGACAAGGACTACACCGACCAGGATGACCGCGATGAACGCCACCCACCCGTCGCCGAGGGAGGTGTTGGTCTTGATCGACCACAGCTGGCTCGGCAGCTGCGAGGCGATGGAGGTGAACATCAGCAGGGACATGCCGTTGCCGACACCGCGGTCGGTGATCAGCTCGCCCAGCCACATGATGATCGAGGTGGCCGCCACCATGACCGCGACCATGACGACAATGCCGAGGGTGCCGACCTTCGGGTAGATGACCGGGGTCTGGCACTGCACGCCGAACAGGTAGGCGCTGTTGGTCCGGGCGGTCGCGACCAGGCCGGTGGCCTGGAGGATGGCCAGTCCCACGGTCAGGTACCGGGTGTACTGGGTGATCTTCGTCTGTCCGGCCTGGCCCTCCTTCTTGAGGGCGTCCAGGCGCGGGATGACCACCGTCAGCAGCTGCAGGATGATCGACGCGGTGATGTACGGCATGATGCCGAGCGCGAAGACCGACAGCTGCAGCAGCGCGTTGCCGGAGAAGAGGTTGATCAGTCCGAGGGCGCTGCCCGAGGCGCCGGAAAGCCCGAGACACTGGCTGATCGCGGCCTGGTCCACGCCGGGTGCCGGGACGTGCGATCCGACCCGGAAAAGGGCCATGATCGCGAGCGTGAAAAGCAGCTTCTTGCGCAGGTCCGGGGTTCTAAAGGCCCGGCCGAAGGCAGAGAGCACTGTTCCTCCTGCGCACTACCCGGTAGGCCCGTGCAAGGCCCGCCGGCGGCGGTTGACGATGATGCGGTACTTGGGCGTGGGTGTGGACCCCCGGAACGAGTCGGACATAGCCGCCTCTGTCCGGCACTTCTGGTGAAGACCGAATCCACGTGCTTTCGGTTCCCGCCGGGCATGCGTGAGCTGCCTGCGGACACTTCGGCTCGCGACATCTTACGCAATACTCATCGCTCAAAGCGAGAGCGTGGAGAAAGCTCGGTATACGAACAGCGAAAATCGCCCTGGATCGGTGAAAGATCCAGGGCGATTGCCGCAGCGGACCGACGGCCGTGCCCGGTGAAGGGGGCGGCCGCCGGTCCCGGGACCTACTTGGCGCCGAGCTCCTCGGCGCTGCCGCCGGCGGCGGCGATCTTCGTCTTGGCGGACGCGGAGTACGCGTCGACCTTGACGTTCAGCGCGACCTCGACCTCGCCGGTGCCGAGCACCTTGACGAGCTCGCCCTTGCGCACGGCGCCCTTGGCCACCAGGTCGGCGACGGTGACGTTGCCGCCCTGCGGGTAGAGCTCGGCCAGCTTGGCCAGGTTCACGACCTGGTACTCCACCCGGAAGTGGTTCTTGAAGCCCTTGAGCTTGGGCAGCCGCATGTGCAGCGGCATCTGCCCACCCTCGAAGCGCTCCGGCACCTGGTAGCGCGCCTTCGTACCCTTGGTACCGCGACCGGCGGTCTTACCCTTGGAGCCCTCACCGCGACCCACACGGGTCTTCGCGGTCTTGGCACCCGGGGCGGGACGCAGGTGGTGCACCTTCAGGACGTGCTGCTTCTCCTGCTCGGACATCAGTCGACCTCCTCAACCTCGACGAGGTGACGAACGGTGTGGACCATGCCGCGGAACTCCGGGCGGTCCTCCTTGATCACCGTGTCGTTGATCCGCTTGAGGCCGAGCGACCGCAGCGTTTCGCGGTGGTTCTGCTTCGTGCCGATCTTCGAACGGACCTGCGTGATCTTCAGCTTGGCCATCTCAGGCACCCACTCCCGCGCGGGCGCGCAGCAGGGCGGCCGGAGCGACGTCCTCGAGCGGCAGGCCGCGGCGGGCCGCGATCTCCTCGGGACGAACCAGGCCCTTGAGCGCGGCGACGGTGGCGTGCACCACGTTGATCGCGTTGTCCGAGCCCATGGACTTGGACAGCACGTCGTGGATGCCCGCGCACTCGAGCACGGCGCGCACCGCGCCACCGGCGATGACACCGGTACCGGCGGAGGCCGGCTTGAGCATCACGACACCGGCCGCGGCCTCGCCGACGATCGGGTGGGGGATGGTGCCCTGGATGCGGGGGACCTTGAAGAAGTGCTTCTTGGCCTCCTCAACGCCCTTGGCGATGGCGGCCGGCACCTCCTTGGCCTTGCCGTAGCCGACACCGACGGTGCCGTCACCGTCGCCCACGACGACCAGGGCGGTGAAGGAGAACCGACGTCCACCCTTCACGACCTTGGCCACGCGGTTGATGGTCACGACGCGCTCGACGTAGGCGGTCTTCTCGGCAGCCGGGGTGGAGTCCTGGTTCCGGCGGTCGCGACGGTCCCGCCGCTCTCCACCACCCTCACCACGACCCTGGCCACCCGGGGCGCCACCGCGGCGCTGGGGTCCGGGCATCAGGAATCCCTCATTTCAGTGTTCTGGTTCATGGTCGTCATCAGAAGTCCAGTCCGGCGTCGCGGGCGCCCTCGGCGACCGCGGCCACCCGGCCGTGGTACTTGTTGCCGCCGCGGTCGAACACGACCGTGGCGACACCGGCGGCCTTGGCGCGCTCGGCGACGAGCTTGCCGACCTCGCGGGACAGGTCAACCTTCTTGCCGTCGGCCGAACGCAGCGTGGCCTCCATGGTGGAGGCGGAGGCCACGGTGTGGCCGAGCTTGTCGTTGACGATCTGGGCGACCATGTGGCGGTTGGAGCGCGTCACGACGAGGCGCGGACGCTCCTCCGTGCCGTTGACGCGCTTGCGCACGCGGATGTGACGACGCTTGAGCGCAACGCTCTTCTTGGCGTTGCCCTTGGCGATCTTGTGACCATAGGCCATGGCTACTTACCAGCCTTTCCGACCTTGCGGCGGATGACCTCACCCTGGTACCGCACACCCTTGGCCTTGTAGGGGTCGGGCTTGCGCAGCTTGCGGATGTTCGCCGCCGTCTCACCGACCAACTGCTTGTCGATGCCGGAGACCACGAACCGGGTCGGGGCCTCGACGGCGAAGGAGATGCCGTCGGCCGGCTCCACCACGATCGGGTGCGAGTAGCCGAGCGCGAACTCCAGGCTGGAGCCCTTCGCCGTGACGCGGTAACCGACACCCGAGATCTCCATGACCTTCGAGTAGCCGGTCGTCACGCCGATGATCATGTTGTTGATCAGGGTACGGGTCAGGCCGTGGCGCTCCTTGGCGGCGCGCTCGTCGTTGGGACGGGTCACCTGCAGGGTGCCGTCCTCGGCCTTCTCCACCGAGATCGGGGTGACGACGGTGTGGCTCAGGGTGCCCTTGGGGCCCTTCACCGTCACGTCGCTTCCGTCAATGCTGACTTCGACGCCGGCCGGGACCGGGATCGGCAGCCGTCCAATACGAGACATAGCTGTCTTTACTCCCTTCCGGACTTACCAGACGTAGGCGAGGACTTCTCCGCCTACGCCCTTCTTGGCGGCCTGTCGGTCGGTCAGCAGACCGGACGACGAGGAGATGATGGCGATGCCGAGTCCGCCGAGCACCTTCGGCAGGTTCGTGGACTTGGCGTAGACGCGCAGACCCGGCTTCGAGATGCGCTTGATGCCGGCGATCGACCGCTCGCGGTTCGGGCCGAACTTGAGGTCGATGATCAGGTTCTTCCCGACCTCGAGGTCCTCGACGACGTAGCTGGCGATGTAGCCCTCCTGCTTGAGGATCTCGGCGATGCGAGTCTTCAGCTTGGAGGACGGCATGGTGACCTGGTCGTGGTACGCCGAGTTGGCGTTACGCAGACGCGTGAGCATGTCTGCGATCGGGTCAGTCATGGTCATAAGGGGGCCTTGGGCCTTCCCACCGTGGTTTCCGGCCCAGGCGCATCGCGGATACCGTGCCCTGAGAAGGTGCGGTGCCCTTGATTCGCCGGGAGGACCTGCGGCGTCGTAGTGACAGTTGCTAAGGGCACCTGGCATGGCCGTGACGACCGAACCAGCAGTCACCGGGTATCCCTTGCCGTGCTCGAGAGCACCGCGGGACCAGGGTGACGGACTCGCTTTCGCTAGAGCGCCCACACGCGCGTTAGCCCGGGGGCAGACACGCGTTGGTCCAGGTTAACAGAGCATCCCCGGGCCGCCCAAATCGGACAGCGCAGATCGCACGGCGCGGGCCGCACGGCGCAGGCCGCGGCCCCCGCCTCGCCGGAGACGGGGGCCGCGGTGTCACGGGGCTCGCGTGGGGTGTCAGTCGACGAAGTAGCCGAACATGTCGAGCACGATGCCGGTGGTGGCCCCACTGGTGCCGAGGTAGAGGTACTGGCCGGAGCCGTCCGGCGCCCAGGTGAGCTCGGCCATGTTCGCCACGTTCTGCGCCTTGGCGAAGTTCAACGTCGAGGTCGCGGTGAGCTCGTAGAGGACGACGGCCGAGAAAAACCCGTTGGCCGAGGGATCGACCACGGTCACGTTCGCGGCGATCCCGGCGGCGTGGGCCGGGATCCCGGCCAGCTTCGTCGGGTCCACCTCGGTCCCGCTCGTCGGCCCCTTGGCCTGCAGGCCAAGGCCGCTGCGGGTGTCGATCAGCCGGGTCGGGCGCGTCGGCACGAAGCCGGTCCCGTAGGTGTCGGGCTGGTTGGTGTAGAAGCCCTCGACGTCGATCAGGACCTTCACCGTCGCGCCGGCCTTGCCGCCGGCGACCAGGTCGATGTACCCGTCGGAGCCGAGCGGCACGATCGCCATGTTCGCGATGTTCTCGTTCGCGCTGTAGTTCACGTTCGAAGCGGTCGGCATCTTGCCGCCGTCCGCGTACGCGCTGACGAAACCGGCCGCGGTGCCCTGGGTCGCGGTGATGTTGACCGCGACCGCGGCCGCACCGGTGCTCAGCCCGTTGTAGCCCGAGTAGAACAGGGATGCCGGGACGGGCTTGCCGACCGTCAGGGTGACCGCGTCGGAGCGGTAGTTCTCGACTCCGGAGAATCCGGTGCCGGTGCCCGGCGCGTAGTAGCCCTCGAGGTCCGCGACGAGGTCGGAGGTGCCGTTGCCGCCGTTGCGCAGATCCACGCTGCCGTCAGAGCCGAGCTCCACCGTCACCAGGTTCGGTCGGTTCTCCCCCTTGAGGAAGTTCAGGTTCGAGGCGGTCGGGACCGCGGTGCCGTCCGGGTAGGCCGTGATGACGCCGTTCGCGGTCGGGCCGACCACGGTGACGTTCAGCACGACCGCGACGGCCCCGGTGGCCGGAACCCCGCCGACGCCGGCCACCTTGAGCTTGACGCCGCCGTCGGCCGGAACACGCGCGGTGGCCGTGCCGATGCCGTGCCGGGTGTCGAGCACCCGGGTGGGCGCGATCGGGTAGTACGCGTTGCCCCCGGCCAGAGTGAACGGCGCCGCCTGCGCGCCGGCGGAACCGTGATCACCGTCGACGGCGGTGACGGTCGGCCGGTACGTTCCGGCCGTCGTGTACGTGTGCTGGATCACCGGGGAACTCGAGGACTGCGTCGTGCCGTCGCCGAAGTCGAAGTCGTACGTGACCGAGGACGACCACGGCGTACCGGTCAGCGTCGCGGTGATGGTCTTCGTCACCGAACCGGCCGCCCAGGTGCTCGAATCGGTCGCGGTCACCTTGATCGGATCCGGGATCTGCACGGCCCCGCGGTCGTAGTAGCCGCCGCCGGTGCCGGTCACCGGGTCATTCGGGTCCAGGGGCCCGGGCGTTGCCGTAGAAGTCGGTCGACGCCTCGCCGGGCGCGGAAGCGTCGGCGCTGTTGATGGTGGGCGAGCCCTCGACCGGCGCGAAGGTGCCGGCGGAAATCGCGGGGCCCGTGTTCACGTCGTGCGCGCCTTGGCCGGTCGCCGCGTCGAGAGCCGCGGCGCTCTGGTAGTTGGCACCGTCGAAGCTGTAGAGGGCAGCGGTGTTCGTGGCCGGGGTGAGGACGAAGTTGTAGTCGAGAGTCGTACCCGCCGCCGACGAGGTGTCGACGTAAACCCCGTTCGCCCCGGACTTGGTCGGTAACACGACATTGTTCTCGATCGTGGTGCCGGCGGCGCCGGAGTCGACCTGGACGCCGGTTCCCAGCACGCGGTAGAAGGTGTCGCCGGTCACCGCGGTGCCTGACGCCCCGTCGACCCAGACGCCACCACCGGTCAAGTAGGCGATGTCATTCGTGATCGTCGTGTCGCTCGCCCCGGAATCGACCTCGACGGCGTTGCCCGTAGCGGTCAAGTCCGGGGTGAAGTAGTCCTCCGCGATCGTGACCGCGCTGGAGCCCGCGCCCACGATGAGGCCGCTGGTGTCCCCCGCGTCGATCGAGTCGTGGTCCAGCACGATGCCGGAGGACTCCTCGACGAGGACGTCACCGGTCGGCTGGCCCATGATCTTGACATTGGAGAACTCGACGTTGCTCGCACCGTCGATCAGCAGCCCGTAGCCGGTGGTCGAATTCGCACCGGAGCCGCCGATCTGCACCGCCTGATCGTTGTACGGCTGCATGGAGAAGTCGCCTTCGCCGACGAACTTGATCGGCGCGGCCGCGGTACCGGACCGGGTGATCGTGACATTGCTGTCGTACGTGCCCTCGGAGATCTGCACGGTCTGTCCGGGCTCGACGACGTTCGCCGCGGCCTGGATGGTGCAGTACGGCGTCACCGAACTGTCGGTGGTCGTGTCCGAGCAGGTGGGCCCAGTTTTGACGTACAGAACGCTCCCGCTCGCCGCCGCGTGCGCGGCGGCCGGTATCCCGACCAGCGATCCGATCGAGACGATCAGCGCGGCCCCGGCCGCCATGTGTTCCCTGCGCATGCGCACACCCCCTCCTCGAGCTCAACCACTTGTCAAGCAACGCGGAGCATACACCCGCGCAAAAAACAGTCGGGCCCCGCACACGTCATAACGTGTGCGGGGCCCGACTGTGAATCGCCGTCAGGTTCCGGCGTCGCGGACTACCAGCTCGACTTGGTCACGCCGGGCAGCTCGCCGGCGTGGGCCATCTCGCGCAGGCAGACGCGGCACAGGCCGAACTTGCGGTACACCGAGTGCGGACGGCCGCACTTCTGGCACCGGGTGTAACCCCGGACCTTGAACTTCGGCTTGGCGTTCGCCTTGTTGATCAGCGCGGTCTTCGCCATGATCAGGCCTCCTTGAAGGGGAAGCCGAGCAGCTTGAGCAGCGCGCGGCCTTCGGCGTCGTTCGGGGCGGTGGTCACGACCGTGATGTCCATACCGCGGACCCGGTCGATCTTGTCGGGGTCGATCTCGTGGAACATCGACTGCTCGTTGAGACCGAAGGTGTAGTTGCCCTTGCCGTCGAACTGCTTCGGCGACAGGCCGCGGAAGTCACGGATGCGCGGCAGCGCGATCGAGACCAAGCGGTCCAGGAACTCCCACATGTAGTCACCGCGCAGGGTGACGTGGGTGCCGATCGGCTGGCCCTCGCGCAGCTTGAACTGCGCGATGGACTTGCGGGCCTTGGTCACGGCCGGCTTCTGGCCGGTGATGGCCTGCAGGTCGCGGATGGCGCCCTCGATCAGCTTCGAGTCACGGGCGGCGTCGCCGACACCCATGTTCACGACGACCTTGGTGACGCCCGGGATCTGCATGACGTTCTCGTACTTGAACTGCTCACGCATCGCCGGGGCGATCTCGGCGCGGTACCGCTCCTTCAGGCGCGGCGCGACCTTGGTCTGCTCGTCGGTCACAGTCATCAGATCGCCTCTCCGGTCTTCTTCGCGTACCGCACGGAACGCGTGACCGTCTTGGTCGTACCGTCAGGCAGCTTGCGCTCCTGCTCCTCACGCCGGAAACCGACGCGGGTGACGACCTTCTTGCCCTCGTGCTCGACCACCAGCATCACGTTGCTGACCTGGATCGGCGCTTCGACGGTGACGATGCCGCCGGTCTTGGAGCCACGCGCGGTCTGACCGACCTTGGTGTGCTTCTTGACCCGGTTCACGCCCTCGACGATGACCTTGCCCGCGGTCGGCAGGGCCTGGATGACCTTGCCCTGCAGGCCCTTGTCCTTGCCCGTGATGACCTGGACCAGGTCACCCTTGCGGATCTTCTGCTTCGCCATGGCTAGAGCACCTCCGGAGCCAACGAGATGATGCGCATGTAGCGCTTGTCACGCAGCTCGCGGCCCACCGGGCCGAAGATACGGGTACCGCGCGGGTCCCCGCCGTCCTTGATCAGGACGGCCGCGTTCTCGTCGAAGCGGATGTACGAACCGTCCGGACGGCGACGCTCCTTGACGGTGCGCACGACGACGGCCTTGACGACGTCGCCCTTCTTCACGCCCGCGCCCGGGAGGGCGTCCTTCACGGTGGCGACGATGACGTCGCCGATGCCCGCGTAGCGGCGGCTCGAGCCACCGAGAACCCGGATGCAGAGGATTTCCTTTGCACCGGTGTTGTCGGCGACCCGCAGCCGCGATTCCTGCTGAATCACGTTCTACTCCTGACTGGTGGCCGCACCGGTCGGCGCGGCCGTTGTCTCTTCGCAGAAAACCCCGCTCCCGGCGGCGGATACACCGCCGGGAGCGTGAGGCTGCTTACTTGGCCTTCTCCAGGATCTCGACCACGCGCCAGCGCTTGGTCGCCGAGAGCGGCCGGGTCTCCATGAGCAGCACGCGGTCGCCGATGCCACAGCTGTTCTGCTCGTCATGGGCCTTGAGCTTGCTGGTACGACGCATGACCTTGCCGTACAGCGGGTGCTTGACCCGGTCCTCGACGATCACGACGACCGTCTTGTCCATCTTGTCCGACACGACAAGGCCCTCACGGGTCTTGCGCGCGCCGCGCTGCTCGTCTTCCACGCTGCTCGCCTCGCTGATCACGGGGTTAGTCACTTCTGATCACCTTCCGTGATGCCCAGCTCGCGCTCGCGCTGGATCGTGTAGACCCGGGCGATGTCGGCCTTGACGGCCTTCATGCGGCCGTGGTTCTCGAGCTGGCCGGTGGCCTGCTGGAAGCGGAGGTTGAACAGCTCCTCCTTGGCCTCGCGGAGCTTGTCCACCAGGGCCGCGTCCGAAAGCTCACGCAGCTCGTGCGTTGCGGTTCCGGCTGCCATCAGATCTCACCTGCCTCGCGCTTGATGATCCGGCACTTGAGCGGCAGCTTGTGCGACGCGCGCAGCAGAGCCTCTCGAGCGACCTTCTCGTTCGGGTAGGAGAGCTCGAAGAGCACCCGACCCGGCTTGACGTTCGCCACCCACCACTCGGGCGAGCCCTTACCGGAACCCATCCGGGTCTCGGCCGGCTTCTTGGTCAGCGGGCGGTCCGGGAAGATCTGGATCCAGACCTTGCCACCACGGCGGATGTGCCGGTTGATCGCGATACGCGCCGACTCGATCTGCCGGTTGGTGACGTAGGCCGGGGTCAGAGCCTGGATGCCGTACTCGCCGAAGTTCAGCTCGTTGCCGCCCTTCGACGCACCGCCGCGCTCCGGGTGGTGCTGCTTGCGGTGCTTGACACGACGCGGAATGAGCATCGGTCAGCCCTCCTTCGGAGCTTCGGCCGCCGCGACTGCCTCGGCCGGAGCCTCGGTCGCCGGGGCGGAAGTGTTCTCGGTGCGGCCCTGGCCGCGTCCGCCACGCTCGCCGCCGCGCTCGCCGCCACGCGACGGACGTCCGCCGCGGGGACGGTCGCCGCCGCGACGCTCGTCACGGCCGCCGGCCGACGGACGCCGCTGCTCGGCGGCGGCCGCGGCACGCGCCGCGCTGAGCGAGGTGACGTCGCCCTTGTAGACCCAGACCTTCACGCCGATGCGGCCGAAGGTCGTGCGGGCCTCGTAGAAGCCGTAGTCGATGTTCGCGCGCAGCGTGTGCAGGGGCACGCGGCCCTCGCGGTACTGCTCGGAACGCGACATCTCCGCGCCGCCCAGACGTCCGGAGACCTGGACCTTCACGCCCTTGGCGCCGGCCTTCATGGTCGTCTGGATCGCCTTGCGCATGGCGCGGCGGAACGCGACACGCGAGGAGAGCTGCTCGGCCACACCCTGAGCGATGAGCTGGGCGTCGAGCTCGGGGTTCTTGACCTCGAGGATGTTGAGCTGCACCTGCTTGCCGGTGAGCTTCTCGAGCTCGCCGCGGATGCGCTCGGCCTCGGCGCCACGCCGACCGATCACGATGCCCGGACGCGCCGTGTGGATGTCCACGCGGACGCGGTCGCGGGTGCGCTCGATCTCGACCTTGGAGATGCCGGCCCGCTCCATGCCCTTGGTCATGAGCTTGCGGATCTCGACGTCTTCCTTGACGTACGCCTTGTACATCTTATCGGCGTACCAGCGCGACTTGAAGTCGGTGGTGATGCCGAGGCGGAACCCGTGCGGGTTGACTTTCTGGCCCATTACCGGGTCCTGCCCTTCTTCGCGGCGACCTCGGACTGCTCAACCACGATGGTGATGTGGCTGCTGCGCTTGCGGATGCGGTACGCGCGGCCCTGGGCCCGCGGACGGAACCGCTTGAGCGTCGGGCCCTCGTCCACGTACGCGGCCGTGATGACCAGGTCACCGTGGAGCTGCTTGTTGTTGCGGGCATTGGCGGCCGCCGAGGCGACGCACTTGTAGACCGGCTCCGCAGCCGCCCACGGGGCGAAGCGCAGGTAGTCCAGCGCCTGCTCCACCGGGACACCGCGGACCTGGTCCACGACGCGGCGGACCTTCATCGGGGTCATCCGGACGTGGCGGGCCTGGGCGATCGCCTGGTTCTCGGGCAGGTCCTTGGCCTTGTTCTCAGCCACGGCGCGACCTCCGATCGTCCTTCACGTGACCCTTGAAAGTACGGGTCGGGGCGAACTCGCCCAGCTTGTGGCCGACCATCGACTCGGTGACGAACACCGGGACGTGCTTGCGGCCGTCGTGCACGGCGATCGTGTGGCCCAGCATCGCCGGGACGATCATCGAGCGCCGAGACCACGTCTTGATGACGTTGTGGGTGCCCTTGTCGTTCTGAACGTCCACCTTCTTGATCAGGTGGTCGTCCACGAAGGGACCCTTCTTGAGACTGCGCGGCATCTAGACCTCCTCCTAGCGCTTCTTGTTCGACTTGCGGCGACGGACGATGTACTTGTCACTGGCCTTGCCCGGCTGGCGGGTACGGCCTTCCTTCTGACCCCACGGGGAGACCGGGTGGCGACCACCGGAGGTCTTGCCCTCACCACCACCGTGCGGGTGGTCGATCGGGTTCATCGCGACACCGCGGACGGTCGGGCGCTTGCCCTTCCAGCGCATGCGTCCGGCCTTGCCCCAGTTGATGTTGCCCTGCTCGGCGTTGCCGACCTCGCCGACGGTCGCGCGGCAGCGCGCATCGACGTTGCGGATCTCGCCGGAGGGCATACGCAGCTGGGCGTAGGGGCCGTCCTTGGCGACGAGCTGGACGCTGGCGCCGGCCGAGCGGGCGATCTTCGCGCCGCCGCCGGGCCGAAGCTCGATGGCGTGGATGGTCGTACCGGTCGGGATGTTGCGCAGCGGCAGGTTGTTGCCCGGCTTGATGTCGGCGTTGGGGCCGGACTCGATCGGGTCGCCCTGCTTCAGCTTCGCCGGAGCGATGATGTAGCGCTTGGTGCCGTCCACGTAGTGGAGCAGCGCGATGCGCGCGGTGCGGTTGGGGTCGTACTCGATGTGCGCGACCTTCGCCGGCACGCCGTCCTTGTCGTCCCGACGGAAGTCGATGACACGGTAGGCGCGCTTGTGGCCACCGCCCTGGTGACGGACCGTCACGCGACCCTGCGCGTTACGGCCGCCCTTGGAGTGCAGCGGGCGGACCAGAGACTTCTCCGGGGTGTCCCGGGTGATCTCGACGAAGTCGGCAACGCTGGCGCCGCGGCGACCGGGGGTCGTCGGCTTGTACTTGCGAATGCCCATGGCTATGAGATTCCTCTAAGTTCCTCGGTACCGGCCTCAGGAGACCGGGCCCCCGAAGATGTCGATGCGGCTCTTCTTGCTGGCGTCGTTCGGCTGAGGGTCGACCGACACGATGGCGCGCTTGGTCGACGCGCGGTGGCCGTAGGTGCCGACCCGGGTCCGCTTGCGCTTCCCCTTGCGGTTGATCGTGTTGACAGCCGTGACCTCGACGTCGAAGAGCAGCTCGACCGCGTCGCGGATCTGCTCCTTGTTCGCGTCCGGGTGCACGATGAACGTGTACTTGTTCTCGTCGAGCAGCGCGTAGCTCTTCTCCGAGACGACCGGCTTGATCAGCAGGTCGCGGGCGAGAACGTAACGGTCCTTGATAGCCATCAGGCCTCGCTCCCTTCGGTGTCGGCCGAGGCCTTCTTCGGGCCGGCGACGAACGCGTCGAAGGCGGCCTGAGTGAAGATCACGTCGTCGCTGATGAGCACGTCGTACGTGTTCAGCTGGTCGGCGTGGAGCAGGTGGACCTCGGGAAGGTTGCGCAGCGAGAGCCACGCGTTGGTCTCTTCGCGACCGAGCACGACGAGCACGTTGCGGCGCTCGGTGACGGAAGCGATCGCGGCCTTGGCGCCCTTGGTCGAGGGAAGATCCCCGGCGAAGGCGTCGACGACGTGCAGCCGACCGTTGCGGGCGCGGTCCGACAGGGCGCAGCGCAGGGCGGCGGCCTTCATCTTCTTCGGCGTCCGCTGCGCGTAGTCACGCGGCTTGGGGCCGTGCACGACGCCACCACCGGTGAACTGCGGCGCGCGGGTCGAGCCCTGACGGGCGCGGCCGGTGCCCTTCTGGCGGTACGGCTTCTTGCCGCCGCCTCGGACTTCGCCACGGCGCTTGGTGCTGTGCGTGCCCTGGCGCGCGGCCGCGAGCTGGGCCACGACGACCTGGTGCACCAGCGGAACGTTCACCTGGACGTCGAAGATCTCCGCGGGGAGATCGACGGTAACAGTGGTAGTCATCTCTCTCAGCCCTTCGCCGCCGTCTTGACGAGCACAAGGCCGCCGTTGGGGCCGGGAACGGCACCCTTGATCAGCAGCAGGCCCTTCTCGGCGTCGATCGCGTGGACGGTCAGGTTCTGCACGGTGACGCGCTCGTTACCCATCCGGCCGGCCATCCGCACGCCCTTGAACACGCGACCGGGGGTCGCGCAGGCGCCGATGGAACCGGGCGAACGGTGCTTGCGCTGCACGCCGTGTCCGGCGCCCAGGCCACGGAAGTTGTGGCGCTTCATGACACCGGCGAAGCCCTTGCCCTTGGAAGTGCCCACCACGTCGATCTTCTGGCCGGAGGTGAACACCTCGGCGGTGACTTCCTGGCCGGCGGTGTACTCCGCGGCGTCAGAGGTGCGGATCTCGACGAGGTGCCGACGCGGGGTGACGTCGAACTTCTCGAAGTGGCCCTTCTCCGGCTTGTTCACCTTGCGCGGGTCGATCTCGCCGAAGGCGAGCTGGACCGCGGCGTAGCCGTCCTTCTCGATGCTGCGCACCTGGGTCACGACACACGGCCCGGCCTTGACGACGGTTACCGGGACGACCCGGTTGTCCGCGTCCCAGACCTGGGTCATGCCGAGCTTCTCGCCCAGGACGCCCTTGATCTGCTTCTCCATGATCCTAAGCGTCCTTACAGCTTGATCTCGATGTCGACACCGGCCGGCAGGTCGAGCCGCATGAGCGAGTCAACCGTCTTGGGCGTGGGGTCGAGGATGTCGATGAGCCGCTTGTGCGTACGCATCTCGAAGTGCTCGCGCGAGTCCTTGTACTTGTGCGGCGAGCGGATGACGCAGTACACGTTCTTCTCAGTCGGCAGCGGCACCGGGCCCGCGACCTGAGCACCAGTCCGGCTCACCGTCTCGACGATCTTGCGCGCCGAAGAGTCGATGACCTCGTGGTCGTAGGCCTTGAGCCTGATGCGGATCTTCTGTCCCGCCATGGCTGCGTAGTTTCCTTCTTCTCGGTAACCTCTGCGGCCTCTCCGGCGGTCCAGCGGACCGACAGGGAAGCCCTGCTGTCTTACGACCGCACGCGGGAAGCCGCATGAGATCTTCGGGCCGTCATCCGCTGGGTTCGCACCCGTCGGACCGTACCCGGCGGTAGGTCTTGTCCGGTTTTCTCCGACCCACGCGGTCGGGCGTGTCGCGTTGCGGCCGCACGCCTTCCCGCAGGCAGGCGCCAACCTGCCGGTCACTATCACTCCAGGAGGACGGTGATGCGGGCCCGGAGAGCCGCCCGTCGGCCCACGCCCCCACAACAGGGGGCGGCCGAACGAACGGTGCGCACCGGGGGGCCGGTGCGACTCCGGAAGCACCCGGAACAGGGCATGCCTGCACCCTGCACCGAGCAACTTCAACAGTGTGCCGTATTTCCCGGATCGATACCAAATCCGGGTGCAGCTCAGGCGCCGTGGAACCACTCCCCAGCCGGTGGGGCCGCCGAGCGTGCATGTGTACGGCCGAGTACGGCCCTAGGAGGCCCTAGCCGGGGCTCGGGCGCTCCGGGGCGGAGGCGGGCCGCGGAAGGCCGCCTTGATGAGGCTACGCCCGTTTCGACGGATCGCCGGGCCGGTGCGAGAATGCCAGCGCCGACGGTATGCGCGGCGGGTGGGGCATCGACGCTGTGGCAGCGATGCGATGTGAAGAAAAGGCGGCGCGCGGAACATGCGAGCACGGGCCTCTGCCGATCTGGGCACCGAGGGCGGGACTGAAACCATGCGGGAACGTACGCAAGAGCCGGTAGCGGGCTCCGGACGCTCGTATGGCGGCTCTTGGACGCCCACGGTGCACGCCGTGGAGCCCGCGGCCACCCCCCTGCCGGGGGACAACGACGTCACCGAGACGCTGCTGCTGTTCCGCAACGAGCTCGAGCGCGAGATCGAGCGCCGGGCCCGCGACGAGGCCAGGGCGGCCCGGCCGCGCGGCCTGCGCCGACTGCTGCCCTACCTCCCGCTGCTTCCCGTCCTCGCAGTTCAAAGCCTGCTCGCGACGCGGCTGATGAGCGGCCGCTCGGCCTCCGTGGAGGAGGCGGCGGACCTGTTCGCCGGCCACATGGAGATCGGCCACCTGCTGCACGGCACCACGGTCAGCAACTATCCGACCTTCTTCTCCGGGGCTCCCACGCTCTACCCGGTCGCCGCGGCCCTCGCGGACGCGGCGCACGGACTGTTCGGCGCGCGCTGCCTGAGCCTGCTCTGCATGCTCCTGGCGACCGCCGCGGTCTACAAGACCGGCCGGCGCATCTACGGCGTACCGACCGCGGTCGGCGCCGCGGCCCTGTTCTCGGTACTCGGCCCCACGCTGCACCTGAGCTCCTACGCCACCTTCGACGCCCCTGCGCTGTGCCTGCTCGCCTGGTCGCTTTACTACACCGTCGCCTTCGCACACGGCGACAGCCGCAATGCCCTGATCTACGCCATCGGGTTCATGGTGCTGGCCGACTGCGTGAAGTACGCGGTGCTGCTGTGGAACCCGCTGATCGTGGCGATGGTCGCCGCCGCCGGGCCCGGCATGGACGCCTGGAAGGTCACCCGCTCCTGGAACGTGCAGCGCTTCGGGCTCCTGGCCGCCAGCGTGCTCGGGGTGGCCCTGCTGGCCGGACGCGAGCCCTACTTCACCGGCCTGACCA
Source organism: Actinospica durhamensis (assembly GCF_018139695.1). GTDB lineage: Bacteria > Actinomycetota > Actinomycetes > Streptomycetales > Catenulisporaceae > Actinospica > Actinospica durhamensis. The sequence goes on along the minus strand of NZ_JAGSOG010000010.1, from coordinate 15,280 downwards.
GGACCGCGAAGCTGACGGTGGACAGCAACCTGCTGCGCGGCAGCGTGCTGAGCGAGGTGGACCACTGGTTCGGCGTGCTGTTCGTGCTCGCCCTCGCGGGCTTCCTGACCCTGCTTCCCGCCGCCCGCCGCGACCCCGCCGGCTTCGGCCCGAAGGCCGGCGCCGCGGGCCTGCTGCTGTGCGGCGGCTTGATCGCACCGCTCTACCAGCTGCTGATCAACTCGAACCTGTCACTGGACAAGCAGACCGACATCGGTGCGGTGTTCGCGGCCGTCCCGGCGGGCTGGCTGCTCGCCAGGATCGCGCAGACCGCACGCCAGCCGCAGGCTCTGACCGCCGCCGTGACCGCGGTCTTCTCGCTCGCCGTGGCCGTCCCCATGGGCATAGCCGGCGTGTCCCAGGCGACCAGCCTGGCCAACGCCTGGCCGAACTCCACCCAGATGATCAGCATGCTGCGGCCCCTGGTGGCGCGCGGAAAGCAGAACTACCTGGTCGAGGACGCGGCAGTGGCCGAATACGCGCTCGGCGGCAAGACGGTCAAGTGGACGCAGTGGCACGACACCGCCGGCTGCACCTGGAGCGACGGGACCACCTTCCTGACCGGTGCGGCCGCCTGCTCCGCGGCCATCTCGGCGAACTACTACTCCATCATCGTGCTGGACTACGCGGAGACCCCGAAGCTGGACGCCGCGATCTTCCCGACCATCAGCCACTCCGGCTACCGCCTTCAGGGCAGCTACTCCGTGCCCACCTCCCTCGGCACCCGCACCTACTCGGTCTGGGCGCTGGTCGGATAGCGGGCGCGGCGAGCGGGCCGCCGCAGGCCGAACGCACAGCCGAAACGCAGGTCGCCGGTACTCGTACGAGTACCGGCGACCTGCGTTTCGGCGGCTGCCCGCGCTGAGGAGTCGGGACCGCGCTAAGGAGTCGGGATCGGGGCGAGCTTGATGGCCTTGATTCCGGCGTGGAAGGCGGCCAGGGAGTCCGCGTCGGCGTCGTAGCCCCACTCCATGCGCGCGCCGGCCTGTTCGGAGTACTCGTTCCAGATGAAGCCGATCACGTTGGACTGCTGCGGCAGCCACGTCAGGAGGCTGTTGATCCAGGCCACCTTGTTGGAGTTCGGCTGGCCGCCGGTCTCGGTGATCAGCAGGTCCTTCTGGGTGAACTTCCGGATGTCGGTGATCGTGGGGCCGAACAGCGCCGTCGCGGTGCTCTCGTAGTCCTCGTAGGCGGTCATGCCGACCCAGCCGACGTACTTGTCGCCGGGGTAGACGTCGGCGAGGTGGATGTCGTTCTGGGCGCCGCGCAGGACGTTGGGAGCCCAGATCCAGATCACGTTGTCGGCACCCACCTGGTGGAAGATGTTCCACACGTGCTTCCAGGCCTCGATGTACTGCGCGTCGGTGTTGCCGTTCACGCCGGGCGACCAGGGGTACCAGTTGCCGTTCATCTCGTGCATGAAGCGGATCGCGATCGGGACCTTGGCCGCCTTGACCGCCTCGGCGTACTGGGTGATGTACGCGTCGTGGTTGCCCGCGATGATCGTGGAGAGCGCGTAGTCGGGCTGGTCGAGGATCGTGTGACCGGTGGTGCCGCCGGCGAAGGGCTCCCAGGTGATCACCGGGAGCGCGCCCTCGGAGTACGCGTCGTAGACGTCCTCGGTGCTGAAGTCCTGGGTCCAGTTCACGTAGTACTCGACCATGTTGGGCGAGACGCCCGCGGTCTTCGCGACCGCGCTGAACGCCGCCGGGGAGCCGGGCAGGTCGTCGGCGGTGACTCCGAAGTATTTGCCGGGCTCGGCCTCGATCTGGGCCACGGTCGGGGTGGTATGGGTGGGCGAGGGGGAGGCCGCCGTGGCGGCCGCGCTCGAACTGGCGCCGACGGCGCCGACCACCGGGGCCCCCGGGCCCACGGCGTGCGCCGCCGCCGCGGTCCGCCCGGCCTGGCCCTGGCTGTTGGCGGCCCAATAGACCCAGCTGACGAACGTCGCCAGCACGACCACGTTGACCGTCATCCAGAGGCGCAGCCGCACCGTGGACCGCTTCTTGCCGCGCCGGGACACCGCCCGCGAGCTGCTAGACATTGACCATCACCGAGGCCACGAGCATGAGGGTTCCCAGGATGTAGGGGACGACGATCAGCGGGCTGTGGCTGCTCTCTCCGGCGAAGCTGTCCTCGCGTGTCCCCCAGCTCGCGTTGTGCCCGCAGCGGAAGAAGCCGAGCAGTCTGATCGGCAGGAGCAACCCGGTGTTGATGAGCATGAAGATCGGCAGGTAGAGCAGGTCCTTCGGCCGGAAGGCGAAGTGGCGGCCGAAGCGAACGGCGACGGAGACCGCGGACATCCCGACGGCGGAGAGCACAAGCAGCCCGAGTTCGGCCAGGCCCGAGCCGGGCAGCGGCAGCTGGCCGTAGATGGCCGGCTTGCCCTGGTGTGTCGCGAACGCGTAGGCCCAGCCGGCGAAGGTGCCGAGCAGGACGAAGGGGACGAGGATGTCGATCGCGTAGAAGACGGCGAGGAAGCGCGCCTCCCGGATCATCCAGCCCATCATCCGCAGCGAGTTGTACTGGGAGCCGCGCGCCCAGCGGTACTGCTGCTTGAGTAGCTTCTTGAGCTTGAGCGGGGCGTCGGTGTAGACCAGCGAGGTGGCCTGGTAGACGGTCTTGTACCCGGCCATCAGCGTGTAGTTGGTCAAGGTCCGGTCGTCGCTGACCTCGATGTAGACGCCGAGGAACTTCTCGCTGAGGAACTTCTCCATGCAGTCCACGAGGATGGAGCGGCGGAAGGCGATGGTGCGGCCGGGCAGACAGCCGACCGTGCCGAGCACGCTCATCGCCGGCATGGAGTACTCACAGCGCACGCTCTCGAGCCAGTCGGCCCAGCGGGTCAGCAGGTTGCGCTCGGGTTCGAGGATGCGCTGGCGCGTGGTGACCCCGCCCACCTGGGGGTTGCGGAACGGCTTGAGCAGTTCGACCAGGGTGCGCTCGGTCCAGATCGTGTCCGAGTCGACGAGCACGACTATCTCGCCGACGGACTTCTCCACACCGATGCGCACCGCGTTGCGCTTGCCCGGAATCTCGGTCCAGACCCAGTCGACCCCGGCCTCGGAACACAGCTTCTCGAGCACGTCGTTGCGCGGCCCGTTGATGACCACGATCACCTGGTCCGGCTGCTGCTCGTTGATCCGCCGCAACACGTCCCGGAACAGTTCCTCCGGCTCGTCCACCACGGGGATCACGACGGACACGGAGCCGTCGTAGCGGCGGCGCCACGGCCGGTAGCGTGCGACCAAGAAGAGCCTGACCACCCACAGTGCCCAGACCAGCGTCATGAAAGCGGCGAAGGAATAGAAATCGCCGCGCATCCACCAGTTGCGCATCTCAAGGAGATATGCCAGCACGTCCGCCCCAATTTGTCCGAGCCCGTCAGACACGGGGCTCTACTTCGTCGGATCTCGCGAGGGTCGACGGACCGTCTCGACGAAGGCACTTGATCGGCGGGCAGTCTACCAGCCGCGGCGAGCCGGGAGATTACGGCCGGGTACGACGATATGAACACCGTAACGCCATCGCCGCCGCTCAATCACTATGCGCAAGCGGTTCTGCCGCCACCGTAGTCAGTGCTTTGCCATCTGATTGAATCAAGTACTTGAATTCTGCCGCGCCGTTCGGGTGATCCACCAGCATGTGGTCGCCCTTGGTGCCGACATAGTCGAAGTAGACGAGCGCCTTGACCGTCTGCGGGTACTGCGCCGCCCACTGGAAGACCCCGTCGAACAGCCAGGCGTTGTCCGGGTCGGGCGAGGTCACGCCCCACTCGGCCAGCATCATCGGCTTGCCGTGCTGCCCGGCGAACCTGGCCAGCTGGTCGAGGCCGTCGGTCTCGGTGAACGCGTCCTGGCTCTCGCTCTGCCTGGGGTAGGCGTCGGAGCCGATCCAGTCCACGTACGCGTCGCCGGGATACCAGTCGGAGGCCGGCTTGCCGAGCGGCTCGCCCACGTTCGGACACCAGACGAAGGCCGCGTTCGTCACGCCGAGCGTACGGAACAGCCGCACCACGTAACGCCAGTCGGTGATGTACTGGCCGGCCGAGACGCCCGACGGGGACCAGTCCGGGTACCAGTTGCCGTCCATCTCCCAGTCCGGGCGCAGGAATACCGGCTTGCCGTAGGCGATGACGGCGGCAGCCTGCTGGCGCAGATAGGAGTCCATGCTCCCGTCGCGGAAGTCCTTGGTGAAGTCGAGTTCCCAGGAGACCATGGGCGCCGTGCCGGAGTAGGGCTGGGCGTGCGCCAGGATCGGGGAGACCTGGCCGTCGAGGGCGGTATAGCCGCCGAGTACGGCCGGCTGGTCGATCCCGACCTCGCTGTCGAACTGGGAGACCCGGTCGGGCTCGATGTCCGCGCCGATGTAGAGATGCCCGGCGGCCGGGACGGCCGGCTGCCCGCCGGCCGAGGAGGAGCCCTCCGGCAGCGTCGAGCCTCCGGTCGGAGCGGTCAGGGGGGCGGTGGCCAGGGTCGGGCCCCCGGATCCGCCCGCGGCCGAGACGAGGACCGCGACGCAGGCGGCCGCGAGGATCACAGCCAGGAACGCGGTGAGGCCGAGGTACTTGGGGCGCACGAGGGAGGCCTTCATATCGACTCGGGGACGGTCGCGGGCACGGACCTCGAGCGGCTGTCGCGGCGCACCGCTGCTTTGGTACCGTGCACCGGCGTGCACCATCCCCTCAGGAGGGCCGGGATGGGACGCTTCTACGGGAACCCGACCGACTGGCGGGGCGGCGGCTTGCCCCGAACCGCTCGTCGGACACAGGAGAAGCCATGCCGGCACAGAGAAACGACGTCGAGCCGATGATATCGAAATCCCGTGCGAACGCCGCCGAGGGCGACGCGCAGCAGTCGCTCGAGGAGTCGGGCCGAGAGCGTTCCGCCGACGTGCCGCGGCCGCGGCGACCCGAGCAGCCCGCGAACGCCTCGGGCGGCAACTCCCGCATCCCGCTGCTCCTGCTCCTGCTCATCCTCGCCGTGCAGTGCGGAATCAGCCTGTGGCTCATACATGCGAACGGAATGTTCGAGGACGAAGGCACCTATGCCTACGACGGCCACGAATTGTGGCAGTCCTGGTTCGATCATGTGCCCAACACGTCGAACTACTCGAAGATCCTCTCCGGCGTCCCGGACTTCTACCCGATCATCTCGGCCGGCCTGGACAAGCTCGGCGGCCTGTTCGCGATCCGGCTCTTCAGCTGCGCGATGATGCTGGTGTCCACCTCCGCGCTCTACAGCTTCACCCGGCGGCTCTACGGCCCGCGGGCCGCGGTGATCGCGGCGGCGCTGTTCGCGCTGTTGCAGCCCACGACGTACATGGGCGCGTTCGGCACGTACGACGCGATGGCGCTCGCGCTGCTCTCCCTCGCCGCCCTGTGCGCCCTGCGCTCGACCGAGAGCCGGTTCGCCTGGCTCTGGATCTTCGGCGTGTTCCTGTGCTGCTTCCTCGCCGACTCGGCGAAGTACGCCGCGGCGCTGTGGAACGCGCCGGTGTTCGCGGTACTCCTGTTCGCCTCGGTGCCGTACACGGGCTGGCGCAAGGCACTGATCCGAACCTTCGCCGCGCTGGCCGGCCTCTGCGCGCTCATCGGCGCGGGCCTCGCCCTCGGCGGAGCGGATCTGCGCGCGGGTATCGCGTTCACCACGACCCAGCGCGCGGCGGGCACCACCCCGGCCTCGCTGATCTATCACGACACGATGCTGCGCCTCGGGATCGTGCTCATCGCCGCCCTGCTCGGCCTGGCCTTCGCCGCGCTCTCCCCGGTCTCCGGCGGCAGATTCCGCACACCCGGAACGCTGCTGGCCGCGAGCCTGATCGTGGCAGGGCTGCTGGCACCGATCAACCAGGCGCGCATCGACACGAACGTGGCCTTCCCGAAGCACCTCGGTTTCGGCGCCTGGTTCACCGCGGCGCTGGCCGGCTTCGGCATCGCAGCCTTCTTCGCCCACAACCGCTCGCGCACCGCGGCGAACCTCGTCACCGCCGCGGCCGTGCTCGCCTCCGGCCTCTACGGCACGCAACAGGCGCACATGCTCTTCCAGACCTGGGGCAACGCGCAGCAGGCGGTACAGGCGATGAAGCCGTACATCAGCAAGGGCAACGCCCGCTACCTGGCCGAAGACGACCCGGTCGAGCAGTACTACCTGCGCAACCAGACCAACCAGAGCCAGTGGTACAACACCTGGTCCTTCAGCTTCCGCGACCCGCACACCGGCGCGCACCTGAGCGGCACCCCGGCGTACGTGGATGCGATCAAGCACGAGTTCTTCAGCGTGGTCGAACTGCTGGCGGTGAACACCGAGGACGCCGACAAGCAGATGGCGACGCAGTTGTCGAAGACCAAGGACTACGTGCTGGTGGCGAAAGTGCCGCTCTACGAAAATGGATCCAGCACACCGTTCAGCTACTACTATATCTGGGCACTGCACAAACACGCGTAAGCCGAATCCGGCAGGGGGCTCAAGGGCCGCGCGCGGCCGGATCGCGGTGTACGGGAGGGAAGACCAACACAGTGAGCAGTGAAGACAGCCGCGAGCGCCCGGCGCCTACCCGCCGCCGCACGCGCGCCCGGATACGCACGCTCGCCGGGGTGACGGCGGCGGCGCTGGCGCTCTGCGCGGTTCCGGCGTCCGCGAGCGGCGGCGCGTGGTACCTGGACCAGTTCGACATGAACGCGGTCTGGCGCACCAGCACCGGATCCGGGGTCGTCGTGGCCGAGGTCGACACCGGCGTGAACGCCGGGGACCACGACCTGTCCGGCCGGCTGTGGGCGGAGATCGGCCTGCAGGGCGGCGCCCTGAAGAAGGCCTCCGGAGACTCTTCGGCCTCTTATGACGGCACCCAGGTCGCCACGCTCGTGGCGGGCAACGGCTCGGGCGGCTCCAAGCTCCAGGGACTGGCCCCGAAGGCCACCGTGCTGCCGATCCAGATCCAGGACTCCGGCGCCAACGGGATCGCGGCCAGCGACGCGGCGGCGATCCACTACGCGGTGGCGCACAACGTCCGGATCATCCTGTTCCCGACGCCGCTGCCGCGCACTTCGCCGTCCTTCGAGGCCGCGGTCAAGTACGCGGTGACCAACAACGCGATCGTCATCGCCGCCGCCGGGAACAACGGCTCCGACGCGGTGATCGGCGACCCCTGCGCGGCGGCGGGCACCCTGTGCATCAGCGCCACGACCTCGGCCGAGTCGGCCGCCGCGGTCTCGAGCGTCGGCCCCGACGTCACCCTCGGCGCGCCCGGCGATCAGATTCCGGTGCCGGCCAAGAAGGGCGGGGTGAGTACGGGCTCGAGCACGCACTACTCCGCCGCGCTCGCGGCCGGCGAAGCCGCGCTGGTATGGGCGGCCCACCCGGACTGGACGGCAGGCCAGGTCGTGCGGGTCATGCTGAACACGGCCAAGGACGGCAACGCGCAGCACACCCGGGTCGACGACAGCATCGGCTACGGGATCATCGATCCGGCGGCGGCCGTCGCGGCGAGCGCGCCCCCGCAGGTGACCAACCCGCTGCTGCCGGTCGTGCCGACCTCGAGCCCGAGCACGGCGGGTGCGAACCCGAGCCGGAGCGCGGCCTCGCACTCGACGGCGGCCGCGGGCTCCTCGTCCTCCGGCCCCTGGCTCGGGCTGGGCCTCGGCTTCGCCGCGCTCGTGGTGGTCGGCGCGGGTGTGGTGTTCCTCCGGCGCAGGCGGCCGGGCAAGCGCAACTACTACGCGTTCGATCCCTCGTTCATGCCGCCCACGCACCAGGTCGAGGTGCCGAACCCGAGGCCGCAGAGCCCGGGCTTCGCACCACCGGGGCAGGCTCCGCACGCGGCCCCACAGCAGCCGTACGGCATCCAGTACGGCGTAGAACCGCCGGGCGCGCAGCCGCCCACGCCGGCGTCCCCGCAGTCTCCCCCGCCGTGGCCGCCGCAACAAAGCTGACAGATGCGCACCTTGATGGACCTGAGATCGCGAAGGGCGTGAAGATCCGATGAGTGAGATGGACCGCCGTCTCGGCAGCCGGTACGTGCTCAAGGAGCGCCTCGGCCGGGGCGCGATGGGCACGGTGTGGCGGGCGATCAACACCGACACCCACACCGATGTCGCGGTGAAGGTACTGAGTGAAGAACTGAGCGGGGAGCCAGAGATGGTCACCCGCTTCATCCAGGAGCGCAACGCGCTGGTCGCGGTGCACCATCCGAACCTGGTGCGCATCCACGATCTGGTGGTCGAGGACGGCCGGCTCGCCATCATCATGGACCTGATAGCCGGGCCGGACCTGCACCGGCACCTCCTCGAGCGCGGCGTGCTCGGGCTCGGCGAGACCGCGTTCATCGGCCGCGGCGTGGCGGCCGCACTCGCCGCGATCCACAGCGCGGGCATCATCCACCGGGACCTGAAGCCGGCCAACATCCTGCTGGACCTCAGCGGTCCGCACCCCGAGCCGAAGCTGGTGGACTTCGGCATCGCCCGCATGCTCAGCAGCAGTCGGCTCACCGCCCGCTCCTCCGTGGTGGGCACGCCGCAGTACCTGTCCCCGGAGGCGATCAGCGGCGCCGAGCCGGGGCCGGCCGTCGACGTCTACGCCCTGGGCATCGCCCTCTACGAACTGCTCACCGGCGCTCCGCCGTTCCACAGCGAGCAGCTGCTGCAGGTGCTCAACCAGCACATGTACCAGGAGCCGCCGTGGCCGGCCTCCATCCCAGCGCCGATCCTGCCGCTGCTGCAGGCGATGCTGGCCAAGAACCCGCAGGTGCGGCCGAACGCGGCGGAGATCGCCCGGCAGATGGACCTGCTGGTCGCCGGCGGCCCGTACCCCACGCCGATCCCGCAGCAGCCCGGCACCCCGGTCGGCAGCCCGATGGGCCTGGCGCCCATGCCGCAGCAGAGCCCTTATCCACAGCCTCCGGCCTATCCCCCCGCTCAGCTTCCCTCGCCCTACGGACGGCCGGAGCAGTTCCCTCCCGGCACACCGCAGCCGGTCCCGGAGCCCACGCCGTCCGGCTTCTTCTATCCGAACACCGCGATGCTCTACCCGAACCAGGCGGCCGCGGACCTGTCGCAGACCCCGAACCCGGTCGGCGCGGTGTTCTCGCCGAACCCGCCGCCGTTCACCGACGCGATGTTCGCACCGAAGAAGCAGGGCGAACGCAAGAAGCTCTACCTCGGCGCCGGAGCGGTCCTCGGCGTCGCGGCGGTCGCCGGCATCGCCATCGCCCTGACCGGCGGGGGCTCATCCGGAAACCACCCGCTCGCCGCGGGTTCCACCTCGGCGCATGCCACCACGAGTGCGTCGGCCTCCCCCACGGTCGCACCGAGCTGCCCGGCGCAGACGATCACCCCGACCGCCGACTGGCCGCTCAACGGCACCTTCGCGGGCTGCTCGGACATCGGCGCCCTGCACCAGTTCGGCGGGGCGGGCTTCGAGAACTCCGCCCGCGGCGAGGTGCTCAAGGTCAACGGGCAGGCCGGCCGGGCCACGATGCCGCTCGGCTCTCTGGTGGACACCTCGCACAGCTTCACCGTCTCGATCTGGGTCGACGTCGACTCGCTGCCCACCGCTCAGAAGACCGTGGTGGCCTTCCAGGGCGTCGCGACCGACGCCTTCGCTCTGCGCTACGACCACGGCTGGGCCTTCGGCTACAGCGCCAAGGACACCGCCGGCGCGGCCTGGGCCGCCGCCACGGACCCGAAGGCCGCGAAGACCCACTCCTGGACGCACCTGGTCGGTGTCTACGACGCGAGCGGCCACACCCTCACCCTGTACGTCAACGGCGTGAAGGGCGCCTCCCGCAACGGCGTCGTCGGCTTCAAGGCCGTCGGGAAGATCACCCTCGGCGCCAGCCTGAACGCCACCGGGCAGCCCTCGCAGGACCTCGACGGCGAGCTGAGCGCGATCGAGGTCTTCACCGGCGCTTTCTCCCAAACCCAGGTAGACGCGCTGGGATAGTGCGGAAACGACGAAGGCCCCCGACTCCCTCGCGGGAATCGGGGGCCTTTTGGCCGTTTGAGGACTACCGGTCCTCGATCGACGTCCTGGTCCGAAGACTAGGCGACGATCTTGACAACCCGGCCGGCGCCGACGGTACGGCCGCCCTCGCGGATGGCGAAGCGCAGGCCCTCCTCCATGGCGATCGGCTGGATCAGCTTGACCGACATCTCGGTGTTGTCGCCGGGCATGACCATCTCGGTGCCCTCGGGCAGCGTGACGACGCCGGTGACGTCCGTGGTGCGGAAGTAGAACTGCGGACGGTAGTTGTTGAAGAACGGCGTGTGACGGCCACCCTCGTCCTTGGACAGGATGTACGCCTGGCCGAGGAAGTCGGTGTGCGGCGTGACCGAACCCGGCTTGATGACGACCTGGCCGCGCTCGACGTCCTCGCGCTTGATGCCGCGAAGCAGCAGACCGACGTTCTCGCCGGCCTGGCCCTCGTCGAGCAGCTTGCGGAACATCTCGACACCGGTGACGGTGGTCGACTGCTTGTTGGTGCGGATACCGACGATGTCGACGGTCTCGTTCACCTTGATGATGCCGCGCTCGATACGACCGGTGACGACGGTGCCACGACCGGTGATCGTGAAGACGTCCTCGATCGGCATGAGGAACGGCTTGTCGGTCTCGCGCTCCGGCTGCGGGATCGACTCGTCGACCGCGTCCATCAGGCCGAGCAGCTTCGCGCCCCACTCGGCGTCGCCCTCGAGCGCCTTGAGCGCGGAGACGCGCACGACCGGCACGTCGTCGCCCGGGAACTCGTACTCGGACAGCAGCTCGCGGACCTCGAGCTCGACGAGCTCCAGGATCTCCTCGTCGTCCACCATGTCGGACTTGTTCAGAGCCACGACGATGTAGGGGACGCCGACCTGGCGGGCGAGCAGCACGTGCTCCTTGGTCTGCGGCATCGGGCCGTCGGTGGCGGCCACGACCAGGATCGCGCCGTCCATCTGGGCGGCACCGGTGATCATGTTCTTGATGTAGTCCGCGTGACCCGGGCAGTCCACGTGAGCGTAGTGACGCTTCTCGGTCTGGTACTCGACGTGCGCGATCGAGATGGTGATGCCGCGCTGACGCTCTTCGGGAGCCTTGTCGATCTGGTCGAACGCCGACGCCTGGTTCAGCGTCGGGTACTTGTCGTGCAGCACCTTGGTGATCGCCGCGGTAAGAGTGGTCTTACCGTGGTCGATGTGACCGATGGTGCCGATGTTGACGTGCGGCTTAGTCCGCTCGAACTTCGCCTTCGCCACTTTGTCCTCCTGTGGACTGGTGCGGTGCCGGACGGCTGGATTGCCCCGGCGGCATTGGATTGATCAGGTGGGTCGGCTTGGGCTACTCGCCGCGCGCCTTCTTGACGATCTCCTCCGCGATGTTCCGCGGAACCTCGGCGTAGGAGTCGAACTGCATGCTGTACGAGGCCCGGCCGGAGGTCTTCGACCGCAGGTCGCCGACGTAGCCGAACATCTCGGACAGCGGAACCAGGGCCTTGACGACCCGGGCGCCGAACCGCTCCTCCATGGCCTGAATCTGGCCACGGCGGGAGTTGAGGTCGCCGATCACGTCACCGAGGTAGTCCTCGGGGGTCGTGACCTCGACCGCCATCATCGGCTCGAGGATCGCGGGGCTGGCCTGGCGGGCAGCCTCCTTGAACGCCATCGAACCGGCGATCTTGAACGCGAGCTCGGACGAGTCCACCTCGTGGTACTGACCGTCGAGGAGGGTCATCTTCACACCGGTCAGCGGGTATCCGGCCATGACGCCGAACTCCATCGCCTCCTGGGCACCGGCGTCCACCGAGGGAATGTACTCCCGCGGGATACGGCCACCGGTGACCGCGTTGACGAACTCGTAGCCGCTGTCGCCGTCGGCGCCGCCCTCGAGGGGCTCGAGCTTGATGATCACACGCGCGTACTGACCGGAACCACCGGTCTGCTTCTTGTGCGTGTACTCGGTCTTCTCGACCACGCGGCGGATCGTCTCGCGGTAGGCCACCTGCGGCTTACCGACGTTGGCCTCGACCTTGAACTCGCGGCGCATGCGGTCCACCAGGATCTCCAGGTGGAGCTCGCCCATGCCGCCGATGATCGTCTGGCCGGTCTCCTCGTCGGTCCGCACGGAGAAGGACGGGTCCTCCTCGGCGAGCCGCTGGATCGCGGTGCCCAGCTTCTCCTGGTCGCTCTTGGTCTTCGGCTCGATCGCGACGTGGATGACCGGCGCCGGGAACGTCATCGACTCCAGGACCACCGGGCTCGACGAGTCGCACAGCGTCTCGCCGGTCGTGGTGTCCTTCAGGCCCATGACGGCGACGATGTCGCCCGCGCCCACGAACGGGATCTCCTCACGCTTGTTCGCGTGCATGCGGTAGATCTTGCCGATGCGCTCCTTGCGGCCCTTGACCGAGTTGAGCACCTGCGAGCCCGCCTCGAGGCGGCCCGAGTACACCCGGACGAAGGTCAGCTTGCCCAGGTGCGGGTCGCTCATGATCTTGAACGCCAGCGCCGCGAGCGGCTCGTCGTCGGAGGGCTTGCGGTGCAGGATCTCCTCCTCGTTGCCGACGGCGTGGCCGTCGATCGAGGGGACGTCCAGCGGCGAGGGCAGGTAGCGCACGACCGCGTCGAGCAGGGGCTGCACGCCCTTGTTCTTGAACGCGGTGCCGCAGAAGACCGGCGTGAGCTTCGAGGCGAGGGTGGCGCGGCGGATACCCGCGTACAGCTGCTCGATGGTGGGCTCGGTGCCCTCCAGGAACAGCTCCATCAGCTCGTCGTCGTTCTCGGCGATGGTCTCGACGAGCTTGTTGCGCCACTCGTCGGCGATCTCGGCGTGCGTGGCGGGGATGTCGACCTCGTCGTACATCTCGCCCAGCTTGGCCTCGATGTTCCAGATCAGGGCCTTCATCTTCACGAGGTCGATGACGCCCTTGAAGTCGCCCTCGGCACCGATCGGCAGCTGCATCACCAGGGGGATGGCGTTGAGGCGGCTGACGATCATGTCCACACAGCGGTGGAACTCGGCGCCGGTGCGGTCGAGCTTGTTGACGAAACAGATTCGGGGCACACCGTAGCGGTCAGCCTGCCGCCACACGGTCTCCGACTGCGGCTCCACGCCGGCGACGCCGTCGAACACGGTGACCGCGCCGTCGAGGACGCGCAGCGAGCGCTCGACCTCGACGGTGAAGTCCACGTGACCGGGGGTGTCGATGATGTTGATGGTGTGGTCGACGTCGTCCGTCTTCCAGTGGCAGGTCACCGCGGCGGAGGTGATGGTGATGCCGCGCTCCTGCTCCTGCTCCATCCAGTCGGTGGTGGCGGCGCCGTCGTGGACCTCACCGATCTTGTAGCTCATGCCCGTGTAGTACAGGATGCGCTCAGTCGTGGTGGTCTTACCGGCGTCGATGTGCGCCATGATGCCGATGTTGCGGACCTTCGAGAGGTCTACGGCGGCGTTCGTGGCCATGGTGGCTCGTCTACTTTCGCGAGTCGAGAGGGTTGATGCTCAAGGGGGCGGGGGGCCGCCGCCGCGTGACAGCCGTCAGCGGCCCGATACCCCTTACTACCAGCGGTAGTGAGCGAACGCGCGGTTGGCGTCCGCCATCTTGTGGGTGTCCTCGCGTCGCTTGACGGAGGCGCCCAGACCGTTGGAAGCGTCCAGAAGCTCGTTCATCAGCCGCTCGGTCATCGTCTTCTCGCGACGGGCGCGGGAGTAGCTGACCAGCCAGCGCAGGGCCAGCGTGTTCGAGCGGCCGGGCTTGACGTCGACCGGCACCTGGTAGGTCGCGCCGCCGACGCGGCGGGACTTGACCTCGATGGACGGCTTGACGTTCTCCAAGGCCCGCTTGAGCGTGATGACCGGGTCGGTACCGGACTTCTCGCGGCAGCCCTCGAGGGCGCCGTAGACGATGCGCTCGGCGGTCGATCGCTTGCCGTCCAGCAGAACCTTGTTGACCAGCGCGGTCACCAGCGGAGAGGTGTAAACCGGGTCGATGACGACCGGGTGCTTCGGGGCAGGACCCTTACGAGGCATTACTTCTTCTCCTTCTTGGCGCCGTAGCGGCTGCGGGCCTGCTTGCGGTTCTTGACACCCTGGGTGTCGAGCGAGCCGCGGATGATCTTGTACCGCACGCCGGGGAGGTCCTTCACACGGCCACCGCGCACGAGCACGATCGAGTGCTCCTGCAGGTTGTGGCCGACGCCGGGGATGTAGGCCGTGACCTCGATGCCGCTGGAAAGGCGCACGCGGGCGACCTTGCGCAGGGCGGAGTTCGGCTTCTTGGGGGTGGTGGTGTACACACGCGTGCACACTCCGCGCCGCTGCGGGCTGCCCTTGAGTGCAGGAGTCTTGGTCTTTGAGACCTTGTCCTGCCGGCCCTTGCGGACCAACTGCTGGATCGTAGGCACTACGTCTCCGTCTTCCGTTCAGCCAAGCCTTCGGCCGACCCGTCCCGGTGTTCCGGGGAACACGGTGCGGGCCGCCAGGCGTCCTCTGGCGAATTCGCATCCTCGCGGATGCTTGGGTCATGCTGGGGGTTTGTCCGGCTTCGCAGTGCTTGCTCCCGCCCACGAGGTCGGGTGTGTCGCCCCACTCACGCTGCGCCGTGGCGCGACGTAAGGAGTCAACCAAGCCCCGTGCGGTCCATTACCGGACGGCCATCGCAGTGTCCTGGGGCAGCCCCCGGGGGTACGCGCGCACACGGGCAAAGCCGGGGGAACCCCAGCATCAGGCGAGAGCCTACCGACGCACCCGCCTTCCGGTCAAAACGACCGGTTTCCGGGGTTCGGCGCCTCGGCGTGCTCCGCCGCGACCATTGTCTCATGCGTCGAGACCCGGCCGCACAGGGTTATCCGAGGCCGTGACGCCCGCTCAGGCTCACGTCGTGCCCGTCGCACTGGGCGAGACCACCGGCGCGGCGCTCCCGCCCGCGTTGCCGCTTCCCGTGGACGACGGGGTCACGGCCGACGGGCTCGCCGGGGGCGAACTCGCGGACGGGCTCGGCGAGGGCGAGGCGCTCGGCGAGGCGCTGGTGGCCGACGGGGTCGGGCTGGGCGACGGGCTCGGCGAGGACGGAGCGCTGGTGGACGGCGCGGCACTGCTGGTGGTGGGCGCCGGCGAGATGCTCACCGTGTCCGCCCCGCTCGTGCTCACGCCGGTGACCGGCGGTACCACCGGAGCCGGGTTGGCGCGGTTGTGGTTGAGCCAGAGCGCGAGGGCCGCCGCGGCCGCGGCGAGCAGCAGCACGAGGCCGATCGCGATGGCCCAGGCCCGCC